>JANQGU010000409.1 GCA_028282935.1 Kiloniellales bacterium
ACAGGCGGCGGAAGAATTCTTCGACATCGGCGCGTTTCATGGCCGGCGCCTGTCGGAGTCCGACCCGGAACCGACCAGCGAGCTGAACTACAAAAACCCCTATACGCTGCTGGTCGCGGTCGTGCTTTCGGCCCAGGCAACCGATGTGGGGGTCAATAAGGCGACCAAGGACCTGTTCGAACAAGTGGACACGCCGGCGGCGATGGTCGCCCTTGGTGAAGAGCGGCTGAAACAGCACATCAAGACGATCGGCCTGTTCAACGCCAAGGCCAAGAACGTGATCGGCCTGTCGGAATTGCTGCTGCGCGACCATGGGGGCGAAGTGCCGGCCGATCGCGCGGAACTTGAAAAGTTGCCCGGCGTCGGCCGCAAGACGGCCAACGTGGTGCTCAACATCGCCTTTGGGGAGCCGACCATCGCGGTCGACACGCATCTCTTCCGGGTCGGCAACCGCACCGGCCTGGCCCCGGGCAAGACGCCGCTGGAAGTCGAGAAGAAGCTGGAGAAGCGGGTCCCGAAGGAACGCAAGCTCCACGCCCATCACTGGCTGATCCTGCACGGGCGCTATGTCTGCAAGGCGCGCAAGCCGGACTGCCCCGCCTGCACGGTCCGCGACCTCTGCGCCTACAAGGCGAAGACCACCCTGGAAGCCCCGGCCAAGCCGGCCAAGAAGGCCGCCAAGAAAGCGGGGACGGGCGGCAAGCGCAGCGGCGCCAGCACCCGGCGGGCGCGGGCGCTGCGGAGTTCCGCCTGAGTCTCGCTTTCGTCGGAAGGCTTCAGCTGACCGGTTCGTCCAGCCGGTCGCGCAGCAGTTGGTTCAGGCAGACGCGCGGCTCGGTCTTCTGGGGCACCTCGTCGCCCCGCGCCTCGGCGTGGATCACCTTGTAGGCGCCCTTCTCCTCGTAGAGGAAGACGTCGAAGACGCATTCCGTGCCGACATACTGCCAGATCTCCGCCGGGCTCTCGCGGCGGACTAGGCGCGGCTCGCCCAAAAGCTTGGACAGCCCGCTGCGGTCCAGGCCGATCAGGGCCTTGGGATCGTGGTCGATGGCCGGCTTGGTCGCCGGCGCGGCCGCGAGGATCGGCGGGTTCGGCCCGGTCGGATCGACCGCGTCCTCGCTCGCCGCGTCCCCAGCCCCGCCTTCTACGGCTCCGGCTTCTGTGGCCCCGGTTTCCTCAGTCGGGACGCCGGCGCTTTCCGCCGGCTGCGCGGTGGCCTCGGCCGTGGCGTCCGGCCCCGTCGCGGCGGTGCCGGTCCCGGCGGGCTTGACCGATCCGTTGGCGCAGGCCGCCAGGGCCAAGCCCAGAATCAGCGCTGCGGTCCTCGGGGCCAGGCGCAGCCCCTCCTTCCCGGAAGACTTCCGGGCGGCACACTTGGCCATGCTGTTCAGCTCCTTGCCGATCTTGTCTTCTCTGCGGGTGCCGCCGCCTGCATGCTTCCGTCCGTTGCCGCCGCCTGTACGAATTCCGCCGCCGAAAGGCGCTTTGCCTTGCGCTCTTGTTCGTCCTCGTCGAGCTCGACCATGCCCGAGATCCGGCCGCCGCGCTCGACCTCCAGCTCGCCGTAGCGGACCTCGCCCTCGACCGAGCCGGTCGCGCGGACCCTGAGGCAGCCGATCACCGTCAGGTCGCCCTGGTAGCGCCCGGAGATGTCGGCCTCCTGGATGTTGGCCGTGCCCTTGAAGAACCCGGTGCTGGAGATCTCGAGCCGCCGGCTGTCGGTCAGGGTCGCCTCGACCTTGCCCTCGACGACCAGCTGGTCGCAGGTCTTGATCTCGCCCGACAGGCAGATTTCCCGCCCGACGATCAGCTTCTTGCCTTCGGTCTCGCCGCCCGGGAAGCCGCCGGCGTCGGAAGGCTCGAAGGGCCGGCGGGTCATGTCTGTCACCCGCGGGGCGCCCAGCTCGCGCTGCGCTTGGCCGCCGGCCTCGCTGCCCTGGGTCGCATTGCTGCGCCGCGAGGTGGCGTCCGGACCGGTGCCGCCGGTCCTGGCCTCGCCGTGCTTGGATTTGCCGAACATGGTCACTCTCCTCTAGACCTCGATGCCCCCCGGCTCGCTCAAGACGTTCTTGTTAGCACAAAACCTCAGGCGGCGCGCTCTCTCAAGCGGTGAAACACGTGCACCATGAAGGCGGTCGCGACCACCGGCGTCACGATGTTGACGACCGGGATCGTCAACAGCAGGGCGACCACCACGCCGGCCAGGAAAACCCGGGCTCTCGAGGCCCGCCGCAGGCGCTTCGCGGCCGGCGCGTCGAGCCGCCGCACCGCCACCAGCTCGAAGTACTCGCGGCCCAGCAGGTAACCGTTAACCATATAGAACAGGAGAAGGTTGAAGGGCGGTAAAAACAGCAGCAGCAGGTAGAAGGGCAGCGCCAGAAGATTGACGCCGATGGTCACGGCGGCGAAGACCAGCGCCCCCCAGATCGCCTCGCCCAGGGGCTGCTCGCGGGCCGGCGGCAAGGCCGGGTAGTGCCGCGCCTCGACCGCCTCCGCGACCCGCTCCAGGAACAGGCTCAGCACCAGGCCCATGGCCGCGGGGAACAGCAGGAAGCTCGCGAAGACCACCGCGGCGATGCTGGCGGCGTCGACCAGCCAGTCGACGACGCCGCGCAGCCAGGAGTCGCCGTCGCCCGAGAACATCCAGTCGTTGAGGACGTCGCCGCCCCACATCAGCAGGTAGGAGGCGACGAAGGACAGCGCGACCAGGACCGCCAGCGCGGCCAGGATCGCGACCAGGACCAGGCCGCGGATCCGGGGATCGCCCAGTTGCTCGAAGGCTTTTGCAAGCTGCGCCAGCATGGCCCGGGGTGTAGCCCGGCGGACCCGGCGCAGCAAGATCTTTGCCCGGGTCGGCCCGTCCCGGCCCGGCGCCTGCGGCGCGGCTTGTGGCGCCGCTTGTCGCACTCGGGGGCCGGCGATACACTCCGGCCGCCCGCCCCGTGAACCACCGAGAGCCGCCATGCCGGAACTGTCCTTCGATGTCGTCGGAATCGGAAACGCGATCGTCGACGTGCTGACCCAGGCCGACGACGCCCTGGTCGAGCAGCAGGGGCTGCCCAAGGGCAGCATGACCCTGATCGACGGGCCCCGGGCCGAGAGCCTCTATGACCACATGGGCCCGGCGCGTGAGATCTCCGGCGGCTCCGCCGCCAACACCCTGGCCGGGGTCGCCTCGCTGGGCGGCCGCGCCGCCTTCATCGGCAAGGTCCGCAACGATCAGATCGGCGGCATCTTCCGCCACGACATCCGCGCCGCCGGGGTCCACTTCGAGACTCCGCCCGCGACCTCGGGACCGCCGAGCGGGCGCTGCCTGATCTTCGTCACGCCCGATGCCCAGCGGACCATGGCGACCTTCCTCGGCGCCGCGACCGAGCTGGGCCCCGACGGCGTCGACCCCGAGGTCATCGCCGCGGCCAAGGTGACCTACATGGAGGGCTACCTCTTCGATCCGCCGGCGGCCAAGGCGGCCTTCGTCAAGGCCGCCGAGATCGCGCGGGCCGCGGGTCGCAAGGTCTCGCTGACCCTGTCCGATCCCTTCTGCGTCGAACGCCATCGCGCCGCCTTCCGCGACCTGGTCGAGCACCACGTCGACATCCTCTTCGCCAACGAGCAGGAGATCTGCGCGCTCTACCAGGTGGAGGGCTTCGACGCCGCCCTGCAGGCGGTGCGCAACCACTGCGAGGTCGCGGCCCTGACCCGCAGCGAGCACGGCTCGGTGGTCCTGGCCGGCGACGAGGTCCACGTCGTCGACGCCGCGCCGGTGGCGAAGGTCGTGGACACGACCGGGGCCGGCGACCTCTATGCCGCCGGCTTCCTCTTCGGCTACACCCGCGGCGACAGCCTCTACGACTGCGGGCGCATCGGCGCCATCGCCGCGGCCGAGATCATCTCGCACTTCGGCGCCCGTCCCGAGGTCGACCTGGCCCGGCACCTCGAAGACTGCATGGCCGCGCCCGGTGACTGAGGCCCCCTAGGTGACCGGGGCAGAGGGCACGGCCACATCCCGGCCCACGGAGGCCGGCCGCAGCTGGCGCGAATCGCTCGCGATCTACGCCCACCGCCGTGTGATCGGCATGGCCTTTCTCGGCTTTTCGGCCGGCCTGCCGTTTCTTCTGGTGTTTTCGACCTTCCATTTCTGGCTGGCGCGCGCCGGTTACACCCCCGACACCATCGCGACGATGTCGCTGATCGGGCTGACCTATTCGATCAAGTTCCTCTGGTCGCCTTTCGTTGACCGTCTCCCGATTCCGATCCTGACCCGGGTGATGGGGCGGCGGCGGAGTTGGATGCTGCTCGCCATGATCGGCATCGGTCTCGGCCTTCTCGGACTCTCGATGACCGACCCCAAGACCCAGTTGACGCTCATGGTCTATCTGGCGCTTCTGGTGGCCTTCTCTTCCGCGACCCAGGACGTGGCGCTGGATGCCTACCGGATCGAGGCGGTCGAGCGCTTCTACCAGGCCGCCATGGCCGCGAGCTATCAGTTCGGTTATCGGGTCGCCTTGTTCTTCGCCGGCGCGGTGGCGCTCTATCTGGCAGGCAAGTTCAGCTGGCCCTTCGCCTACCTTTGCATGGCGGCCCTGACCCTGGTCGGGATCGTCACCGTCCTGGTGATCCGGGAGCCGACGGTCACGCGCGACAGCACCGCCTACCTGCGGGAGGAACGGGTGTTGGCCTTCATTTCCCGCTCGCGGAAGATGAACCGCTACCTGCGCGAGGTTTTCGCCTGGGTCATCGGCGCCGTGGTCTGTCCCTTCGTCGATTTCGCTGTGCGTCTGGGTTGGCTCGCAATCGCCGTCCTGCTCTTCGTCGCGGTCTTTCGGATCAGCGACGTGATGATGCAGTCGATGACCTCGAAGGTTTATGTCGATCTCGGGTTCTCGGAAGGCGAGGTGGCCGTTGTCGTGAAGACCTTCGGCATCTTCATGACGCTCGCCGGGGCCTTCCTCGGCGGACTCCTGGTCGCACGCCACGGGATAAGGACGCCCCTGATCCTCGCCGCATGCATGATCGCGGGAACCAACCTTTTCTTTGCCTGGCTGGCAATCGCCGGCCACAGCGTTCCCGTGCTCGCGATCACGATCTGTGCGGACAACATCACGGGCGGCTTGGCGGGTACGGTCTTCATCGCCTATCTGTCCGGGCTGACCAGCAGCAACTACACGGCGACGCAATACGCGCTTTTCTCGTCGCTCATGACCCTGCCCGGCAAGCTCCTTGGCAGTCAGTCGGGGAAGCTGGCCTACTGGCTGGGTCTGGAGGTCGACAGCGTCACGAACGCGACCCTGAATCCCGAGGCCTACAGCAACTTCTTCATCTTTGTGTCCTGCGCGGGCATTCCCTCGATCCTGCTTGCGGTATACTTGTTCTGGCGGACGAAGCGAGAAGGCTAGGCGGCGTGGCGGACAGAGACGACCGACTCGAGATCTTTCAGGGCGACATCACGACCCTGGACGTCGACGCCATCGTCAACGCGGCCAACGACCGCCTGCAGCCGGGCGGCGGGGTCTGCGGGGCGATCCACCGGGCGGCGGGGCCGGAGCTGGCCCGGGCCTGCCGGGCGCTGGGCGGCTGTCCGACCGGCGAGGCGCGGATCACGCCGGGCTTCGAGCTGACGGCGCGCCACGTGATCCACGCGGTGGGGCCGGTCTGGCACGGCGGCGACCAGGGTGAAGAGGCGGCGCTGGCCGGCGCCTACCGCAGCGCCCTGGATCTCGCCGGGGAGCGAGGTCTTGCCTCGATCGCCTTTCCGGCGATCTCGACCGGGATCTACGGCTTTCCGCTGGACCGCGCGACCGGGATCGCCGTCGCCGCCTGTCGCGAGCATCTGACGGGCGGGAGCAGCCTGAAGCGGATCGTCTTCGCGGTCTTCGGCGCCGAGGCCGAGGCCGCCTACCGCCAGGCCCTCGGCCGCTGACCGCTCCGCTGCCGCCTCATGCAGATCCTCCTCGACGTCGTCGTCGACATCACCCTGCCCGTGGTCCTGATCGCCGCCTTCGGCTTCGTCATGCAGTGGCGGGTCGGCTTCGACATCGCGACCCTCAACCGCCTGTTGATCTACGTCACCCTGCCCTGCTTCCTGGTCCACAGCCTGGCGACCGCCGAGCTGCCGCTGGCCCAGGTCCAGACCACGGCGATCTTCACGGTGGTGCAGTTCTTCGTCCTGCTGGGCGTCGGCTGGCTGGTCGCGCGGGGCGCCGGGCTATCCGCCGGGGCCCGGCCGGTGGTCGCGCTCTCGGCGGCCTTCGCCAACTCGGGCAACTTCGGAATCCCGGTGATCGAGCTGGCCTTCGGGCCCGACTACGTGTTGCACCAGGCGGTGATCACCGCGCTCCTGGGGATCCTGATCCTGGTCGTGCTGCCGCTGATGCTGGCCGAGGGCCGGCGCAGCCTGGCCGGCAACCTGAAGGAGATCTTCGCCACGCCGCTGATCCCGGCGGTGGCGCTGGGGCTGCTGCTCAACGCCCTCGACGTGGACCTGCCGCGGGTGGTCGCCCAGCCGCTGCAGGTCGTCGGCAGCGCCTACGTCGCGGTCGCGCTCTTCGGCCTGGGCGCGCAGCTCGCGGCCAGCGGCTGGCGGATCTCCGGCCGGGCGGTCGCCTGGGGGGTTGTACTGCGGCTCTGCGTGGCGCCGGTCCTGACCACCCTCGCGGTCCTGCTCCTGCCCGGGCTGCCGGTCGACCTGCGCAACCTGCTGATCGTCGGAAGCTGCGTGCCGGTCGGGGTCCTGCTGGCGATCTTCAGCGCCCAGTATGGCCGCGGCGCGGAGATCGCCTCGGCCACGGTGGTGGTCTCGACCGTGCTGAGCCCGATCGTGATTACCCTGGCGATCGTCCTGACCCGGGCGCTTTAGCCGGCCCCGTCGGGCCCAGGCCAGTCAGGTCCGGGCGAGTCAAGCCCGGGCGACCACGTTGGGACGGTCCAGGGCGTAGCCCGCGGCGCGGACGGTGCGGATGAGGTCCGGCTCCTCGTCGGCGTTCAGCGCCTTGCGCAGGCGGCGGATGTGGACGTCGACGGTGCGCGGCTCGACGTAGATGTCCCGGCCCCAGACCGCGTCCAGAAGCTGCTCGCGGCTGTAAACCCGGCCCGGCGAGCGCAGCAGGTGACGCAGCAGCCGGAACTCCGTGGGACCGAGCCGGACCTCGCGGGCGCCGCGCCGGACCCGGTGCGCCGCCAGGTCCATGATCAGGTCCTCGAACTGCAGGATCTCGCTGGCCACCGCCGGCTGGGCACGGCGCAGGACCGCGCGGATCCGGGCGATCAGCTCGGCCGGCGAGAAGGGCTTGGTGATGTAGTCGTCGGCGCCGCTGTCCAGGCCGCGCAGCTTGTCGGCCTCCTCGCCGCGGGCGGTCAGCATGATGATCGGCACTTCGCGCGCGCCGTTGTGGCGGCGCAGCTGGCGGCAGACCTCCAGTCCCGAAAGGTGCGGCAGCATCCAGTCGAGCAGGATCAGCTCGGGAGTCTCTTCCTTGACCGCCAGCAGGGCCTCTTCGCCGTCGTGGGCCTCGGCGACCCGGAAGCCCTCGCGTTCCAGGTTGTAGCGGAGCAGGGTGACCAGAGGGATCTCGTCTTCGACGATCAGGATCAAGGGTGTCATACGTCAGAGGTTCCGCTGTCGTCGTCGCGCTTGCTCTTCAGCGTCTCGACCACGCCGGCCTCCGGCTCCACCACCGAGAAGCTGGAGGTGTCGGCCTTGGGCCGGCCGGAGGTGATCCACTCGCCGCTGTCCAGGTAGTAGATGTACTCCGCGACGTTGGTCGCGTGGTCGCCGATGCGCTCGATGTTGCGCGCGACGAAGAGCAGGTGGGTGCCCGGCGTGATGTCCCGCGGGTCTTCCATCATGTAGGTCAGAAGCTCGCGGAACAGGCTGGTGTACATCTCGTCGACCTCTTCGTCGCCGCGCCAGACCTCGAGGGCCTTCTCGGCGTCGCGCTCGACGTAGGCGTCGACGACCTTCTTGATCTGCGACTGGACCAGCCGGGTCATGCGCTTGGGCGAGTGCATCGAGCGGATCGGGCGCATCTGGCTGAGCGCCATGGCCCGCTTGGCGATGTTGCAGGCGTAGTCGCCGATGCGCTCCAGGTCGGTCGAGATCTTGAGGGCGCAGAGCACCTCCCGCAGGTCCACGGCCATGGGCTGGCGCAGGGCCAGCAGGCGGATCACCAGCTCGTCGACTTTCTGCTCCAGGGCGTCGACCTCCTTGTCGGACTCGATGATCCGCTGCGCCATCTCGGCGTCGCGTCGGGTCAGGGCCTCGACCGCGCCGGCGAGCTCGGCTTCGACCATGCCGCCCATGCGCACGATGGTGCGGCGCAGCTCCTCGAGCTGCTCGTCGAAGGCCTTGACGATGTGATCGGCTGTCTTGGTCACGGCGACCTCCGTGTCGGATATTCGGGCCGGTTCAACCGAAGCGGCCGGTGATGTAGCCCTGGGTGCGCTCGTCCCGGGGGTTGGTGAAGATCTGCTCGGTCTCGCCCTGCTCGACCAGGTCGCCCAGATGGAAGAAGGCGGTGCGCTGGGAGACCCGCGCGGCCTGCTGCATCGAGTGGGTGACGATGACGATGGTGTAGTTCTCCCTCAACTCGTCCATCAGCTCTTCGATCCTTGCGGTGGCGATGGGATCGAGGGCGGAGCAGGGCTCGTCCATCAGGATCACCTCGGGGCTGACCGCGATCGCCCGCGCGATGCAGAGGCGCTGCTGCTGGCCGCCGGACAGCCCGGTGCCCGGCTGGTCCATGCGGTCCTTGACCTCCTCCCAGAGGCCGGCCTTGCGCAGGCTGGTCTCGACCACCTGGTCGAGTTGCCCCCGGCCGTCGGCCAGGCCGTGGATGCGCGGCCCGTAGGCGATGTTGTCGTAGATCGACTTGGGGAAGGGATTGGGCTTCTGGAACACCATCCCGACCCGGGCGCGCAGCTGCACGACGTCGAGCTTGGGGTTGTAGATGTCGTTGCCGTCGAGCGTGATCCGGCCCTCGACCCGGCAGCCGTCGATGACGTCGTTCATCCGGTTCAGGCAGCGCAGGTAGGTCGACTTGCCGCAGCCCGAGGGCCCGATCAAGGCGATGACCTGGTTGGCGTTGATGTCCAGGCTGACGTCCTTCAGCGCCTGCTTGTCGCCGTAGAAGACGTTGACGTCGCGGCTCACCATCTTGGCCGTGGCCGGCTCGGCCTCGGCGGGCGCGGGCGGCAGGTTCTTGTTTGCGCTGTCGGCAGCGACGGTCGTCTCCACTGCGGCCATCGGTCTTCTCCTCCTACCAGCGGCGTTCGAAGCGCTTGCGCAGCAGCACGGCGAGCGCGTTCATGAGAATCAGGAATCCGAGCAGGACCATGATAGCCGCCGAGGTGCGCTCGACGAAGGCGCGCTCGGGGCTGTCGGCCCAGATGAAGATCTGCACCGGCAGGACGGTCGCCGAATCGTCGATCCAGCCCGGGATGTCGACGATGAAGGCGACCATGCCGATCATCAGCAGCGGCGCGGTCTCGCCCAACGCCTGGGCCATGCCGATGATTGTCCCGGTCAGGATCCCGGGCATGGCCAGCGGCAGCACGTGGTGGGTCATGACCTGCAGCTTGGACGCCCCGACCCCCAGCGCGGCCTCGCGGATCGAGGGCGGCACCGCCTTGATCGCCGCCCGCGCCGCGATGATGATGGTCGGCAGGGTCATCAGCGCCAGCACCATGCCGCCGACCAGGGGCATGGAGCGCTCCAGCCCGACGTAGCGGCCGACGGGGCCCAGGAAGACCGCCAGGCCGAGCAGGCCGAAGACCACCGAGGGCACCGCCGCCAGGTTGTTGATGTTGACCTCGATCAGGTCGGTCCAGCGGTTCTTGGGCGCGAACTCCTCCAGGTAGACCGCGCTCAGGACGCCGATCGGGAAGCTGAGCGCCAGGGTCACGAGCAGGGTCAGGAAGGAGCCGACCAGGGCGCCCCAGATCCCCGCCTGCTCGGGCTCGCGGCTGTCGCCCCTGGTGAAGAAGATGGTGTTGAAGCTGCTGCGGACCGCGCCCTCGGCTTGGAGGGCGTCCAGCCAGACGATCTCCTGGTCGCTGACCCGGCGGTCGGCCTCGGGTACGTTGCGGTCGATCTTGCCCTTGTTGAAGCTGTCGACGTCGTCGGAGGCCGTGACCCAGATCCGCTGCGTGCTGCCGATGATGCCGGGGTCCGCCAGCACCATGTCGCGCAGGGTGGTGTCGGCGCCCGAGGACAGCAGGCGGCTCAGCTTGCGCCGGTCCCGCCGCTCGGTCACCTCGGGGAAGCGTTCGCGGATCGCCGTGCGCAGCAGCCTCTGGTAGTCGCCCAGGGCCAGCACCTCGGGATCGCCCGTGCCCTCGGGGTCGATGAACTCGCCGTCGAAGGTGATCTCCAGCGCGATCTCGGTCTGCCAGAAGGCGGTGTAGCCCTTGCTGACGATGCTGACCAGCAGCAGCGCGAGCACGCCGATGGCGGCGGCGATCGCCAGGGCGCCGTAGAAGCGGAAGCGTCGCTCGGCGGCGTAGCGGCGTTTTAGCCGCTTGTCCCAGGCCTTCGACCCGATGGTGTCCAACAAGGGCAGGGAGGTATCAGTCATACTTCTCTCGATACTTGCGGACCACGTGCAGGGCCGCGACGTTGAGCACCAGCGTGACGGTGAAGAGCATCAGGCCCAGGGCGAAGGCCGCCAGGGTCTTGGCGCTGTCGTACTCCTGGTCGCCGACCAGCAAGGTGACGATCTGGACCGTCACCGTGGTCACCGCCTCCAGCGGGTTGGCCGTCAGATTGGCGGCCAGGCCGGCGGCCATGACCACGATCATAGTCTCGCCGATCGCGCGGCTGACCGCCAGCAGCACGCCGCCGACGATGCCCGGCAGGGCGGCCGGGACGATGACCTGCTTGATGGTCTCCGCCTTGGTCGCGCCCAGGGCGTAGGCGCCGTCGCGCAGGGTCTGGGGCACGGCGTTCATCACGTCGTCGGAGAGCGAGGACACGAAGGGGATGATCATGATCCCCATCACCATGCCCGCGGCCAAGGCCGATTCCGAGGAGACGGTCAGGCCCAGGCTCTCGCCGAAGTTGCGGAAGAAGGGCGCCACCGTCAGGGCGGCGAAGAAGCCGTAGACCACGGTCGGCACCCCGGCCAGCACCTCCAGGACCGGCTTGACCGTGGCCCGGACCCGCGGCCCGGCGTACTCGGACATGTAGATCGCCGAGAACAGGCCGATCGGCACCGCGACCAGCATCGCGATCACCGTGATCATCATGGTGCCGGCGAAGAGCGGGATCGCGCCGAAGGCGCCCGAGGCGCCGACCTGGTCGGCGCGCAGCGCGGTCTGCGGGCTCCAGTCCAGGCCGAAGAGGAACTCGGTGAAGGGCACCTTGGCGAAGAAGCGCAGGGCCTCGAACAGCAGGGATCCGACGATCCCGACGGTGGTCAGGATGGCGATGGTCGAGGCCACCTGCATGGTGACCATGGCGACCCGCTCGACGCTGTTGCGGGCCCGCAGCCTCGGCAGGACGCGCTGGCGGGCGTAGCCGAGGCCGCCGACCGCGACCGCGACCATGACGCCGAACATGGCGATGCGGCCGATGTCGCGGAAGCGGGCATAGGACTCGGCGGCGGCGATCAGCTCCGGGTCGGCGGCGCGGCTGGTGACGTTGCCGGTCGCCAGGTTCTTGATGTCGGTGATCAGCAGCGAGAGCTGGCCCTCGCTGAGGGTCGCGGCGCTGGCCGGCAGGTTCGCGGTCAGGACCCAGCCGGCGAGCAGCGGCTCCAGGACCAGCCAGGCCCCCGCGACCAGCAGGGCGGGCAGGCCGCACCAGATGGCGACGTAGGAGCCGTAGTAGTGCGGCCGCGAATGCAGTTCGCTCGCTCGACCGCCGGCGGTCACCAGGGCGCGCGCGCGGCCGAGATAGAAGCCGAAGGCGCAGAGCAGGCAGAACGCCGAGAGAAAAATCAGGGTTTCCATTGTGCCCGTCTTCTTGTCGTCTCGGCGCCGGCCCGGCTCTTCGGGCCTCGTCGCCGCTGAATGCCCTAACGAAGCAACCTAGTCGAAATCAGACAAACGAATATCGGCAGCGGGGGAAGAAGGAAACGCCGGCAGCCGGGTTTGGAACGGCGGCTGCCGGCGATGACCTCGTCTGCTACATGGACAGCGGCTCGAGGTTGCGGGCGCCGTCCGCGACCGTCTTGCGGTCGGCGTCGGGCAGCGGGATCAGCCCCTTGTCGATGAGGTAGCCCTCCTCGCCCCAGGCCTTGTCGCTGGTGAACTCGGAGACGTACTCGGCGATGCCGGGCACCACGCCGACGTGCTGCTGCTTGACGTAGAAGTACAGCGAGCGCGAGACGCCGTATTCGCCGCCGGCGATCTTCTCGAAGGTCGGCTGGGCGCCGTCGACGGTCGCGCCCTTGATCTTGTCGCCGTTCTGGTCGAGGAAGCTGAAGCCGAAGATGCCGATGGCATTCGGGTTGGCCTCGAGCTTCTGGACGATGAGGTTGTCGTTCTCGCCGGCCTCGATGAAGGCGCCGTCCTCGCGGATGGTGTGCGCGGCCGCCTTGAAGGCCTTCTTGTCGCTCTTGCGCAGCGCGGCGAGGGACTCGAAGCCCTTGGCGCCGCCTTCCATGGCCAGCTCGACGAAGGCGTCACGGGTGCCGCTGGTCGGCGGCGGGCCCAGGACCTCGATCTTGCTGTCGGGCAGCGAGGGGTCGATGTCGCTCCACTTCTCGTAGGGGTTGGCGACCATCTTGCCGTCGACCGGGACTTCCTTGGCCAGGGCCTGGAAGATCTGCTTCTTGGTGAGCGTCAGCGAGGGGCCGCTCTTGGCGTTGGCCAGCACGATCCCGTCGAAGCCGATCTTCACCTCGGTGATCTTGATGCCGTTCTTGGTGCAGGTCTCGAACTCCGAGGACTTGATGCGCCGCGAGGCATTGGTGATGTCGGGGTGCTCGACGCCGATGCCCGAGCAGAACAGCTTCATGCCGCCGCCGGAGCCGGTGCTCTCGACCACCGGGGTCTTGAACTTGGTCGTCTTGCCGAACTGCTCGGCAACCGCGGTGGAGAAGGGGAAGACGGTGGAAGATCCGACGATCCGGATCTGATCGCGGGCCGCGGAGGGCGCGGCGAAAGCCGCGGTCGCCATGCCGGCAACCATGGCCACTGCAAGGAACTTCTTGATCACGAGATGTACTCCCAGGTTTTCGATCTCTTTTGGGGCCCGAAGGTGCGGGGGCCGGGCATCGTTCCTCCCAAGCCCTGGCCAAGCCCCGAACAGGCTCAGGCCAAGCCCTGCGATCCGCCGGGACGGCGCGACCCTATGCGGGCACGAAGATGGAATTACTACAGCTGTGTTACAGTTTTTTGACAGCCCGCGGCCGAATCACGCGGTTTCGCCCTGCGATTTCCGCAGGGCAGCTATTCGGCCGCGGGCTGCGCGGCGCGACCGCCCCCTGCCGCGGCCTCGCCGGCCAGCGGCAGGTGGATCGAGAAGCGCGAACCCTGGCCCGGCTGGCTCTCGATGGTCAGGCGGCCGCGGTGGCGGTTGGCGATGTGCTTGACGATCGCCAGGCCCAGGCCGGTGCCGCCCAGCGCACGGGAGCGGGCCTTGTCGACCCGGTAGAAGCGTTCGGTCAGGCGCGGGATGTCCTCGCGGGCGATGCCCTCGCCCTGGTCGATCACCGAGACCTTGATCCCGGCGACGGCCCGCCGGCCACTGACCTCGCTGGGCATCTCGATGGGTTCGACGACGACCCGGACCGCGGTCTTCGGCCGGCCGTACTTCACCGCGTTGTCGACCAGGTTCTGGAAGAGCTGGTTCAGCTCGTCCTCGTTGCCCAGGACCTCCGGCTCGCGTCCCCCCAGCTCGAGCTGGATCCGCATCTGCTTCTTGCGGGCCTGGATCTCCAGGGCGCTGACCGTGCTGCGCAGGATCTGGGCCAGATCGACCTGGTTCTTGGGCGGCGTGTGCTCGTCCAGCTCGATCCGCGACAGGGACAGAAGGTCCTCGATCAGGCGCGACATGCGCTGGGCCTGTTCTTCCATGATCGACAGGAAGCGGTCCCGGGCTGTGTCGTCGTCGCGCGCCGGGCCGCGCAGGGTCTCGATGAAGCCGACCAGGCTGGCCAGCGGCGTGCGCAGCTCGTGGCTGGCGTTGGCGACGAAGTCGCCGCGCAGCCGCTCGGCCCGGCGGATCGCGGTCAGCTCGTGCAGGCTGAGGACCGCCGCCTGCTCGTCGTTGCCGGCCAGGGGGCTCAGACGCGCCTGGAAGGAGCGCTCGATCGCGCCGGGCAACTGAAACTCGACGCCGCCGACCCATTCGCCCCTGCAGGCGCGCTCCGCCGCGTCGACCACTTCGGGGTGGCGCAGGATCTCGACCAGGGCGCGGCCCTCCTTGCCCTGGCCGAACAGCGCCTCGGCCGAGGTGTTGAGGCGCAGCAGGCGGGTCTCGGCGTCGAGCAGGATCATCGGATCGGGCAGGGCCGAGAGTACGGCCTCGCTGCTGGTCAGCTTGGCGCGCAGGGCGGCCTCGCGGAGGCGCAGCTTCTCGTCGGCTTCGGCGACGGCCGGCTCCAGCGGTGGGCCGATATGGCTCGACAGGGCCTGGTCGTCCTCTTCGGACGATCGCTGCCCGCCGCTCTCCGCCAGGTCCCGGATGCGCTGCAACAGGCGCTCCAGCCGCCGGAGCTGCCAGGCGGCGATCGGCGCGCTGGCCAGCAGGACCGCGGCGATGGCGGCCAGGGCGGTCGGCCAGGCGAGGCTGCCGCCGGCGGCCAGGGCCGCAAGCACCAGCACGCCGGGGGCCGCCACGACCAGGGTCGCGTCAATCCTCTGCCTGAAGGCGCCGGAGCGTCTTGCCATGATTTTCGCCTGACCTCGGGCCGGGCGACCCCGCGTCCGAACCGGCCGCAGGGCTGCCCGACCGGGTCAGACTAGATCAAAGCGTGCGCGATTGGAATCAATTGAGCGGGATAATTTGATCTACTTCATATAGATAGATCGGCCTCTGCGTGGAGGAACGCTGGCGGCTCCGAATCGCCTGTCTCGACTCCAGCCCGGCGCCGGGCGGCTATTCGGCGCCGACGGCCTCGTAGGCGGCGATCGCCGCGGCGGTCACTATCTCGTTGACCGTCGCCCCGGTGGTGACGATCTGGGCCGGCTTGGACAGCCCGATCAGCAGCGGCCCGATCACGGTGCCGCCGCCAAGGTGTTGCAGCAGCTTGCCGGAGATGTTGGCCGAGTGCAGCGCCGGCATGACCAGCACGTTGGCCGGGCCGGACAGTCGGCAGAAGGGGTAGAGGCCGGTCATCAGGGCGTGGTCCAGGGCCACGTTGGCCTGCATCTCGCCGTCGTACTCGAAGTCGACGTCGCGTTCGTCCAGCACCTGCACCGCCTGGCGGATGCGGAGCGCCTTCTCGCGCAGGGGATTGCCGAAGTTCGAGAAGGACAGCAGGGCGACCCGGGGCTCGTGGCCCATGGCGCGGGCCTGGGCCGCGCTCTGGATCGCGATGTCGGCGAGCTGCTCCGGGGTCGGCAGCTCGTGGACCGAGGTGTCGGCCAGGAAGACCGTGCGGTTGCGCTGGGCGAAGATGGTCAGGCCGAAGGCCCGGTGCCCCGGCTTGGGGTCGATGACCCGGCGCAGGTCGTCGAAGGACACGCCGAAGCTGCGGGTCAAGCCGGTCACCATGCCGTCGGCATCGCCCTTGGCGACCATGCAGGCGGCGAAGACGTTGCGGTTCTGGTTCACCATGCGCTGGCAGTCGCGGTAGAGCTTGCCCCGGCGCTGCAGCCGCTCGTAGAGGAACTTGGTGTAGGCCTCGTTGCGCTCGGACAGCCGGGCGTTGTGGATCTCCAGGCTGTCGATGTCGACGCCCATGGCCTGGGCGGCCTCGGCGACCTTCTCCTCGCGGGCGATCAGGACCGCCTGGCCGTAGCCGGCGTTCTGGTAGGCTAGCGCCGCCCGGATCGACTTCCGCTCCTCGCCCTCGGCGAAGACCATGCGCTGCGGGTTGGCCTGGACCCGGTCGAAGATGAGCTGCAGCGAGGCTGCCGAAAGGTCGAGGCGGGCCGAGAGCTGCTTGCGGTAGGCCTCCATGTCCTCCGGCGGCTTGCGCGCCACCCCGGTCGCAACCGCCGCCTTCGCCACCGCCTTGGGGACGTCGACGATGAGACGCGGATCGAAGGGTGCCGGGATGATGTAGTCCGGGCCGTAGCGCAGGCGCCGCCCGGCATAGGCCCGGTCGACCTCGTCCGGCACGTCCTCGCGGGCCAGCTTGGCCAGGGCCTCGGCGGCGGCGATCTTCATCTCCATGTTGATGGTCGAGGCGCGGACGTCGAGGGCGCCGCGGAAGATGTAGGGAAAGCCGAGCACGTTGTTGACCTGGTTCGGATAGTCCGAACGCCCGGTGGCGATGATCGCGTCGGAACGCACCTCCTTGACCGCCTCCGGCGCGATCTCCGGGTCCGGGTTGGCCATGGCGAAGATGATCGGCTTCTCGGCCATCGACGCCACCATCTCCCGGCTGACCGCGTCCTTGACCGAGAGCCCGAAGAAGACGTCGGCACCCTTGAGGGCGTCCTCCAAGCTGCGCGCCTCGCTGGGCACGGCGTGGGCCGACTTCCACTGGTTCATGCCGGCCCCGCGGCCCTGGTAGATCACGCCCCGGGTGTCGCAGAGGATGATGGCGTCGTTCGGCACGCCCATGGCCTTCAGCAGCTCGGCGCAGGCGATGCCGGCCGAGCCGGCGCCGTTGATGACCATCTTGATGTCGGCCAGCTTGCGGCCGGTCAGCTGCACCGCATTGATCAGCCCGGCCGCGGCGATGATCGCGGTGCCGTGCTGGTCGTCGTGGAAGACCGGGATGTCCAGCAGCTCCTTCAGGCGCTGCTCGATGATGAAGCACTCCGGCGCCTTGATGTCCTCCAGGTTGATGCCGCCGAAGGCCGGACCCAGGAAGCGCACGCAGTTGACGAACTC
>JANQGU010000017.1 GCA_028282935.1 Kiloniellales bacterium
TGGCCTATGGCGACAAGCTGGCGGTCTTCTCGGACCAGCTCTCCAGCGCGGGGGCGCCGGCGGCCATCCAGGCGGTGCTGGCCGACCTGGCCGCCGAGACCGGCCAGGTCGTGGCGCGCAACCGCGAGCTGGAGCAAAGCCTGGCCAGTTCCTCCCAGGAGATCGACGACCTCCGCCGCAACCTCCAGGAAGCGCGCCAGGAGGCCGTCACCGACGCCCTGACCGGCATCGCCAACCGGAAGTTCTTCGACTCCCGCCTGCAGAGCGAGCGCGAGCGCAGGCTGCAGGGCCGGAGCCCGCTTTGCCTGCTGCTGGTCGACATCGATCACTTCAAGCGCTTCAACGACACCTTCGGCCATCAGATCGGCGACGAGGTGCTGAAGGTCGTCGCCATGACCCTCAAATCCTGCGTCAAGGGCCGGGATCTGCCGGCGCGCTACGGCGGCGAGGAGTTCGCGGTCATCCTGCCGGACACCACGCTGGAAGACGGCCTGCGGGTGGCCGAGCAGATCCGCGGGACGCTGGCCTCGAAACGCCTGCAGAACAAGCGCAGCGGGCAGGACTACGGCCGGCTCACCCTCTCGATCGGCGCCGCCGCCCTGCGGCCGAGCGAGCCTGCGAGCGCCCTGATCGCGCGCGCCGATGCGGCGCTCTACCAGGCGAAGCGGGACGGCAGGAACCTGGTCGTCTCCGAGGCCGCGGAGGCTCAGCCGCAGCGCCACGCGGGCTGACCGGACCGAGGCCGGCGAGGCCTCCGAGAGACCTTTTGGGGGCTCCGGCGCGGCGGCCGTGTCGTTAAGCCATGCTTAATGTCTCGGCCCTCATGATGTTCTTAGCCATATAGGCATAATTCTATTTATCTAAGCCGGCCCGCGCCGCCGGCCGATGCCCTTGCGCAGAGCAGCAGAGTGTAGATGAACAGCCCCGTCGCGCTTTCCAAGGACTCCGTCAAGCGGCTCCTCGCCGATCCCACGCCGCGCGGCCGGGCGGAGACCGCTGCCAGCATCGCACAGGCGCTGTCCTACGGCAGCCTGCGCCAGACCGAGCGCCAGCTCGCCGGAGAGATCCTCGAGCTGCTGGCCCGGGACTTGGAGGTCTCGGTCCGGCAGGCGGTCGCGGAACACGCCAAGTCCTGCCCCTTCCTGCCCCGGACCGTGGCCTGCCAGTTGGCGTCCGACGTCGAGTCCGTCGCCCTGCCGGTGATCCGCTACTCCAGCGTCCTGACCGACGAGGACCTGATCGCCGTGATCGAAGCCGGGACCGCGACGAAGCTGGCCGCGGTGGCGTCGCGCGACGACGTCACCTCGCGGGTCTCAGACGCGCTGATCGCCAGCCGGGACCAAAGCGCCATCAAGGTCTTGCTCGGCAACGACGGCGCCCAGATCTCGGAGACCGGCTACGGCCGGGTGATCACGGACTTCGGCGCCTTTCGCGACATCCAGCGGCTCCTGGTCGCCCGCCCGATGCTGCCGCTTTCGGTGACCGAGAAGCTGATCGCGGTGATCGCGGAAGACCTCCACGAGGAGCTGGTCCGCAAGCAGGAGCTGCCGCCGGAGATCGCTGCCGAGCTGATCCGCCAGGGCAGCGAGAGGACCCTGGCCCAGGCGGCCAAGTCCGAAGGCTCGGAGGCCGGGGCCCGCGAGCTGGCCAAGCGGCTGAAGTCCCAGAGCCGCCTGTCGCCGACCCTGCTGCTGCGGTCGCTCTGCCTCGGCGATCTTCGCTTCTTCGAGGCCGCGATGGGCGTGCTGGCCGGCATCCCGGTCGCCAGCGCCCGCACCGTCCTGCAGGACGGCGGGCCGGACGGCTTCCGCAAGCTCTTTCGCAAGACCGGACTGCCGGACCCCATGCTCCGGCCCTTCCTCATCGCGACCGAGCTGATCCAGGAGGTCGGCTGGGAGAAGGCGCAGACTTGGCGCCCGCAGTACAGCCACATCATGCTGGACCGCCTGTCGTCTGAAATCGAGACCAGCCTCGGGCCCGAGCTGGAGGCGGTCATGGCCTCGGTCAACCGGCTCCTGGCGCGAGGCCAGGACGGACGCGTCCTCAACTAGATCAACCGGATCGAACGAACCGGGGCCCGACAGGCCGCCGCCCGGCACGGCGCGGCCTCAGGCGACCGCTTCCTTCTTCGCGCGCCGGTCGTGATGCGCCGTTTCCAGGCGCGGCGGGCTCCGCAGCGCGACCCGCTCGGCCGGGAAGTGCACGGTCACCGTCGTGCCCTCGCCCAGCTCGCTCTCGATCGACAGGCCGCCGCCGTGGAGCTCCATGATCTTCTGGACGAAGGGCAGGCCGAGGCCGGTTCCCTCGTGGCCGCGGCTGAAGGCGCTCTCGACCTGGACGAAGGGCTCGACGACCTTCGCGATGTTCTCCTTGGCGATGCCGACGCCGGTGTCGCGGACCCGGATACAGCAGTCGCCCTCGGCGTCGCGCCCCAGGCTCACCGCCACCGTGCCCTGGTTGGTGAACTTGATCGCGTTGGAGATCAGGTTGATCACGACCTGGCTGACCAGACGCGAGTCGGCGCGGATCGCGGGCAGGTTCTCGGGCAGGTCGAAGATCAGCTTGATGCCCTGCTCGGCCGCCTTGGTGCGGAACATACGGCCGCTCTGGCGCAGGACCTCCGCCAGGTCGACCTCGGTCTCGTCGAGAGTCAGCTTGCCCGCCTCCGCCTTGGAGAGGTCGAGGATGCCGTTGATGATGCCCAGCAGGTGGTTGCCGCTCTGATGGATGTCCTCGACGTAGGAGCGGTAGCGCTCCGAGCCCAGGGGCCCGAAGATCTGCATGGCCAGGATCTCCGAGAAGCCGATGATGGCGTTCAGCGGGGTGCGCAGCTCGTGGCTCATGTTGGCCAGGAACTCGCTCTTGGCGTGGTTGGCCGCCTCGGCCTGCTCCTTGGCCCGCCGCAGCTCCCGCTCCGCCTGCTTGCGGTCGGTGATGTCGCGGGCGAAGAGGCAAGCGTAGGCCTGGTCGTCGAACTCCAGGTAGTTGGTGGTCACGTCCATCGGCAGCAGGTGGCCCTGCTTGGTCCGGTACTGGGTCTCGAAGCTCAGCGAGCCGGCCTCCTTCAGGGCCTGCCAGTTGTCCAGCCAGCGCCAGCGCGGCAGGTCCGGGCTGACGTCCTCGATGTTCCGGGCGAGCAGCTCCTCCCGGGTGTAGCCGAGGCACTGACAGGCCCATTGGTTCGCGTAGAGCAGGGCGCCGTCGGGGGCAATCCAGAAGGCCGCGATCGCGGCGCGGTCGACGGTGAACTGCGGCAGGCGCAGCTCCCTCTGCCGCGCGGTGTGCTGGCCGATGATGCGTTCCATGAAGAAGACCGCGACCATGGCCAGGGCGCTCATGGACATGCCCGCGATCTGGCCCGTGGAGTCGGTCATCACCCAGCCCGGCGGCGCCATGACCAGCTCGGCGGTGAAGTAGACCGCCATCAGGGTCGCCATGAAGGCGGTCAGGGCGGCGAAGAAGCCGACGCGCCAGTCCCCGTAGCGGCGCAGCAGGACGATGGAGCCGCCGACCGCGAAGACGCTGATCACGACCGAGGCAAAGAGGCTCAGATTCATCTCACGCCCGCCCGATCCAAGGTCCGGCTCCGCTCGACTGCCTGGACGCCATGCTCTCCCGCCCCCGGGTTTGCCCCGGTCTTGATATCAAGCCAAGAGTATAAGTAAAAACCCTCGCACCATCTCTAGAGATTTACCGTAACAATGTTTCCTAACAGTATATACGCGCCAATTTATTTAATTACTGCAAATCACTAGAAAATAAATTTCAGAGTCAAATCCCCGTTACCTGCCGCGCCCGGGGGCCGGCCCCGCCCGCCCGGGGGGCTCTGCCAAAGGTCCAAGCCCCCCTATGCCAAAGGGTTGGAATCGCTGATTTCCGACCTTTTCGTGACACAGCCAACCCCGCCTTTTGCCACAACCCGGACGCAGGCGATTGGTTTAATTCTTGCGGCTGGGAGAGAGGCAACTGTTTGATAGATAGGACCGGATTCCGTGTACATGCCGAGTTCGTGGTTGACGCGTAGTATAGAGAAGTTCCGCTCTCTCCAGATCCCACTGCCAACGAAGCCCGACCTGCCGCGCCCCGAAGAGGTCGTGGTCGGCGCGTCCTTCGCGCGCTTACGCTCCGGCGACCTGATGGAGATCGCTCAGGTGCTCCGGATCGAGGAGAACGACAACGGCATTCCCCATGTCCGCTTCCTGGTGACGATGCGCGACCGGAATGGCGAGTACTCCGACGGGCCGAGGACCCTGGGGCTCGACGCCTTCAAGCGCCATTTCAACCTGGGCGCGCGGAAGGTGGTGGCTCAGGCCGTGCGCTGGGGACCGCCGGCGCCGCGCCAGAAGGTCAACGGCTCTGATCCTGCTCCGAGGCTTCGCTGGCCAGTGCGTGGCGCCGCAGCAGGGGCAGCTGGCAAAGTACAAACGTCAGGGTCAGACCGCTGAGCCCGACGGCCTTGAAGACCACCCAGAAATCGGTGGTCTGAGTCCGCCAGACCAGCTCGTTGAGCGCCCCCATCGCCACGAAGAAGGCCGCGAAGCGCAGGGTCAGCCGCCGCCAGCCGAGGTCGTCCATCGGCCAGGAGCTGCCGAGCAGCGGCTTCAGCAGCGGCCGCTTGAGCAGCAGGCCGCCGCCGAGAATCGCCGCGAAGAACAGCTGCACGAAGGTCGGCTTCATCTTGATGAAGGTCTCGTCGTTGAGGACCAGGGTGATCCCGCCGAATACGGCGATCACCACGGCCGTGAACAGCGGCATTCGCGGAATCCGCCGCTCGACCACCGCGGCCACGGCCACCGCCACCGCCGCGGCCAGGATGATGGCCGCGGTCGCCACCATCAGCCCGGCGAAGAAGTAGGTCGCCAGGAAGATCAGGAGCGGCCCGTACTCGATGGCGGGCTTGAACCAGGCTGGCGGGCTTTGGGACATCTCGGCGGGGGTCGCTGGCTGTGAGCGGGGGCTGTGAGCGGGTCGTCCGCTGCACAAGCGATATGGACCCTCGCGCCCGAACAGGCAAGCCTTCAGGCCGCGCCGCAGCCCCGCCTGCTGGTCCGGGCCGGGGCTGGAGTCAGGGGCGTGGTGTCAGACCGTGCCGATCCGCGGCTTGCCCTTGACCGCCGGGCCGAACTCCTTGTCGAGGATCTTGGTGCTGCTCTCGGCGATGCCGATGCACTCCCCCAGCAGGCCGAGGATACGGACGTTGTTGTCCAGCACCTGCTTCGCCTGCGGCTTGGGATCGTCGACGATCTTGGTCGCCCGCAGGATCATGTCCCGGCGGATCATCGTCAGGATGTCTTCCAGCTTGTAGCCTTCGGGGTTGTCGTCGGTGATCAGGAAATGCGTCATCGGCCGGGGTCCGTGCTTGGTCAGCTTGCGGTTACGGTTATGTCTAAAAGCCTAGCCATAATTGGTTGACGCGCCCTAAACGGGCGGCGGGCGGCCCGCCCCGGCCCCCTTGGTCCCGCAGGAGGTCCCAAAGGCGCGCGGAGGGGCCGTCCGCTCGGGTCACGACGCCGTCTTGCGCCGCCGGTCCTCGTTCAGACGCCGGGCGATCTCCTCGACCACCGAGCGCTCGCGCTGCCGGCACCACTCGTGGCTGCGGCCGACCAGGCGGCCGGCGGCCCGCAGGTTGAGGCCCAGGGCCAGCCCCGTGACCACCACCGCGTCCCGGCGGTCCGCCAGCCGGATCAGCCAGTCGAGGACCTGGTCGAGACGGCCGATCTCGCGCCGCGAGACCGCTGTCCGCGCCCGGCGCCGATCCTGCTCATCGTCGTAGCCGTAGGCCTCCGCCAGATCGCGCAGGACGTCGGGCATGTGGCTGCTCGGCCGGCGGGGCCGTCCGTCCCGCGGCAGGGGCAGGCGCCGGAGGGTCTCCATGGCCTCGCGGATCCAGGCGCGGACATGCCCCGCCTCCCAGACCAGAGGCTCGCCGGTGGCCTCGTCGATCGGGTCCTCCGGCGGCGGCTCCCAGCCCCGGACCTGGACCCGCCGGCGCAGCCGGCCGCCCTGCCTCGAGGCGACCGGCCAGGAGACCCAGGTCCTCCCGCCCCGGGGCGGCTTAGGTGGCGACTCGGGCGGCAACTGGGGCGGCGGCTCCCGCGACGGCGCCGTCATGACCGCCGCCTTCGCGGCGAGGACGCGGCAGGCCCGCCCGCTCCGGGCCGGGCCGGCCCCGGCTTGGGGCCGAAGAGCTCCGCCTCGGCGGCCTCCTGGCGGGACAGGCCGAGGGCCCGACGGATCGCCTGGTCGGACATGCCCCGGGACCGCTGGGCGGCCAGGAAGGCCTGCAGCCTAGTCGGCATGGGCCACTCCCCCCAAGGCTCCCCCCAAGGCGCCTGGCGGGCCGCCCGGGGACTTAGCTGGGGACTGGGCTGGGGACTGGGCTGCGGATTTCTTGTGCAGGTCGCGGCTGGCCTCGACCGCGGCGACCCCGCGGGGATCGAAGGCCAGCCAGGGATACTGCGGATGACGGACGAGATTGCTGGCGATGCCCTTGAGCAGCTTGCGCGGACGCCGCGACCTTCGGCGGCGGCGTTCTCTGCGGCGATGGGATGAGGAAATCATGGCGCGAATGTACGATTTTTTCGCTATTTCTGTCAACGATAATTTCGTCTTGCATCGTGCGGCAAGGTCGTACAAACTGGGCGCCATGGCAGAGACGTCGGCAGCAGCCCGAGACCTCAAGCGCCTGCGCGAACGCAGCGGCCTCTCGGTCCGCGAGGTGGCTTCGGCCATCGACCGGCCGGCCTCGACCTATGCCTCCTACGAGGACAAGTACCGCAAGCCCTACCTGCCGCTGGAGCTGGCCAAGCAGCTGGAGACGGTCCTGGTCGGCCGGGGCGAGCCGCCGATCACCAGCAACGACGTCCTGGCCCTGGCGGGGGTGACCCGGGCCCTCTTCGCGGGCGAGCGCGATCGGCCCTTCAACGATCAGTCGGCCAACGAACAGCCGGCGAAGGACCGGCCGGGCCGCGAGCGGCCCGGGCCTGGACTTGGGCGGGGACGAGGGCCGCAACGCCGCCGGACCGGGTCCGCCGACGCCGCGGCGCCCCTGGCCCCGATCCCGGAGCTCGACGTCCGGGCGCTGGCCGGAGGCGGCGCGATCCCGGACCTCGCGGACCCGCAGGCGATGATCGCCGAGTGGCAGATCCCCTTCGACTTCCTGCGCAGCCACACCTCCGCGGCCCCGGCCTCGCTGCGCATCATCCGGGTCCATGGCGACAGCATGGTGCCGGACTTCCGGCCGGGCGAGCGGGTCCTGGTGAACACCGACGACCGCCTGCCCTCGCCGCCCGGGGTCTTCATCGTCTGGGACGGCTTCGGCCTGGTGATCAAGCGGCTGGAGGTCATCCCCTACTCCGAGCCGGCCACCGTCCGGCTGATCAGCGCCAACGCCGACTACGCGGTCTACGAGCGTCCCCTGGAGGACGTCACCGTCAACGGCCGGGTCATCGGGCGCTGGCAGTGGACCTGAG
>JANQGU010000103.1 GCA_028282935.1 Kiloniellales bacterium
TGGAGGTCGCCGGCCTGGCCGAGTTCCGCGACGCCTACCCGCAGCGCCTCTCGCTCGGCCTGGCGCGCCGCGCCGCCCTGGTCCGGGCCTTCGCCGTCAAGCCCGACCTGCTGCTGATGGACGAGCCCTTCGTGTCCCTGGACCGGCCGACGGCGGAGCGTCTGCGCCGCCTGCTGGTCGGCATCTGGTCGGAGCGTCCGACCACAGTGATCTTCGTGACCCACAGCCTGGGCGAAGCCCTGCAGCTGGCCGACCGGATCGTCCAGCTCTCGGCATCGCCCGCCTCGGTCGTCGCCGACCTCCAGGTGCCGCTGCCGCGCGCGGCGCGCGGCGACCGGGCCGCTATGGTGCGCCTGCGCGACGAGCTGCTGCGGGACGGGCCTCTGCTCGGCGGCGACGCGGAGTGACCGCGGCTCCCTCGGGATCGGGCAGGCGAAGCGTGCGTCAGCCGTGCCTGCGGTCTGGGCTTGCCCGTCACGGACTGCGGCCCGGGCTGCGGGGCTGATGCCGCCCGGGCCGCAGGTTGGTCATCTTGGCAATCGATCAGGACACGGGTGCTGGGGGCTGGAAGACTCCGGCCAGATAGGCCACGACGACCGCCACGACCAGCACAGCGGTCGCGCCCACCGTCCACATCAGCACCTTCTTGTTTTCTTGGGTCATCATCCTACCTCCGGTCACTGTTTCCGGTGATACAGGAATGAAGGCAATTATTATCTCTCGTTGTATAGCCGGGGGAGATTTGCAATTTTGGAATGACCCATTGGCTAGGCATGACTTTGGCGCATAGCTTTCGATCGGCTTCGGGGCGGGATCAGTCCCCGGCGTAGGCCTTCTCGGCGGCGAAATACTCCGGAAAGCCGGCGACTGCCTGCAGTTCGGCGAAGCCCGCCAGGCGCTCCGGCCGCGCCCCGGCCTTCATGGCGTCCAGCGCCTCGGTCATGGCCTGCAGGGCGGCGAGCTGCAGGGTCAGGGGATAGGCGGCCAGCTTGTAGCCGATCGCCTCCAGCTCCGCCGGCGGCAGCAGCGGCGTGTCGCCCTGCTCGACCAGGTTGGCCATCTTGGGGCCCTCGACCTCGGCGCAGTAGCGGCGCATCTCCTCCTCGCTCTGCGGCGCCTCCAGGAAGGTGATGTCGGCGCCCAGGTCGCGGAAGGCCCGGGCGCGAGTCAGGGCCTCTTCGAAGCCCTCGGTCGCCCGGGCGTCGGTGCGGGCCATGACCAGGATCTCGGCGCCCTCGTCGCGGGCGTCCAGGGCGGCGCGCAGGCGGGTCAGCGCCTCCGCGCGCGGCACCGTTTGCTTGCCGCGGGTGTGGCCGCAGCGCTTGGGCGCGACCTGGTCCTCGATCATGACGCAGGCGAAGCCGGCCCTGGCGTAGCCCTGCACCGTGCGCTTGACGTTGAGCGGGTTGCCGTAGCCGGTGTCGCCGTCGCCGATCACCGGGATCCCGACCGCGTCGCAGATGTTGCGGCCCTGGTCGGCCATCTCCGCGTAGGAGATCAGGCCCGTGTCGGGCAGGCCGAGGCGCGCGACCGAGACCGCGAAGCCGCTCATGAAGGTGACAGGAAAGCCGGCCCGCTCGATCAGCTTGGCCGAGAGCGCGTCGAAGCAGCAGGGCATGACCTGCAGCCCGGGCTGCGCCAGGAGGTCGCGGAGCTGCTGGACCCGGTTCATGGAGGACTCCTCAAAGCTTGAAGGGAATGTAGAGCGCGATGTCCGGCAGCAGGAAGATGCAGAGCACGGTCACCAGCATCAAGGCCAGGAAGGGCCAGACCCCGGCCGCGACCTCGCCCATGGAGGCGCGGCCGACGGCCTGGATGACGTAGAGGTTGAGGCCGACCGGCGGGGTGATCAGGGCGCATTCGACCATGATCACGAAGAAGATGCCGAACCAGATCGGATCGATGCCGAGGGCGCCGAGCGAGGGCGCGAGTACCGGCACCATGATCAGCATCATCGAGAGCGCCTCGAGGAAGAGCCCCATGAGCACCAGCACCGCCGCCACCACCAGGACGAAGAGCCAGGCCTCGTTGAAGTTCTGGGTGATGACCAGGGAGATGTCCTGGGGGATGCGGTAGAGGGTGATCGCCTTGCCGAAGACCTTGGCGCCGGCGACGATCAGCAGGATCGTCACCGTGGTCTTCATGGCCTCCAGGGTCGCCTCCTTGAGCATGGCCCAGGTCAGGGTCCGCAGGATCAGGCCGGTGATGACCAGGGCGGCGGCGAAGCCGACCGCGGCGGCCTCGGTCGGGGTGAAGGCGCCGGCGTAGATGCCCCAGATGATCAGGGCGGCCAGGCCGAAGGTCGGCAGGGCGCGGACCGCCGTGGCCCGGCGCTCGGCCCAGCTCGCCTTGGGCTGCGGCTGGTAGTCGGCGCTGAAGCGCGCGTAGAGCATCGAGAAGCCGATGAAGAGCGCGATCAGCAGCAGGCCCGGTCCGATCCCGGCGAGGAAGAGCGCGATCACCGATTCCTCGGTGATGAAGCCGAAGACGATCATCGGGATCGAGGGCGGGATCAGGATCCCCAGGGTGCCGCCGGCGGCCAGCAGGCCAAGGACGAAGGGGCGGGGATAGCCGCGGCGGATCATCTCGGGGATCGCCACGGTGCCGATGGTCGCCGCGGTCGCGACCGAGGAGCCGGAGATCGCCGCGAAGATGCCGCAGGACACCACGGTGGCGACGGCCAGGCCGCCCGGCCAGTGGCCGACCCAGGCCTGGACCGCGGCGAAGAGGTCGCGGCCGACGCCGCCCTTCAGCAGCACGTTGGACATCAGCAGGAACAGCGGCACCGCCAGCAGGATGAAGTTGTCCAGGGTGCTGAGCAGGCCCTGCGGCACCATCAGCGGCGAGAAGCCGCCCAGCTCAAGCATCAGGTAGCCCAGGCCGCCCAGGGCGAAGGCGACCGGGATCCCGATCAGCAGCAGGACGAAGAGGGCGAGCAGGACAAGGGCGGCGGTCATGGGCTCAGGCCTCCCCGTGGTCCTGGGCCTTGGCCGGGGCGCCGTGGCGCAGCACCCGCAGGACCTCGGCCAGGCACTGCAGCAGGAGCACCAGGAAGCCGACGGGGATGACCATCTCGCTCCACCAGTTCGGGATGTTGAGCATGGTGCCGGTGGAGCGGCCGCGCTCGAAGGAGTCGTAGGCGATGAGCCAGCCGTGCCAGGCGGCGACGCCCGAGAAGCCGGCGATGAAGACCAGGGCGAAGGCCTCGCAGGCCTGCCGCCCTCGGTCGCCCAGGCGGGCGGTCAGCAGCGTGATCCGGATGTGCGCGCGCTGGCGCAGCAGGGTCGCCATGGCCATGAAGCTGCCCCAGAGCAGCAGGAGCTGTGAAAGCTCGGCGGCCCAGATCGTCGGCGCGTTGAAGAGATAGCGGGCCAGCACCTCGTAGGTGATCATGGCGCCGGTCAGGAAGAACAGCCAGGCGGCGGCCTGGCCGAGCAGGTCGGCCGCACGGTCGATGAGGCGCAGCAAGCCGGTGGTCCTTCTGGGCAGCGGGGCAGGGCCTTGGGACAGGGTCTTGGGGCAGAGTGGCGGGGCCGGCGCCCCGGCCGGCCCCGCCGGACTCAGGCGGCGCTCAGTTGGTGCCGCGCAGCTCTTCCGCCGCCTTCAGCAGCTTCTCGCCCAGGGCGCCGGCCGAGGCCTTGTACTGCTGGACGACCGGGTCGGCGCCCTTGCGCCAGGCGGCGACCTCCTCGGCCGAGAGCTCGACGACCGTCATGCCCTCCTTGCGGGCGGCTTCGTAGGCCTCGGCCTCGATGCGGGCGATGTCGTCGCGCACGGCGGCGTCGGCCTTGGCGGCGGCGGCGGTGATGATGTCCTTGTGCTTCTGCGGCAGGCCCTTCCAGAAGTCCTCGTTGACCAGGACCACGAACTCGATGTCGGCGTGGTTGGTCACGGTGATGGTGTCCATCACCTCCCAGAGCTTGCGCGACTTGACGCCGGAGACCCCGGTCATGCCGACGTCGACCGTGCCGCGCTGATAGGCGAGGTACTGCTCGGAGCCCGAGATCAGGGTCGGCGCCGCGCCGACGGACTCCATGAAGGTGCCCAGGGTCTTGCCGAAGACCCGGACCTTCTTGTTCTCGATCTCCGCCGGGGTGCGCACCGGCGCGCCCTTGGACAGCATGATCGCGCCGCCATAGGCCTGCCACCAGAGCACGCGGCTGCCGGTGTCCAGGATCGCCTCGTCGATCGGGCCGCGGATCGGGCTGTCCTTCGCGGTCGCCGCGCGGACCAGGGTCTCCGAGTTGAACATGAAGGGCATGTAGAAGATGTCGACCGCCGGGATGTCGCCGACGAAGCGGGTCAGCGAGGCGACGCCCATCTCGATGGCACCGGAGCCGACCGCCTGCGGCACCTCCTTGTCCTTGTAGAGCTGCGCCGAGTCGTAGATCTGCACCTCGATCTCGCCGCCCGAGGCGGTTTCGGCCTGTTCCTTGAACAGCAGGAGGTTCTGGCCCAGGTGGCTCTTCAAGGGCAGCTGCAGCGAGATGCGCAGCGTCGTCTCCGCAGCCTGCAGGCTGCCGCTCGCCAGGAGTGCCGCCGCGACACCCAGGCCGGCGATGGTCTTGCGAATCATGTCATTGCCTCCCCTCGCATGGTCCGTTTCTTGGTTTCTGTCTTGTGGCGGCGGTAATCTACCACCCCCGGCCGGCAAAGCGATTGCAAAACGCGCCGCCGGCCCCGGCGAGGCGCAGGAGAGATGATGGCCGGATCGGGCACCGGGCGGTGGAGGTCGCCCTCCCCGATCCGGGAGGCGCCAGTTCGTTCAGGCCCGGTCTGGCACCAGGGGAGGTCGCCAAAGGAGGTCGGGGCCGCGGCAAGCCGCCGATCCGGCCCTCGAAGGAGGGGATGGCGATCCGCAGCACAAACGACCGCGCTCTCTGCGGGCGAGGGCTGGTCTAGTAGAGGGAAGGATCAGGTCCGGGGCCTATATGATCCCGGAAGAGGCCGTTGGGCGCCCTCGCGGGCGCCCGCCACTGCCTCAGGCAGCGAGACTGGAATCGTTCCAGGCAGCCGTCTGCTTGCAGTCCTTGCAGATCCGCTCACCGGCCCAAGAGCTGGTGAAGTCCTTGCGGCACATCAGGCACTTGCGGCTCTTGGAGACGTATTCCTTATCCGGCTCTGGCTTCTTGTTCTTGCTTGAGTCGCTCATTTCAATCGCTTCTGGTCTAGATGTCGATCGGCCCCAATTGCTGCTTAGACATAGGGTCATCTCCTGGGGAGACAACCCTTGATGACGCATTGCAGCAATGTTGTGTTTGTATGTCGAGGTTGTGGCCGTGGTAATACCAGAAAACCGGATCGATTCCAAAGACTTTTCTGATCCGGGCGGAAATTTTTTGCAAACAGGTTACGGACTTATGACCCCAGCGATTGAGGTCCGGCAAGTCCATATCCGCCAGATATAGTAAGGCTGTGAATTCGGTAAGTTGGCGCAGTGATAGGCTTCTTCGATCCAGGCGTGAAGCATCCCGCAGCGCAGCATCGCCGGCCGCGGCGCGGCAGGGCCGGGCGCAGGGCGGGGCCAAGTGCTTGAAACTCGGCGGGTCGTTAGCAAGACGTTAATCATCGGCATTCTATGATCCGGCTGGCTCTCGCGGGCGGTACCGGCTGTTTAGGCCATAGGTCCTAGGCGCGGTGAGGCCTTGGTCATCGGTGAGGCGGGGTGTCGGCTGCCGGCGCCCGATTCAGAGGAATTCGGAATGGGTCTGTTCAACAGGTTTCAGGGCCTTCTCTCGCAAGACATGGCGATCGACCTGGGCACGGCGAACACGCTGGTCTACGTCAAGGGCAAGGGCATCGTCCTGAACGAGCCCTCCATGGTCGCGATCGTGGAAGGCAAGGGCCGGAAGCAGGTCCTGGCGGTCGGCGACGACGCCAAGCTGATGCTGGGCCGCACCCCCGGCGGGATGCAGGCCATCCGGCCGCTCCGTGACGGGGTCATCGCCGACTTCGAGGTCGCGGAGGAGATGATCAAGCACTTCATCCGCAAGGTGCAGCACAACCGCAGCTTCGCCAGCCCGCAGATCATCGTCTGCGTGCCCTCGTCGGCGACCGCGGTCGAGCGCCGGGCGATCCAGGAGTCGGCCGAGGCCGCAGGCGCGCGCCGGGTCTTCCTGATCGAGGAGCCCATGGCCGCCGCCATCGGCGCCAACCTGCCGGTGACCGAGCCGACCGGCTCCATCGTCGTCGACATCGGCGGCGGCACCACCGAGGTCGCCGTGCTCTCGATGGGCGGCATCGTCTACGCCAACTCCGTGCGGGTCGGCGGCGACAAGATGGACGAGGCGATCATCTCCTACATCCGGCGCAACCATAACCTCCTGGTCGGCGAGGCCTCGGCCGAGCGGATCAAGAAGGAGATCGGCAGCGCCTGCGTGCCGATCAACGGCGACGGCGACACCATGGAGATCAAGGGCCGCGACACGGTGACCGGCGTGCCCAAGGGCCTGACCCTCAGCCAGCGGCAGATTTCCGAGGCCCTGGCCGAGCCGGTCAGCGCCATCGTCGAGGCGGTCAAGACCGCGCTGGAGCACACCGCGCCCGAGCTGGCGGCCGACATCGTCGACAAGGGCATCGTAATGACCGGCGGTGGCGCCAACCTCAAGAACCTCAACACGGTGCTCCGCAACGCCACCGGCCTGCCGGTGACCATCGCCGACGATCCTCTGAACTGCGTGGCCCTGGGCTCGGGCCGCTGCCTGGAGGAGATGGGCGCCATGCACAACGTGCTGATGTCGTTCTGAACCTGAACGGCAGGTGACGACCCAGGCGAGGGCGGTCCGCGAGGCCGCCCTTTTCATGTCGCGCTTTGCTCACGCCCGCCGAAGCCACGGAATTCCGCCGCTTCGCTGCGGGGGTCACGGAAATTCGACAGCCCGGGTCTAGAAATTCATTAACCATAGTCCTTTATGTTGCGACGCAGCACGTCCCTGCGTCGGATTCCCGGCGCGGTCGAGAATTTCGGAGAGGTTTCTACGCATGGCAGCAAAGTCCGCCGCTCGACGGCAGCCCGCCAAGCCTGACACGAAGGTCAAGACCGCGCGCAAGGGCCGGGCCGCGACCCAGCCGCCCCGCACGCCCCGCGCCGAGGCCGGCCGCCGTCCCGGCGTTACCAAGCCGATCAACCTCGCCCTCCAGGGCGGCGGGGCCCATGGCGCCTTCACCTGGGGCGTGCTGGATCGGCTTCTGGAGGACGGCCGGACCTTCTTCGAAGGGGTCAGCGGCACCAGCGCCGGCGCCTTCAACGCCGTCGCCCTCGCGGCCGGCCTGCAGGCCGGCGGCGCGGAGGGCGCCCGCGAGCGGCTCGAGGCGCTGTGGCGGGCCGCCTCCGACGCGGCCCGGCTTTCGCCGCTGCGCAGCTCGGGCTCGAGCCAGGTCGCCTTCGACCTCATGACCCGCATGATCTCGCCCTACCAGTTCAACCCCATGGATCTCAATCCCCTGCGCGGCCTGCTGGAGGACGCGGTCGACTTCGCCGCCCTGCGCCGGGCCGCGCCGGTGAAGCTCTTCGTCGCCGCCACCGAGGTCGCCAGCGGCCGGGCGCGGGTCTTCGAGACCCGGGAGATCTCGGTCGACGTCGTTCTCGCCTCGGCCTGCCTGCCGCAGCTGCACCACGCGGTGAAGATCGGCCGGCATCACTACTGGGACGGCGGCTTCTCGGCCAACCCGGCGATCCTGCCGGTGATCGAGGCCTGCGAGACGCCGGACACCCTGATCGTGCAGCTCAACCCGGACCGCGACACGGAGCTGCCGACCCGGGCCGGCGAGATCACCGCGCGCATGATGCGCCTGACCTTCAACCAGCCCTTCCGCCGCGAGATCGAGACCATCGAGCTCTGCCGGCGGGTCGCGCGCGAGGGCATCGCCATCGGCGGCCGCCTGCGCCGCCGGGTCAAGCGGCACCGCTTTCACCTGATCGAGGCGGCGCCCTACACCAAGGACCTGAAGGAGCACAGCCGCCTGACCCCGGAGTGGGACCTGCTGTGCCACCTGCGCGACTGCGGCCGCCGCGCCGCCGAGGCCTGGCTGAAGAAGCAGCACCGCGAGGTCGGCCGCAACTCGACCGTCGACCTGGCGCAGAAGTTCCTTTAGCAGGCTGTTTGGCCGAAGGGGCGCTCAGGCCCCCAGCGCCGCTTCGGCATGGCGCTTGATGGCGGCGGTCAGGCGGTCGAGATCGGCGCGCAGGCGCTCGAAGCCCGGAGCGCGGGCCAGGCTGACCTCGTCCATGTAGAGCCGGCGGTTGATCTCGATCTGCAGGCTGTGCCGGCCGGCGGCCGGGTCGGCGTAGCGCCGGACCAGCTCGGCGCCCTTGTAGGGGTCGTTCAGCTCGACCGCGTAGCCCAGCGCGCCCAGCTCCGCGGCGACGAAGCGGGTGAAGGCCGGGTCGCAGGAGTTGCCGTCGCGGTCGCCCAGGACGAAGTCTGCACGGAGGGCGGGGCCGTCGGGCGTGGTCTCGTCGCCCATCGCCGGCATGGAATGGCAGTTGATGTGCCAGACCTGGCCGAAGCGGCCATGGGCGCCGTCCAGGAGCGCGCGCAGGGCGGCGTGATAGGGGCGCCAGCAGGTCTCGATCCGGTGCTGGACCTCGGCGACGGTCAGCTTGCGGTCGTAGATCTCGCCCAGGCCGCGCAGCCGGCGCCAGATCAGACCGACGCCGCGCCGCGTCTTGTCGCCGGGCCGCGTGGCCTCCGGCCAGGGCCCCTCGATCATCTCGTCGTCCAGGTCCTCCAGCGCCCGGTTGGGGTCGATGTAGCTGCGCGGGAAGAGGGCGTGGAGCAGCGGCGCGCCCAGCGCCACCACGCCGGCGTAGAGGGCCTCGACGTGGCTGTCCTCGGCCTGGCGCAGGACCTGACGGTCGATCCGATGGTCGAAGTCGGGCGGGTAGTCGCGGCCGCTGTGCGGGCTGTCGAAGACCAGGGGAACGTCGATCTCGGCGGGGCGCTCGATTCTAATCATGCCGGGGTCTAACCATGAGGGGGCCGGATCATGATGGCGGCCCGGCGGGCGCCGCGCCGGGGGTCTGCGCGGCGTCCCGCAGCTTTCCGCGCAGCAGCTCGATGTGCAGGCGCAGGTGATACAGCGGCTCGGCGTAGGACAGCGGCACCGAGACCTGCTTGACCTCCTCCTCGATGCGGGACAGCTCGCTCAGCAGGCGGCTCTGCTCCGGGGCCGCCAGGGGGACGCGGGTGGCGCTGTCGATCGCCCTTAGCTGCTTGTACCAACGATAGATCCGGGCGCGGATCCGCCAGCGGTAGACCGGCGGCAGGAAGCGCATCAGCGGCAGCATCAAGGTGATCAGCGGGATCAGCAGGACCACCATGCGCTCGAGGAAGTTCGCCGCCCAGAAGGGCAGGACCCGGTTCAGCAGCGAGGGGCCGCGCTCCAGGAAGCGGCGCGCCTCCTCGCTCAGCGGGAAGTCCAGCAGGCGGGTCGCGGGAAAGGCGCCCGGCGCCTCGAAAAGGCCGCCCTCGCGGTGGGTCCGGATCGCGGCGCGCAGCAGCAGCTCGACCAGGGCGGGATGGAGCTCGGCGCGGGCGACCAGGGTCGCGGCCGGCGCCAGCAGCCTGACGTCGCGCGAGGGGACGTTGGCGGCGAAGTCGATGACGCCTTCGTGCAGGGTCACCGTGGAGAAGCTGGCGTCGGCCTGGGCGTAGCCCTCGGCGCGCGCCAGGCTGATCGGGCTCAGCCCTTCGCTGCGCAGCAGGTCCAGGATCAGCTCCGAGCGGGCGCCGGCGACGAAGAAGGCCGCGTCGACGCGGCCCGCCTTCAGCGCTTCGACGGCCTCCGCCCCCCCGAGCGCCAGCAGCCGGGTCGGCGGCGCGCTCAGCCGGTTGGCCTCCAGCAGGGACAGGGCGACGGCCCGGGTGCCGCTGCCCTCCGGCCCGATCGCGATCCGCTTGCCCGCCAGCGCCGACAGGCGATCCTTCGCCGGGGCGCCGCGCTGGAAGATCCAGATCGGCTCGTAGTAGAGCGAGGCCAGGGCGACCAGGTCCGGCTGCGCGGCCGGGTCGCCCAGGCCGCCCTGGACGAAGGCGACGTCGACGCCGGAGTCCGGGTCCGCGAGCAGGGAGAGGTTCTCGACCGAGCCGGAGGTCGGCCGCAGCTCCAGGCTGACGTCCTCGCCGGCGAGGATCTCCCGATAGGCTTCCGCGAAGTGATGGTAGGCGCCGCCGGTTCCGCCCGTGGCGATGGCCAGGCGGTCCGGCGGGGCCGGCTCGACGAAGAGGAAGGCGACGTAGAAGGCCGCGGCGGCGGCGAGCAAGGCCGGCAGCGCCAGCTTGACGATGTCCTTGCCGCTTTGCCCCATCCGCATGGCGTTTCGCCGTCATCCGCTATCCCGGGCCCGCCCGCCCCGGCCTCGGGACGCGACGGAGCCACCGACAGCCCGGATGTTAGCCAAGCATCGCCAGTGTCCTCAAGCGGGGGTCCTCAAGCGGGGGTCCTCAAGCGGGGGTCCTCAAGCGGGAGGCGCCTCGGGCGGAGCTAGACCGGCGGCTGTTCCTGGAAGCTGTCGACCGTGAGCTCGGCGGCGGGGTCCTTGACCACGAGGTCGGCGACGACCTCGCAGGTCTCGGCGAAGGCGACCATGTCCGCCTGCCCGCCCTCTTGCTGCGGGCCGACGGCACGGAAGAAGCGGGCGCATTCGCGGAGCAACTGGGCGGCGAGTTCTGCGTGTGTAGCCATGACGCCACTGTCGCCCCTTAGGGTAAACAAAGCGTCAAGCCAAGGGTCGAGCCCCGGCCGCGCGGTCGGTTTTCCAGGAAGAAGGCCGCCCACTGCGCCGAAATAAGCACCAGAGGGCGGCCAGGACAGTCCACCAACGCAGAGGGGGGTCCATCACCTTTGAGCCGGCGGACTCGTCGCTCGAGGGTAGTGTCCGGATGGATTTTCTTATTTTGGCTGAGGCTCTGCCGCAGCCCCTTATCTTTATACTGGTGTAAGCAATTTGTCAACAAAAGTGAGCAAATTGTAAATATAACCCTAGGCCGAATATTGGCTTGCTTAACCATATTTAATGGCGAGTTCCTCTGATTCCTGGCGATTCCTGCGGATTTCCGCGGCTTCGGGCGGTTTCGCGCGCTCAGGACTGCGCCGGCAGGCGCTTCTTGGGATCGAAGAACGGCAATTCGACCAGCTCGGCCGCCCGCCGGCCCAGCGGCGTTTCCGTCTCCACCCGGCTGCCGGTTTCGGCGGCCTCGGCCGCGAGCATGGCCAGCGCGATGTTCTTCCCGAGCCGCGGCGAATGGACCGCCGAGGTCACCTTGCCGACGCTGCGGCCGCCCGCGCTCACGGGCCAGGCCTCCTCGTTGGCCGGCAGGCGGGGCCCCTCGATCTCCAGGCCGACGAGGCGGCGTGCGGGACCGCTGCGCGCGATCTCGGCGAGCGCGTCCTTGCCCAGGAAATCCGCCTCCTGCTCGAGGTCGACGAGGCGGCCCAGGCCGATCTCGTAGGGGTTGGTGTCGAGGTCCATGTCGGCCCCATAGGACAGAAGTCCGCCCTCGATGCGGCGGATGGTCGAGGGCGCGGCGGGGCCGATGTCGTAGGGCCGGCCGGCTTCCATGATGGCCTCCCAGAGGCGGTCGCCGTGGCGGCCGTCGCGCAGGTAGACCTCGTAGCCGCGCTCGGCGCTCCACCCGGTGCGGGAGATGACCAGGGGGATGCCGTCCAGCTCGGTCTCGCGGAACCAGAAGTAGCGCAGCTCCTCGATCCAGCCGCCGAAGAGGTCGCGCATCACCTCGAAGGACCTCGGGCCCTGGACCTGCAGGGGCGAGACGTCGGGCTCCTGGACCTGGACGTCGTAGCCCAGGGCGTGGGCCAGGGCCCGGGCCCAGAGCAGGACGTCGCTGTCGGACAGCGACAGCCAGAAGCGGTCCTCGGCCAGGCGCAGCAGGACCGGATCGTTGACGATTCCGCCGCGCTCCGTGGTCAGCAGGACGTACTTGCACTGGCCGACGGCGCAGGACGAGAGGTTGCGCGGGGTCAGGAACTGGGTGAAGCGGGCGGCGTCGGGCCCGGTGATCTCGACCTGGCGCTGGACCCCGACGTCCCACAGGGTCACGGCCTCGATCAGGCGACGGTAGTCGGCCTCGGGGCTCTCGAAGTAGACCGGCAGGTACATATGGTTGTAGGTGGTGAAGGCCTTGCAGCCGTAGCGCCGGGTCGCCTCGTAGAAGGGCGACTTGCGGATCCTCGGCCCGATCGAAATCGCCGCTGCCGTCTCCTGTGCCATGGTCTGCATCTCCCGCGGGGTTTTCCGCAGGATGGCCGGCGATCTTGGCGGCGTCCGCCGGATTTGCGGCGTGAAATGCTATCCCCGCGTCCGCGCGGTGTAGAAGATGTGCTTGCCGATCTTGGGGCCTTCGACCTTGGTCTTGCTCCAGGCCGGCGAGACGTAGTCGGCGTGGTACCAGAGGGCGCCCTTGGTCGGGTCCTCGGTCGCCCGCCACAGCACCCGTCGGGCGTGGAAGAGGCTGTCCTCCCAGGCCCGAAGCTCGGTCGGGTCGTCCGAGCGGCCGTCGCACCACCAGGTGAACTGGCAGCGCCAGCGGCGCTTGTAGCCGCCTTGCTGGACGACGGCGCAGATGCTGTCCGGGAAGCGGGCGTCCTCGACCCGGTTCAGGACCACGTGGCCGACGGCCAGCTTGCCTTCGCCGGGCTCGCCCCGGGCCTCGTGATAGATGTTCAGGGCCAGGCAGGAGAGCTCCTGCTCGACATGGACCGGGTTCGGCACCGGCAGCGAGGAGCGCAGGACCATCACCCAGCCGCCGCTGTAGACCGCGGTGATGAAGAGGGCCAGGACCAGGGGCGTGCGCAGCTTGAGCTCGGGCAGCGAGGTGGGCCTGCGCGCGCGCGACCGGGGCCGCGCGATGCGCCGCCGAGCCAGCCAAGCCTGAAAGCCGTAGGTCCAGCCGAATGCCATGATCGCTGTTCCTCGATTCCCCGGCCGCGACGGGCCGGGAGGGCAGGATAGGCGCCAGAGGCTAACAATAACTATCTATGAACGTGACACGTTTACGTGGCCAGATCATGGCAGCGCCACGCCCGTTCAAGTTGTTCGCCCGCCGCGGGATTTCAAGTGAAGAGCAGGCTGCAGATGAAGACCGCGGCGATGATCCCGGCGAGGTCGGCGGTCAGCCCGGCGGCCAGGGCGTGGCGCACGCGGCGGATCTGGACCGCGCCGAAGTAGACGGCCAGGACGTAGAAGGTGGTCTCGGTCGAGCCCTGCAGGGTCGAGACCAGGTAGCCGGTATAGGTGTCCGGGCCGGTCGCCGGATCGTTCATGATGCCAACCATGACGCCGTAGGCGCCGCTGCCGGACAGCGGCCGCAGGATCGCCATCGGCAGGGCCTCGGGGGGCATGCCGAAGAGGTTGGTGACGGCGCCCAGGGGGCGGATCAGCAGGTCGAGCGCCCCGCTGGCCCGAAACATGGCGACCGCGACCAGGATCGCCACCAGGTAGGGGATGATGCGCAGGGCGACCTGGAAGCCGTCCTTGGCGCCCTCCACCAGCACCTCGTAGACCCGCACCCCGCGCAGAACGCCGAAAGTCAGCAGCCCGACCACGATGCTGGGCACCATCCAGGGCGCGATCGCCTGCCCGTAGATCACGGTGAGGGGGACCAAGGCCAGCACGCCGGCCAGGACCAGGAAGGAGACCCAAGCCGGATAGGCGCCGCTGTCCCCGGGCGCCGCGCCGCCGTCGCTCGGGGCCTCCTGCGAGGCGGTCGGCGTCTCGCCGTCGGCGCCCGGCTCGGGATCTCCCGCCTCGGGATCTCCCGGCTCGGGGGTAGGCGGCAGGGCGGAGAAGCGCTGGTAGGTCTTGGCGGCGATGATCGCCACGGTGGTTGAGCAGATGGTCGCGACCAGGGTGGTCGGGATGATCCCGGCCGGGTCGTTCGAGCCGAGCGAAGCTCGCAGCGCGACCACGCCGCTCGGCAGCAGGGTCACGGCGGAGGTGTTGATCGCCAGGAACAGGGCCATGGAGTTGCTGGCCGTGCCCTTGTGGGGGTTCAGCTTGTCCAGCTCCTGCATGGCGCGGATGCCGAAGGGGGTCGCGGCGTTGCCCAGGCCAAGCACGTTGGCCGAGATGTTCATGATCATCGCGCCCATGGCCGGATGGTCGCCGGGCACGTCGGGGAAGAGCCGGGTCATCAGCGGCCGCACCACCTTGGCGATGATCACCAGCAGGCCGCCGGCCTCGGCCACCTTCATCAGGCCGAGGAAGAGCGCCATGACGCCGACCAGGCCGATCGCCAGGGTCACGGAATCCTTGGCGGCGACGATCATGGCCTCGGAGAGCGCGGCCATCGGCGTCGGGTCGACCCCGACGTGGGTCACCTGCCGGAAGGCGGCGACCGCGAAGGCGATGATCACGATGGCGAAGAAGACGGCGTTCAAGACTGCGGCACCGCGGAGGCTCCGGATGGCCCGGACGAAGACGCCGGCTTCGCGCGGGGGCTGCGCGAATCGGCGGGTGAGGCGATCATGGTGGCGCGTTCCGGCGGCGGAGAAAACACCCTTGCCGCCCCCGGCCTGCGCGCGGCCCCCGAGGTCACGCGGGATACTCCGCCGCGAATGTGGAAAAAACACGGCAAGCTTGCGCCCGTCCGCCGGCGCGCCACTTTCCTAACTAGGTGATTCCTTAGGTAGGATCGGCCGCGGTCCGTGGCGGTCCGATACGAGGAGACGGGTCCTGCGCCATATCCTCCAGGCCGCCATCCTGGCGCTCTGGGCCTGCGCCCCGCCGCCGGCCGCCGCGGCGCCGGCCGATCTGGCCGGCTGGGAGGCGGCGCGCTGGGGCATGACCACGGCCGAGATCGAGGCCGCCTTCGGGGCGCGGCTGACCACCCTGCCGGGGCGCTGGGTCTACGGCGGCGCCTATGCCGAGCGGGCGATCCTGGAGGCCCGGGTCGGCGACCTGGCCTTCACCGCCTACTTCCAGATGAACGACCGGACCGACCGCCTGCAGCAGGTCCTGCTGGAGCGGCGGCAGCAGGACGCCGCCAACCCCGCCGGCCTGGAAGCCTTGAGGCAGATCCTGGTGGCGCGCTACGGCGCGGCCTCCCAGGCCTGCCTGCTGTCCGAGCGGGACCCCACCGGCCTGGAGCTGATCTGGCGCTTTCCGACCACCACGCTCCACGCCACCTTCCTGGACTTCTTCTCGACCTCGATCCTCTACCGCAACCCGAACCTCGATCTCGATCCCTTGCGGCCGTCCTACCGGGACCGGATCGTCCGCCGCCGGAGCCTGCCGCGCCGCGCCACCCTGCGCTTTCATTCCAGCGAGCGCGAGGACCTGCTGTCCAAGCGGGGCCGCTGCTATCCTACGCTGGAGGCGCTGCAAGAGGTCCTGACGCAGGAGTTCCTGGAGAGGGGAGAGCCGAGACCGTGAACCGGATCCGATCCGTCGCCGAGCTGACCGAGCTTGGCCGCCTGCGGCTGTCCGAGCACTTCTTCATGCGCGACATGCTCTACAGCGAGGTCGCCAACTTTCACGGCCTGCAGAACATCCCCGAGGACCCGGAACTGGCGGTCGCCGCGGGCCGGCGGCTCTGCGAGGTTCTGCTGGAGCCGCTGCACCGGGCCTTCGGCGGCGTCGCGGTCCGCAGCGCCTACCGCTCGCCGGCGGTCAACGACTTCTGCTATCGCCAGCGCAAGCCCGGCGGCAGCGACTACTTCTGCGCGGACAACGAATACAACCGCGCCCGCCACATCTGGGACCGGCGCGACGCCGCGGGCCACCTGGGCGCCACCGCCAGCATCGTGATTCCCTGGTACCTGCCGCGCTACGAGGAAAGCGGCGATTTCCGGCCCCTGGCCTGGTGGCTAATACCAAGGAGCGCTGATAATGACACATTTGACCGGGTTTGCTTGCCCGCCCGCCAGGCGCGCTTCGCGCAGCGGTGCGCGGTACCGTAAGCGGAGCGCAACGCCGCGGGCGGGCAAGCAAACCCGGCCTTCGGTGGCGCGCAGCGGCCCGCCGGGTGCGTTGCGACCCTTGCCCGATGCGCCAGCATCGCGCTGCGGGCCGCGCCTGCCCGGCGGGCCGCCGCGCGCCATCAAATGGGTCATTATCAACGCTCCTTGGTATTAAAGCTCCGCCAGGACCGCGACCGTCAGCGTCGTCAGGCCGACCGCGAAGCCGACCCGGGTGGCCCGCAGCAGGCGGCGGCTGGTGCCGTCGAGACGCGGGCGGGGCAGCGCGCGGGTCTCGACCCAGAGCCGGTGCGAGAGGGTCAGAAAGGCGGCGAACCAGAGGAGCGTCGCCGCCTCGGCGGCATAGATCACGTAGGCCATCCCGTCGCCTCCCTCGTCGCGACCGTGCCCGGGAGTCCCGGGCCGCGGCCGAAGATGCCCTGCCGCAAGGTCGCGGCGATCCGCTCGGCGCGCTGGACGAAAAGGGCCGCGGCCGCCGGCGCCAGTGTCTCCGTCGCCGTCAGCCGGAACAGCGCCAGCCAGCGGTCGAAATGCGCCGGCCTCAGGTCCGGCAGGGCGCGATGGACCTGCAGCGGCTTGCCCTTGTAGCGGCCGGTCATCCGCAGGACGCCGGACCAGAAGTCCGACATGTGCCGCAGGTGCAGCCCCCAGTCCGGGCCGATCGCCGCCTCGAAGACCGGCGCCAGCACGGGATCGCGCCGCACCTTGTCGTAGAAAGTCTCGACCATCCGGCGGATGTCCGCCTCCGTCACGATCTCGTCCTGCATGTTGTCCCGCATCTCCCGCTCCCCGGTCCGCCAACCTTGCAGCGCGCACGAAAAGAAGTATCATTGATACATCTAATGCAGTCGGCATCTAAAAGCAATATGAAATATGCATCTTTAGGAGAGCGCCGTTGCGCCTGACGACTCACACCGACTATGCGCTGCGCGTGCTGATGTATCTGGCGCTGAGGCCTGGCGAGAGCAGCACGATCCAGGAGATCGCCGAGAGCTATGCGATCTCCAAGAACCATCTGATGAAGGTGGTGCAGAACCTGGGCGCGGCCGGCTGGATCGAGACCAGCCGCGGGCGCGGCGGCGGGCTGCGCCTCGCCAAGCCGGCGGAGGCCATCGACCTGGGCGCGGTGGTCCGCACGACCGAGGAGGACCTGGGGCTGGTGGAGTGCTTCAAGCCCGAGGAGAACCTCTGCGCGATCACCCCGGCCTGCCGCCTGAAGGGGATCTTCGCCGAGGCCCTGGAGGCCTTCTTCCAGGCCCTGTCCGGCTACACCCTGGCCGATCTGGTCCGGCGGCCGAAGGGCCTGGCCCGCCTGCTCGACCTGGAGGTCGAGGGGGGCTAGAGCCGGGCGATCTCCTCGCCGATGACCCGGAAGGCCTGGTCCTTGGTGACGAGGTCCATGTGCGCCAGGCCCTCCAGGACCGTGAAGCGCAGATCCCTGGCATGGGCGATCACGTCCTCCGGGTAGGCCGCGGGCCGGAAGTCCTGGTCCTCGCTGCCGATGATCAGCACGCCGGGACGGGTGATGCGCTTGAGGTTGCCGCGATAGTCCGCCTTCGGCGCGAAGCCGAGCATCATGCGATAGGAGTAGTCGGGGGTGGTGACCGGCCGGTCCGCTGCGTCGATCGCGAAGCTGAGGGCCGTCAGCCGGTTGAAGCAGGTGATGCGGAGCGCGTTGAGGATCCGCAGCGCCAGGATCCGGCCCGGCTGCGGGTAGGCCCAGCCGTTGTCCGGGCGCAGGGTCGGCGAGTCGGCACCGATGAAAGGGGCGAGGAAGACATAGGCGCCGGCCTCCTCGCCGTAGCGGCTGCCGGCGAAGCGGATGGCGAAGCCGCCCCCCGAGGAGAAACCCAGGACGATCAGCCGCTTGGCGAGCCCTTCGCGCGCCAGGTGCTCGATCAGGTCGGCGAGGTCGTGCTCGAGCTGACCCGGGTAGTCGAGGTCGCCGGGCCGGCCCCAGCCGTGGCCCCGCATGTCCGGGGCGACGCAGCGGGCGATCCCGGCCTCGGCCAGATATCGCGCCAGGCCGTGGAGGGAGCGGCCGCGGCTGGAGGAGCCGTGGATCAGGATGACCGTCTTCTCGGCCTCGGCGGGATAGAGACGATAGGGGATCTCCGCGCCGTCGCGGGCCGGGCAGTGCCGGAGCTCCGGCAGGTCGCCGTAGTCCAGGTCCTCGAGGCCGGTGTCCACGCCCAGCCCCTCGCGCGGCGGCCCGACCTCCGCGGTCCCGAAGGCGAGGAGGGCGCCGACGACGACAAGACCGACAAGCACCGCTCCGGCCGGAAGCCAGACCCAAACCACCTCGCCGTCCCCCTTCGGCTCGCGATCCTTCAATCCAAGCCAAGACGGGGGACGGGATCAAGTCAGGAAAATACTCACTCGGGCCCGGCCCGGTTTCCCTGCGGCCGTCAGGC
>JANQGU010000170.1 GCA_028282935.1 Kiloniellales bacterium
GATCGGCTGGGTCCAGCCCGGCACCAGGCGCGGCACGTTGTTGCAGATGATCGGCTGGCGGAACACGGTGCCGCCCAGGATGTTGCGGATCGTGCCGTTGGGCGAGCGCCACATCTTCTTCAGGCCGAACTCCTCGACCCGCGCCTCGTCTGGCGTGATGGTCGCGCACTTGACGCCGACTCCGTACTGCTTGATCGCGTTCGCGGACTCCACGGTGATCTGGTCGTCGGTGGCGTCCCGGCTCTGAACCGAGAGGTCGAAGTACTTCAGGTCGACGTCCAGGTAGGGCAGGATCAGCTTGTCCTTGATCTTGGCCCAGATGATCCGCGTCATCTCGTCGCCGTCGAGCTCGACGAGCGGTGTCTTGACTTCGATTTTCGCCATCTTCCTCCTCCAGCGGCCCCCGGGCCGGCGCGGCAAGATAGCAGGCAAGACCGACAAGGCAAGCCGGGCCCCGGCCTTTGTCCGCCGCCGGGTTGTAGGATTTCTAGAGCCTGCGGGAGTCCACCTTGACGCTGGGCGGCTTGGCCGTCTCCAGGGCCGCGAAGAGCGCCTCGATGCTGTCGACGACCTGGAAGAGCTGCCGGTGCTGCGGCCGCACGAAGCCGGCCTCGGCCTGGTGCGCGACCATCTCCAGCAGCGGGTCCCAATAGCCGTCCAGGTTGACCAGCAGGACCGGCGCGTCGTGCAGGCCGAGCTGCTTCCAGGTGACGATCTCGAAGGTCTCGTCCAGGGTGCCGAGGCCGCCCGGCAGGGCGCAGAAGGCGTCGGACAGCTCGAACATCCGCATCTTGCGCACGTGCATGGAGTCGACGATCTCCAGCCGGGTCAGGCCGTCGTGCCCGACCTCCTGCTCCTGCAGGTGGTTCGGGATGATGCCGATCACCTCGCCGCCGGCCTCCAGCGCGCCCTCCGCGACCGCGCCCATCATCCCGACCCGGCCGCCGCCGAAGACGATCCCGATGCCGCGGCTGGCGGCTTCCAGGCCGACCCGCCGCGCCGCCTCGAGATAGCCCGGGGCGACATGGTTGGAGGACCCGCAATAGACGCAAAGGGCGGAGATCCCGATCACGGCATCGTGTCCTCTTGTTGGCCTGAGGAGAGCATCGCGTTACCCTGATTCTAGCCGGCAGCACAAGCACCGGTGGTCTGCCCCGAGCTACAGCCGGGAATAAGCTACCCGGGACACGGGTTTATCCGGGTGTTACCCCCGCCAGGGTAGCGCGATTTCCAATCAGGGGAGAGAAAATGAAGAAGCTTTCAGCAGTCCTGGCCGTCGTCGGCGCCCTGGGGCTCAGCACCCAGGCGCTCGCGGTCGACGAGCCCGAGAACGTCATCAAGTACCGCCAGGCGGTGATGAAGGCGATCGGCGGCCACATGGCCTCGATCGCGGGCGTGGTGAAGGGAGAGGTCTCCTACACCGATCACGTCGCGATCCACGCCAACGGCATCAACGCCCTGTCGAAAGCCGTGACCGCGGTCTTCCCCGAGGGTACCGACAACGGCAGCCACAAGACCGCGGCCTTGCCGAAGATCTGGGAGGACTGGGCCGGCTTCGAGAAGGCGGCGCAGGCTCTGGACACCGCCTCCGCCAACCTCGCCAGCGTCGCCGCCAGCGGCGACAAGCAGAAGATCGCCGCGGCCTTCGGCGACGTGGGCAAGGCCTGCGGCGGCTGCCACAAGCCCTATCGGGTCAAGAAGTAGATTGGACCGGCCTTGCGCTATCCCAGGAAGGGCAAGGGCCGCGGCCTACGGCGGGTACGGAGCAACCTCGCCAGGGTCGCGGCTCTCAGCGTTATCGGCCTTGTGGTGCTTGCGAGGAGCGCAGCCGCCCAGGGCGATGCCACCAAGGGCGAATACCTGTTCCGGGCGGCAGGCTGCTATGCCTGCCACACCCGACCGGTGTCGGGGGCGCGGCCGCTGGCCGGTGGTCGCGCCTTCGAGACACCCTTCGGGACCTTCTATTCGCCGAACATAACCCCGGATCCGGATCACGGGATCGGCCGCTGGGGCCTGGCCGACTTCGCCAGGGCGCTGCGCCTCGGCGAGGCGCCCGACGGCAGTCACTACTTCCCGGCTTTTCCCTTTACCTCCTACAGCGGCATGCGGGACCGGGACCTGGCGGACCTCTGGGCCTACCTCAAGGGCGTCGATCCCTTTCCCGAGCCCAACCGGGAGCACGAGCTCAACTTCCCCTTCGGCTTCCGCTTCCTGGCCGGCCTCTGGAAGTGGCTGTTCTTCGAGCCCGGCTCCTTCGAGCCGGATCCCGCCAGGGATGTGCTGTGGAACCGCGGCGCCTATCTGACCCGGCACCTCAGCCACTGCGGGGAATGCCATACCCCGCGCAACCTCCTGGGCGCGCTGCAGGACGACCGCTATCTGGCCGGGACCCTGAAAGGGCCCGACGGCAAGAAGGTGCCGAACATCACGCCGCATTCGGGCGACGGGATCGGCGATTGGTCGGAGTCGGATATCACCTTCTTCCTGCAGCTCGGCGTCCTGCCGGACGGCGATGTGGCCGGCGGGGCGATGGAGGACGTGATCCGCGAGGGCACCGGACACCTGACCGACCAGGACCGCAAAGCCATCGCCGTTTACCTGAAATCGCTGCCGGAGCACCCAGGGCCTTGAACCGGCTGAGGATTGCGCCCGCTTCCCCGGCGTACTAGGTTGCTGGATCTGGCGGCGACGCCTGGAAGCCTTTGGAGAACCGCGACCGGTGAGACGAAGTATCGTTATCGCTGCGGTTTTTGCCTTTCTTGCCCTGCTAGCCTTTGGCCTTTGGCAAATCCACGACCGGCAGGCCGGCGAGGTCCCCGTGGCATCGCAGCCCGCCTCGGACGTGGCCGAGGGCAGCGCGGAGGCGCCCCAGCCGGCCGAGGGCGGTGACGCCGAGGCTGCGAGCGATGCCCAGGCAGCGCCGGGCGGCGCCCAAGACGCCGGCAGCGGGCCCCAGACCGCGGCGCTTCCGCCCGCCGGGTCGGATCCCCAGGGTCCCGCCACCGGCTTGGTGCCGCCGAGCTTCGACGTGGTCCGGGTCGAGCCGAACGGCGACGCGGTTATGGCGGGGCGGGCGCCGCCGGTCAGCACGATCACCATCACCGACAACGGCGAGACCTTCGGCCAGACCCAGAGCAACCGCCGCGGCGAGTGGACCTTCATCTCCGAGTTCCCGCTGGCGCCGGGCAGCCACGAGATCAGCCTCTGGGCCGAGACCAGCGACGGCATCCGCCTCGAGTCCGAGGAGGTCGTGGTCATCGCCGTGCCCGAGCCGCAGATCGCCGGCGGCCCTGCGCAGACGCCGGTCACGGTGCTGGTGCCCCGCAGCGGCGAAGGTCCCAGCACCGTGCTGCAGGCGCCGCGCGGCGAGGGCATCGCGGTCAACGACCTGGTCCTCGAGGCGATCGACTACGACGTCGCCGGCCGGCTCATCGTCAGCGGCCGGGCCACGCCGGGTGGCCAAGTCATCGCCTATCTGGACAACCGGCCCCTCGGCGGCGCGGTGGTGAGCGAGGAGGGACGCTGGAGCGTCACCAGCGCGGAAGCCCTGACGCCCGGGCTGCACGAGCTGCGCATCGATCAGATCGACGCCGCGGGCAAGGTCATTGCCCGGGTGCAGACGCCGCTGTCGCGCTCCGAACTGCTGGCCCAGCTGGGCGACGACCAGTTCTTCATCGTCCAGCCCGGCAACAGCCTGTGGCGGATCGCCCGCGGAGCCTATGGGACCGGCAACCGCTACACCATGATCTTCGAGGCGAACAGGGATCAGATCCGCAACCCGGACCTGATCTATCCCGGGCAGATCTTCGTGCTTCCGACCGGCGAATAGGGCGCGCGGCCGCCCTTGCCGCTCGGGGCCCCCAGGCTGCCGGCGCCGGCTACTGGACTTGGTGCCGGTAGGAGCGCTGCGGCAGGACCTCGGTCAGGAAGCGCAGGTAGGGCAGGGATTCGAGCATGATGACCGCGATCGCCGCGAAGACCTGGCTGATGGTCGAGGGGACTGGCCGCGTGCAGGCGGCCTCGAGTCGGATGTGCTGCCGGTTGTCGACGAAGATGCGGCCGTGCGGCAGGCCGGCCGCGGCCCGCACGAGCTGCTGTGCGTAGCGCCGTCCGGCCGGCGACTCCGCGGTGTAGGGCAGCTCGCCGAGATCGGCGGCGAGGCGGATCTCGGGGTTGTCCGCGCCGGGGATCTCGACGTCGAAGGGAACGCCCAGATAGTGGAAGCGGAAGTGCAAAGGGTTCGCCGGATCGCGCGGTTTCACCCGGCCGCTGGCGTCCAGCTCGACCGCGCCGAACTCCAGGGGCAGGTTCTGCTTGACCAGGGCCTCGATGGTCGGGATGCCCGAGTCCGCGGGCTGCTGGGCCGTGTCGCTCCGACCTTGTTCCATGTCGAGGGGCTTTCGCTAACCGTGGAAATCTGATTGTGTCGCCTTAACTATCAGTCCAGATTTAAGGAGCGGTAAAACCGCTGCCGCCGCCCAAGGTTTGGAATTGCTTAATCTTGTGGTCCTAGGCCTTGGCCCCGGCCTTTGGTTGCCGAGGGGCCTTCACCAGAGGGCCCCGGCCCCGACGTCCCGGCCCCGGAATCCCGGCCGAGACGGCAGCCGCTTCAAAGCAGCGCGGAACGGAACTTGCTGAAATACGTCATCACACCCATACATCCCGCGGGCTGGCCCTTCGTCGGCATCGCGGCCGCGATCACCGTGGTCCTGGGCCTGTTCTCGTCGCTGCTGCTGTGGCTCGGCGTCGCCCTGACCCTGTTCTGCCTCTACTTCTTCCGAGACCCGGTCCGCGTGACGCCTCAGCGCCAGGGCCTGGTGGTCAGCCCCGCGGACGGCGTGGTCACGGCCATAGAGCGCGCGCCGCCGCCGCCCGAGCTGGGACTGGAGGCGCATCCCCTGACCCGGATCAGCGTCTTCCTCAGCGTGCTCGACGTTCACGTCAACCGGGTGCCGGCCGACGGCAAGATCCTGGCCGCGGCCTACCACCCCGGCCGCTTCTTCAACGCCGCGCTCGACAAGGCCTCGGAGCAGAACGAGCGGCAGTCGGTCAGCATGACGACCCCGGACGGCCGGATCATCGCCTTCGTGCAGATCGCCGGCCTGATCGCCCGGCGCATCATCTGCGACCTGAAGGAGGGCCAGGAGGTCCGTGCCGGCGAGCGTTTCGGCCTGATCCGTTTCGGCAGCCGGACCGACGTCTACCTCCCCGACGGCACCGCGCCCCTGGTCGCGGTCGGCCAGCGGATGATCGGCGGCGAGACCGTCCTCGCCGACCTGGCGACCCAGGAAGGCCCGCGGCCGGGAGAGGTTCGCTAGATGAGCGGCGCGCGGCGACGCCGGCTGCGGGTTCTGCCGATCTATCGGCTGATTCCCAACGCCATCACGTTGCTCGCGCTCTGCTCCGGGATCAGCGGCATGCGCTTCGCCCTCGAGGGGCGCTGGCAGATGGCGGTCGGGGCCATCATCCTGGCGGCGGTTCTCGACGGCCTGGACGGCCGGATCGCCCGTCTGGTCGGCAGCGCCACCAAGATGGGCGCCGAGCTGGACTCCCTCTCCGACGTGGTGAGCTTCGGCGTGGCGCCGGCGATGATCGTCTATCTCTGGGCGCTGCAGGACCTGCGCGGCTTCGGCTGGGCGATCGCGCTGGTCTTCGCGATCTGCTGCGCCCTGCGCCTGGCCCGCTTCAACGCCGGCCTGGACGAGGAGGATCCGCCGCCCTGGTCGCACCAGTACTTCACCGGCGTGCCGGCCCCGGCCGGCGGCCTGCTGCTGCTGCTGCCGCTGGTCGTGACCTTCGAGTTCGACTCCGCCTTCTTCGCATCGCCCTGGGTCGTCGCCCTGATGGCCGCCCTGGTCGGCGGCCTGATGGTCAGCCGGCTGCCGACCTTCTCGCTCAAGGGCGTGAAGGTGCCGATGCGCCACGCCTGGCTGACCCTCCTGGGCTTCGGCGCCTTCGCCGCCTTCCTGCTGTCCAACCTCTGGCTGACCCTGCTCTGCACCGGGGTGATCTACCTCGGCTCGATCTTCTTCGCCTACCACAGCTTCCGCCGCGCCCAGGCGCGCTCGATCGGCAGCGAGGCCGCCGCGAGCGCGGAGGATCTCCACGACTGAGCGCGGCTGCCAGGCCGATGTGGAGACTACTCGGCGGCTTTCGGGAGCGGGGACTCCGCGGTGGCGGGCGCGTCCGCTTTATCGGAAGCCCGCCGGCGCCACTTGTTCCACCAGGGTCGTAGGGTCTCGTTCCACCAGCGTCGCAGGTTCTCCCGCAGCATCAGCGCGCAGGGCGTGACGAAGAGCGTCAGCAGGGTGGCGAAGCCGAGGCCGAAGACGATCGCGGTCGAGAGCTGGCGCCACCACTGGGTCGAGGGCGCGCCGATCTGGACGCCGCGCTCGATGAAGTCGATGTTCATGCCCAAGACCATGGGCATCAGCCCCAGGATCGTCGTCACCGTGGTCAGCAGGACCGGCCGCAGGCGCTGCGCGCCGGTCTGCATGATCGCCTCGCGCCCGCTGGGCGCGCTCTCCTTCAGGCGGTCGAAGGTGTCGATCAGGACGATGTTGTTGTTGACCACGATGCCGGCCAGCGCGATCACCCCGATGCCAGACATCACCGTGCCGAAGGGCTGGCCGGTGACCAGGAGTCCGAGCATGACCCCGATCGTCGACATGAGCACCGCCGACAGGATCAGGAAGGCGCTGTAGAAGCTGTTGAATTGGGTGACCAGGATGATCGCCATCATGAACAGGGCGATGACCAGGGCCTTGATCAGGAACTTCCCGGATTCCTGTTGCTCCCGGTCCTCGCCCTTGAAGCGGATCTTGACCCGGGGATCGATCTCGGCCCCCGTCAGCCAGGTCCTGAGCTCCTGGACCTTGTCGTCGGCCAGGATCTTCTCGCCGGTCGCGGCATCGAAGCCGACGTCCGCGCGCAGGGTCACGACCCGGCTGCCGTCGACCCGGCGCAGCAGACCCACCCGCGGCTCGGGACTGCGGGACACGAAGTTCGAGATGGGCACCAGCCCGGTCTTGGTCTGGACCCGGATCTGGTCCAGGTAGTCGACCGTGCGGTAAGCCTCGGGCAGGCGGACCACGATGTCGATCTCGTCGTCGCTCTCGTCCGGGCGGTACTCGCCCAGCTTCATGCCGTTGGTCACCATGCGCACGTAGGAGCCCAGCAGGCTGACGTCGGCGCCGTACTTCGCGGCCTCGGCGCGGTCGACCTCGATCTGCCACTCGATGCCGGGCATCGGTAGGCCGTCCTCCAGGTCGACCAGGCCTTCCATGCTCCGCAGCTTGTCGTAGACCTTGATCGCCGTCGGGACGATCAGCTCGGGAAAGTCCGAGGCGACCTCGAGCTGGATCGGCTTGCCGACCGGCGGGCCGGCCTCCTGCTTCCGGGTCTCCAGGAAGATGCCGGCCAGGTCGGCCGTGCGCGCCCTGACATCGGCCATGATGTCGTCGGCGGGTCGGCGCAGGTTCCAGTCGACGAACTCGACCTGGATGGTGCCGATGATGTCCTCGGGGTCGTCGCGCTCGCGGCCGGAGGAGGCGACGCTGCGGGCGTAGATGGCGTGGAACTCGCCGCGCTCGCGCTGCAGGTCGAGCACCCGCGCCTCGACCTGCCGCAGCAGGCCGTCGCGTTCCTCGATCGAGAGGTTGCCGCGGGCGTGGATCTGCAGCGCCGCATTGTCCGGCTCGACGTCCGGGAAGAACTCGACGCCCTTGCCGAACTTCACGTAGCCGACCAGAGCCCCGATCAGCAGGAGAACCGCGGCCAGCAGCACCTTCGCCGGGTGCTTCAGAAGGAAGTGCAGGACCCGCAGGTAGCCGCCGGTCATGCCGTGGACCCGGTCCAGGTTCATCGCCTGCCCGGCCGAGATGGCCTTCGCAGTCTCGGGGTCGGCACTGCCGCCGGCCTTGCCCAGGATCGCGCCCAGGGTCGGCACGAAGATCAGCGCCATCAGCAGCGAGGCGGTGAGGGTGGCGACCAGGGTGATCGGCAGGTACTTCATGAACTCGCCGACGATGCCCGGCCAGAAGATCAGCGGCAGGAAGGCGGCGAGGGTGGTCGCGGTGGCGGCGATGATCGGCCAGGCCATGCGCTTGGCCGCGAGGGCGTAGGCGCTGCGCTTGTCCAGGCCCTCGCACATCTTCCGGTCGGCGTACTCGGTGACCACGATGGCGCCGTCGACCAGCATGCCGACCGCCAGGATCAGGCTGAACAGCACCACGATGTTGATGGTGAAGCCCAGGGTCGCGAGGACCAGGATTCCGGTCAGGAAGGACCCGGGAATGGCGACGCCGACCAGGCCGGCCGAGCGCAGGCCCAGCGCCGCGACGACCACGATCATGACCAGCAGGATGGCGCTCGCCACGTTGTTCTGCAGGTCGGTCAGCATGGTCCGGATGTCGGTCGACTTGTCCTGGCTGAAGGTGACGACCAGGTTCTCCGGCCAGCGCGCCTGCTGCTCGGCGACGGCGGCGCGCACGCTCTCGATGGTCTCGATGATGTTGGCGCCGGTGCGCTTGCGCACCTCCAGGGCCAGGGCCGGCTTGCCGTTAATCCGGGCGAAGCCTTCCGGGTCCTTGAAGGTCGGCTTCAGGAGGCCGATGTCGCCGAAGGTGACGGCGACGTCGTCGTCGACCTTGATCGGCATGTTGAGGATGTCGTCGACGGTCTCGAAGAGGCCGGGCACCTTGATCGCGAAGCGGCCCTGCCCGGTGTCGACGGCGCCCGCCGCGACCAGCCGGTTGGAGCGCGACACCGAGCTGATGATGTCCTCGGCGTCCAGGTTGTAGCTCTCCAGGACCAGGGGATCGACCACCAGCTCGACCTGCTCCTCGCGGTCGCCGGCGATGGTGACGTCCAGCACGTTGGGGATGCGCTGCAGCTCGTCCTTGAGGTTGCGGGCGATGCGCAGCAGGACCCGTTCCTGCAGCTCCCCGGACAGGGTCACCACGATGACCGGGAAGAGGCTGAGGTTGACCTCGTTGACTGTCGGCTCGTCGGTCTCGTCCGGCAGCTCGGGCTTGCCCAGGTCGACCTTCTCGCGGACGTCGTCCAGCGCCTTGTCGGCGTCGAAGCCGGCCTCGAACTCGAGCACGACGTTGGCGCCGCCCTCGTAGGCCGTGGCGCGCCGTTCCTTGATGCCCTCGATGCCTTCGAGCTGCTCCTCCATCGGCTTGATGAGGAGGCGCTCGGCATCCTCCGGCGAGATGCCCTCGTGCGACATCGAGACGTAGATGATCGGGATGTCGATGTCCGGATCGGCTTCCTTCGGCACCGTCACGTAGGCGTAGGTGCCGGCGATCAGGACCAGGACCAGGGTCGCCAGGACGGTCCGCGAGTGGCCGAGGGCCGCGTCGATCAGCGCGCTCATTCCAGCGCGCCCTGCTGCACCGGATCCAGGGTCGCCTCGTCGACGGCCTCGACGAGCTGGCCGGGCGTGACGTAGTCCTGCCCCACCGTGATCAGGATGATGCGCTCGGGCAGCCCGGCCAGCCAGACGCCCTCGGCATCCTCGCCGATGATCCGCACCGGATGGAACTCGACCTTGCTGTCCGCGCCCAGGATCTTGATGCCGACGGTGCCCTCGTCGGTCAGGCTGAGGATGGCCGGCGAGACCCGGTGGGCCGGGGTGTCCTCGGTCGGCAGGATCAGCTCGGCGATCAGGCCGTCGGGGATCCGGGACCCGGGATTCTCGGCTTCGATCTCGATGCGGAAGGTCCGGGTCTCCGGATTGGCCACCGCGCTGATGAAGCGGACCCGGCCCGCCAGCTCCTGTCCGCCGACCAGGCGGATCTGGCCCGGGTCGCCGATCTTGAGCTGGGCGACATCGCGTTGCGAGGCGAAGCCGACGGCCAGGATCGGATCGAGATCGACGATCCGTGCCACGATGTCGCCGACGTCCGCGAAGTCGCCGACCTCCATCGCGCGGTCGTCGACCACGCCGTCGAAGGGCGCCTTGATGACCAGGTTGGACAGGGCAACCTCGGCTTCCTCGACCTCGGCCGCGGCGGCCTCGACCTCGGCCTTGGCCGCCGCCAGGTTGGTCTCGGCGCGGAAGCCCTTCTTGGCCAGCTTCGCGGCGGCCTCGTATTCGATCTTCCTCTGCTTGAGCAGGGCCTTGGCTTTCTGCAGGCGGGCGGGCCGGTACTCCGGCGCCAGACGGACGATGACGTCGCCGGCCTCGACGCGGCTGCCCTTCTCGACCGCCACCTCGATCACCCGCCCGCGGGCCTCGGACTTGATGTCGACCGCCCGCTCGGCCTGGGTGTCGCCGCGCAGCAGGGTGCTGGTGCTCCGGGCCACGGCCTCCTGGATGCGCACGCGCACCTTGGCGGGGCTGTTGGCGACGGAGAGGTCCGCCGGCGGCTTCTTGGCAACCTGCTCCTCGGCGCTGTTCAACTGGCCCGAGGCGACCCAGGCGACCGCCGCGATCGCGAGGAGAAGCGAAATGATGTAGGACCGCTTCATGAAGGGATCTGGCTCCGGCCGTTGCTCTGGAGTGTTACGCGGCGAAAGGGCATTGCGTTCATCACCCCGCGGCTATTCGGCGACCAGACGCTGGCCGCCTTCGGCTTCCTTCAAGAAGCGGTCCCGGTTGGCAACCAGGTAGTCGCGGGCGCTGATATAGAGGGCGAGGCCGAAACCGTGGACGAAGCCGGGACCGGGCTCGATCTGGCAGGCGCCGTCGATGCGGCTCTCCATGGCAGCGATCCGCTCCTCGTAGAGGGCGATCCGGTCGTCGATCAGGCGGCGCAGCTGCGCGCCCGACATCTGATCGGCCAGGAACAGCACGAAAAGGAAGTCCGATCTGAAGCGGTCGGGTCCGGGCGGCTTGCCCAGGGCCTCGATCAGCGCGGTGCGGCCCGAGGGCGTGATGGAATAGACCTTCTTGTCCGGCCGTTTCTCCTGCGGCATGGCGCGGCCGATGACCAGGCCATCCTGCGCCAGACTGCCCAGGGCCGGGTAGATCGAGCCGAAGCCGGTGTCCTGGAAATGGCTGAAAGGCGGGTCTTCGAGCGTCTTCTTGATCTCGTAGCCGCTGGCATCGCCACGGCTTAGAACCGCCAGGCAGAGCGTCTTGGCGTCCATGGAAGCCTCCGATGTCGACCCGTCATATATATCGATCCGGAATAGATTGTTCCACTATATATCTGTTCGATATATGCAAGTCAGGCTTGCGTCGGCTGCATGGGCTGGCGAGTTTCGATAAAGTTTTATTTAAATTCAAATATTTGCATACTTATGCGGTTTGGCATAGGCTGGCTTGCAGCATTTTGGAGGGCCCATGAATCCCGTCTTCCAGATCGCCGTATCCGGCCTGAACGCACAGTCGACCCGGGTCTCGGTCGCCGCGGCGAACATCGCGAACGCGCGCAGCGTCGGCGTGAATCCGGCGCCGGACGCGGACAACAGCGCCGCCTACACGCCGCAGCGGGTCCAGCAGATCTCGGCCGCCGACGGTGGGGTGCGGACCGACACCCTGCCGGTCTCGCCGCCCTCGATACCGGTCTTCGACCCCAGCAATCCCGACGCCGACGCCGAGGGCGTGGCCTTCCTGCCGAACGTCTCGCTGGAGGCCGAGTTCGTCGACGTCCTGCAGGCCTCGGCGGCCTTCCAGGCCAATCTCAAGGTCATCCAGACCCAGGACGAACTGCTGGGCAGCCTGGTCGACATCGCGTCCTGAGCCTCCGCTCGCCTCTTACGTAGGATCGGCCGTCCGGCAGCGGAAGCTCCGGGCGGGGCTGCCACAATTCGGCCGGCAGCTCTTGAAATGACCGCGGGCCGGTCACAATCCCGCCGTTTCCGATCCCCGTCGGACCACATTCCGCGACGACTTTAGGGTCAGTCACATCGAATGTGGAGGACGGGACATGAAACGCCCAATTCTTTTCACCCTCGCTGCTTCCGCGCTGCTCCTGGGCGCCTGCTCCGAGGTCCGCGACGTTCGCTTCGTGGGGAGCCTGACGGAGCCCTACTGCGCCCCCGACGGCTCGGTCGTCCTCGGCGTCTTCCCGACGGCCCGAGGCAGCTACGAGCCGATCAAGTCGACCCCGGAGAACTGCGCCTGGCACGCCAAGAGCCAGGAGGCCCCGCGCAGCGTCGAGGTCGCGGCCAACTAGATGCCGGCCCCGGCCGACAAGACAAGGTTTCCCGAGACGGCGGCTTCGAGGCCGGAGCCACCGCCGAGACCGGCGGGCTCCGGCCCGGGAAACCGCCCGGGGAACCGCCCGGTAAACCGAAGGCCGAGCGACGCCACCCTCAGTCCCTACCTGCGCCGCCGGCTGCGCAGCCTGGCAGAAGCCCTGCGCGACGCCGCCAAAGGCGGATGCCGTTCCGGCGACGCCGATAGCCCCGGGGCCTCCGGGCCCGGTGCGGCTCGCCCGCCTCGGGCGGCCCCGCCCTCGTCGAAGAGCCAAGATCCTCCCGAAGCGGTACCCGGCGAGGCCTCCGGCCCGGGCCGCAAGCCCCGTTAATGCGACGGTAACCGAAGCAGGCCAACATGGTGCGCTCTGGCGCGGAGCGTTTTGGCCGCGGCCGGAGCCAGAGTTCGAGCCTTTCCTCGAGGCCGCCGAGTTGTGCCATCCCGATGCCGGCCTTGCTGCGCCCGGCGATGGGCCGCGCCCGGCGATGGAGGGACCGCGATCCGAGCGCCGGGATGAGACGATGACCGACCTCCTGCAAGAGTTTTTCCAAGAGATCGACCGCAACCTCTCCGAGGTTTCCGCCGACCTGGACCGCTGGGAGCGGTCGCCGAGCGACCCGGAAGCCCTGAACGCGGTGTTCCGCATCGTCCACAACGTCAAGGCCACCTGCCATGTGCTCGGCTTCGGGCGGACCGAAGCCCTGGCCCATGCGGCGGAGGACCTGCTCTACGCGATCCGCGAGGGCAGCGTCGCGGCCAGCCCGGAAGCGGTCGCGACGACCCGGGAGGCGATCGCGCGGATCGAGACGCTGCTGGAGGGCGTGCGGGCCGACAAGGTGGAGCCCGCCGGCGAGGACAACGAGCTTCTGCTGGTCATCTCCTGCCTGGCGGCGCCCGGCGATACCCAGGACCCGGTCGTGGCGCCGGCCGCCGAGGAGGAACTGACCGGCTTCCTGGTCGAGAACGAGGACGCGCCCGAGGAGTCCCCGGGCCTGGAGGTCCAGGACGACCACTTGCTGCCCGGCCTGGACCAGATCACCGAGGCCGGCCTCTTCCCCGAGACCGAGACGCTCTTCGCCCATCTGCCCGACACCGGGCCGGACCCGGCCGAAGCCTCGGCCGAGGCCGGCGGCCCGGTCAGCGCCGAGGAGCAGACCCTCAGGGACATCGCGCCGCTGGTGCCGGCTGCCGAGGCCTCGCCCGAAGCGCCGAGCGACGATGCGGCGGCCTTCGAAATCGCGGTCGCCGATCTCCCGGACCTGTCCGGCGACCAGATGCCGACGGCGGACGAGCAACTCGAAGCGATCGCCGCGGAAATCCTGGCGCCCGCCGCCAAGGCCGAGCCGCCCGCGCCACCCGCGATGCCGGCGGAGGCCGCGTCCGAGCCGACGCCGGAGCCGAGTCCCGGTCCTGCCGAAGTTCCGGCTCCCGACCAGAGCGCGGCACCCTCCGCTGCTTCGGCGACCCCTGAGCCGGCGTCTTCCGACCCGACCCCGCCGGCGGAGTCCCCGCCCGAGCCCGCCCCCTCGGCCGCCGATCCGAGCCGCGTGTCGATCGGCGCTCTGCACCCGAATCCCGAGCAGCCGCGTCAGAAGATGGACGAGGAGGCGCTGCAGTCGCTCAGCGACTCCATCGCCGTGCATGGCGTCCTGCAGCCGATCCTGGTCCGGCCCCACGCCGAGCTGCCGGGCCAGTACCAGATCGTCGCCGGCGAGCGGCGCTGGCGGGCGGCCACCCTGGCCGGCCTGGAGGAGGTCCCGGTCGCCCTGCACGAGCTGGGCGACGAGGCCGCGCTGGAGCTGAGCCTGGTCGAGAACCTGCAGCGCGAGGACCTGAGCCCGATCGAGGAAGCCGAGGGCTATCAGCAGCTCGTCGACCGCTTCGCGCTGACCCAGGAGGTCGTCGCCCAGCGGGTCGGCAAGAGCCGCAGCCACATCGCCAACACCCTGCGGCTTCTGGCCCTGCCGCCCGCGGTCAAGCAGATGCTGCACCAGGGCGCCCTGACCGCGGGCCATGCCCGCGCGCTGCTGGCCTTCGCCGAGCCGGAGCCTGTCGCCCTGGAGGTGGTCGAGAAGGGCCTCAGCGTCCGGGCCACCGAGGAGCTGGCCCGCCAGCCGGAGGCGCCCGCCGCCCTCAAGGCCGAGCCGGCCCCGGCGCCGGCCCTGCGGGACGAGCTCAAGGTCCTGGAGCGGGAGCTCGCCGCCCAGCTCGGGGCCAAGGTGAAGATCCGCATGAGCGGCGAGGCCGGCGAGGTCCGCCTGCGCTTCGAGAGCCTGGCGGACTTCGAGGCCCTGGTCGGCCGCCTGCGCGAGGTCCCGCAAAGCTCCGCCGCCTGATCCCGTTTCCCCGACCCGTCGGACCCTGCCGGCTTTCCTGCGGAGCCTTGCCCGCTGCGCCGCTCTTGCGGCAAATTGCGAGGCTGTGAACCCGCCGGGCAAGGGCGGGGGCCGAAAGCGGGAGGTGGACCATGGGTGTGAAGAGACTGTCGCCGCTGCTGGCGGCGCTGGCGCTGCTGCTGCCGCAGGCCGCGGCGGCCGAGACGCGGGTGACCTACAAGTCGGCCAAGTCGACGTCGTCCTACTACCAGATGGCGGTGCAGATCGCCGAGGCCATGAAGGCCGGCTCGGGCGGCGGCATCATCGTCACCGTCGAGGAAAGCCAGGGCTCGGTCCAGAACGTCAAGGAAGCGGCCAACCGCAGCGGCAACTACGTCTTCACCACGCCGCCGGGCCTGGTCAAGCTGGCCCAGGCCGGCAAGAAGATGTTCGAGCCCAAGAACCCGGCCTTCGACCAGATCCGCGGGCTCTTCGCCATCCCCTCGCTGACCATGCACTACGTGGTCCGGGAGGACTCCGGCGTGACAGGCTTTGCCGACCTGGCCGGCAAGGACTTCCTGATCGGCAAGGGCAGCTTCGGGGCCCGCGAGGCGGCCAAGAACCTCGAGACCTTCGGCCTGAAGGACAAGGTGTCGCTGGTCGACGTCGAGCTCAACGCCGCCGTGCCGGCGCTGAAGAACGGCCAGATCCAGGGCTTCGCCACGGCCGGCTCCTACCCGGCGCCCAACGTCATCGAGGCGGCCGCCGGAACCGGCATCCGCCTGCTGTCGATGTCCGACGACCAGGTCGCGGCGACCAAGCGGACCCGCCTGGTCATCCCGGCCGGCACCTACGCCGGGGTCGACTACGACGTCGTGACCACCTCGCTGCCTGTCGGCGCCTACACCACGACCGCGATGGACGAGGAGACCGCCTACCAGCTCACCAGGACCTTCTGGTCCGGCAAGGCCGAGCTGGCCAAGACCAATCCCTGGTGGGACGGCGTCGGGCCCGAGATGCTCTCGACCTTGGCAGGCGAGCTGCATCCGGGTGCCCTGCGCTACTACCGCGAGGCCGGCTTCGACCTGAAGTAGGCCGGACCAGGCGAAGCCGGGGGCGGGGGCAGGAGCGATTTCCGAGGGCGACAGGCTCCGGACCGGGGTCCTGGGCGGGCTCGCCCTGGGAACGGTCGGCTTTCACCTCTACCTGGTCTTCTCGGGCCTGGTGCCGAACCTGGTCACCCGGCCCCTGCACATGGCCCTGGTCCTGCCCTGGGTCTTCGTCCTCGGCAGCCGGCGCGAGGGCTGGCGCCGCTGGCTGGCCTGGGGGCTCTGCGGACTCGGCCTCGCCGCCTGCGGCTTCATCCTAGCCGAGCGGCTCAGCCTCGACGAGCAGTACGGCACCCTGCAGGGCCCCTTGCAGCACGTCGTCGCGTTCGTCCTGCTGCTGGTGGTGCTGGAGATGGCCCGCCGCGCCGTCAAGCTGGCCCTGCCGGCGGTCGCCGTCCTGGCCCTGGCCTACGGCCTCCTCGGCCAGCATCTGCCCGGCGAGTTCGGCCATCCCGGCATCCCGCTCAACGCCTTCCTCGGCACCCTGACCATCGCCGAGGGCGGGATCTGGGGCCAGCTGACCGGGGTCTCGGTCAACGTGGTCGCGGTCTTCGTCATCCTCGGCGCCTTCGTCGGGGCGGGCGAGGGCGGGGCCGGCTTCATGGCCCTGGCGACCCGCCTGGCCGGGCGCCTGCGGGCCGGGGCGGCCAAGGTCTCGGTGCTGTCCTCGGCCTTCTTCGGCTCGATCTCGGGCTCGGCCTCGGCCAACGTCGCCTCGACCGGGGCGATCACCATCCCGACCATGAAGCGCCTGGGCTATCCGCCCTCCTTCGCGGCGGCGGTCGAGGCCGTGGCCTCCAGCGGCGGCCAGATCCTGCCGCCGCTGATGGGGGCGGGGGCCTTCATCATGGTCGAGCTGCTGCGCCGGCCCTACGGCGACATCATGGCGGCGGCCTTCTTCCCGGCGCTGCTGTTCTTCTTCGCCGCCTGGGCCGGCGTCGACCTCTTCGCCCGGCGCCACGGCCTGCGCGGCCTGGACCCGGAAGAGCTGCCGGACCGCCAGACCCTGCTGCGCACCGTGCCCTTCTTCCTGGTCCCCTTCGGGCTGCTGCTCGGCGTCCTCTTCCTGACCGGCTACACGCCGCAGTTCGCCGCCGCCCTGGCCACCTTCGCCGCGGCGACGCTGCTGGTCGCCGACCGCAGCGGCAAGCTCAGCATCGCCGCCTGGGGCCGGCGTCTGCTGGCCGCCTCGACCGAGGCGGCGCGGCAGATCGCGACCATCGCCTCGATCATCCTCTGCGCCGGGATCATCATCGGCGTGCTCAACATGACCGGGCTGGGGGTCAAGGTGACCTCGGCCATCGTCGGGCTCTCCGGCGGCGAGCTCTGGGCCGCCCTGCTGCTGACCGCCCTGGCCTGCCTGATCCTCGGCATGGAGGTGCCGACTACGGCCGCCTACGTGATCTGCGTCTCGGTCGCCGGGCCGGCGCTGCAGGAGCTCGGCCTGCCGGCCCTGCAGGCGCACCTCTTCGTGTTCTGGTACGCCCTGCTCTCGACCATCACGCCACCGGTCTGCGGCACGGTCTTCATCGCCGCCGGCATGACCCAGACGCCCTGGATCCCGGTCGCCGGCCAGGCCATGCGCCTCGGCCTCGGACTCTACCTCGTGCCGCTCGCCTTCATCGCCAACCCGGCCCTGATCGACCTCCAGACCCAGCCGCTCTGGGCCGCCCTGGCGCTGGCGAAGGTCGGACTCGGGCTCTGGCTCCTGGGCGCCGCCCTGGTCGACGGCCTGGCCCGGCCACTGCGCTCGGCTGGCTTCGCCCTGGGCGGGCTGGCAGCGATCTTCCTGTTCGGAGTCGCCTAGGTACAGGGCGGAGTCCCAAAAAAGGGGTCTAAAAAAGGGGTCAGAGTCATTTTTCGTAGCGCCAGACAGCGCCTCCTCGACGACCGGTCGCGAAAAATGACTCTGACCCCTTTTTT
>JANQGU010000196.1 GCA_028282935.1 Kiloniellales bacterium
GCCCTGCTGGCGCTGGCCGCCTGCGGCCCGCTAGACCACCCTCCGGGCGGCGCGGCCGCCGGGCCGAGGGTCGACTTCGGCGACCCCGCCGTCTATCGCGACCCGGACGCCCCCGAGCTGGCCTATGGCTCCGACGACGCCTACGACGGCACGAAGTTCTTCAAGGAGCGCTGCCTCTCGGCCAATCCGGTCGCCTACTGCGCCGTCCTCGACGGTCCCTTCAAGCTGCCGGTGGGCTTCCCCGCGGGCCAGGCCGAGGCCGAGTTCCTGCGCGGCAACCGGATCTTTAACGCCAACTGGGCGCCGGCGGGCCGCTTCGACAGCGAATCCCGCGACGGGCTCGGGCCGCACTACGACGCCCTGGGCTGCGCGCGCTGCCACGTCAAGAACGGCCGGGGCCGCCCCCCCGATCCCAGCCGGGACGACCCGGGCACCCTGATCCTGAAGATCAGCCAGCCGGGGGCGGACCCGCAGCGGCCGCCACTGCCCGATCCACGCTACGGCGGACAGCTCAACTACCGCGCGGTCGCCGGGGTCCGGCCCAAGGGGCGGATCGGCGTCAGCTACGAGGAGGTCCGGGGCCGCTTCGCGGACGGCGAGGCCTACAGCCTGCGCCGACCCCGCTTCGCCGTGGTCGAGCCGGCCTACGGTCCCGTCCCGCCCGACCTGGAGACCTCGCCCAGGCTGCCGCCGCCGGTCATCGGGCTGGGCCTGGTCGAGGCGCTCTCCGAGGCCGACCTCCTGGCCCTGGCCGATCCGGAGGACGCCGACGGCGACGGCATCTCGGGACGAGCGAACTACGTCATCGATCCCGAGGACGGCCGGCGCAAGATCGGCCGCTTCGGCTGGAAGGCCGGCGCGGCGACGCTGCGGCAGCAGACCGCCGGGGCCCTGTCGAGCGACATGGGCGTGACCTCGCCGGTCTTTCCCCGGCCCAACTGTCCCGCGGCCGAACCCGCCTGCCGCGCGCAGCCCCAAGGCGGCCACCCGGAGATCGCCGAGGCGGACCTCCGCTCCCTGGTGTTCTACATGCAGCTCCTGAGCCCCTCCGGCCGGCGCGGGAGCGCCGAGCCGCAGGTGGTCCGGGGCGCCGAGATCTTCGAGGACATCGGCTGCGCCGCCTGCCACCGGGTCCAGATCACCGGCGGCCGACACCCGGAGGCCGGGGTCCTTTCGGACCTGGTCTTCCACCCCTACTCCGACTTCCTGCTGCACGACATGGGCGAAGGCCTGGCGGACGGCCGCAGCGAGTACCTCGCCAGCGGCCGGGAGTGGCGCACGCCGCCGCTCTGGGGCCTGGGCCGGACCGCGGAGGTCAACGGCCAGCGCTTCTACCTGCACGACGGCCGCGCCCGCAGCCCCGCGGAGGCCATCCTCTGGCACGGCGGCGAGGGCGCGAAGTCGCGCGATGCCTTCCTTCGGCTGACAAAGGCGCAGCGCCAGGCGCTGCTGCGCTTCCTGGCCTCTCTCTAACCCGCCCGTCTCTAGCGCGGGCCTCTAACGCGCGAGGCGCGTCATCTCGGCGCGCGCGCCCTGATAGGCGGCGGAGCGCCAAAGCCCGCCCTGGAGGATGCGCTCGAAACGCGCCTCGGCCAGGTCCGCTCGCCCCGCGAGCAGGTCCCTCTGCGCCAGGAAGAAGCGCGCCTCGGCCTCGCGCAGCGCCGCGCGGCCGGGATCTTCGTCCCGCGCCAGGTCGAGAAGCTCCCGATCCCCGAGCCGCCCGTCGAGCAGTGCCAGCACCGGCCCGGGCCAGGCCGAGCTGCGGCCGCCGGCCAGGTCCAGCTCCGCCGGATCGCCGACCCCGCTGCGCCGCGCCGCGATCCGGAACCAGAGGCCGGCCGCGGGGTCCTCCGGCGCGCGCCGCCAGGCTGCCCGGAAGTCGGCCGCGGCGGCCGCGAAGCGGCCCAGGAAGAAGGTCGCCCGGCCCCGATCCATCAGCGCCGCCGCGCGCTCGGGGTCGAGCTGCAAGACCTTGGTGAAGTCGCGGAAGGCGCCCCAGTGCTCGCCCATTATCATGCGGAGCCGGCCGAGCTCCAGGTGGGTCTCGGGGTTCCGGCCGTCGAGCCGGAGCGCCGCTTCCATGTCCGCCTGCGCCTCGGGAAGGCGCCGCAGCTCGGCGAGCACCTTCGAGCGAGCGCGGAACCCCGGCTCGAGCCCGGGATCGAGCCGGAGGGCCTCGGAGAGGTCCGCCAACGCCGGCTCGAGCTCGCCCAGGCGCGCGCGCAGGCTGCCGCGCCGGTACCAGTTGTCGGACAGCGTCGCATCCAGGCGGATCGCCCGATGAAAGTCGAGCAGGGCCTTGTCCCGACGCCCGAGCCGCAGCAGCGCGCGGCCCCGTTCGCTGTGGATCGCGGCCCGCTCCGCTTGCGGCAGGTCCGGAAGATCGGCGGCCCGCAGCGCGCGGGTGAAGTGCGCGATCGCGGCCCCGTCGTCGCCCGCCCGCGCCGCGTCGCGCCCCTTGCCGACTTCCTCGCGCAGGCCTTCGGCGTCGAAGCCGCCCGGCAGGCGAACCTCCTGCCGACCGACGGCCGGTGCCGCGGCAAAGGCGAACAGCAGGACCAGCAGCAGTGCGGAAACGGGATGGCGGGGCATGGGGAGCGCTCGGCAGTAACGGGGCGCTGCGACCCTAGCTCACGCGGGTTAAACGCGGGCTAAACGCCCCGAAACCGCGGCAGGAGGCCGGGTCAAAGCTGGCTCGTCCGAGCGCGGATCTTTACACACTTCACAAGAGCGGATGAAAAAATGCTGCAGTGCAAAAAAAGCGCTTGAGCGTGGTAAATTTTCTGATAATATGAGGATGGGGTTACAGTCTGAGTTGCCAAACTTGACAGACTTTACATGAGGCTGGGGAGTTAAACCCATGCAAATCATCCAGAAACACAAGCCGGTCATCCTGCTGGTCACCGCCTTCAGCGTCCTGGTCCTGATCGGGATCCTGACCTCTTAATCGCGGACCGCGGGCCACGGCCTGCCGGGGCGGCCTCCCAAGAGGAGCGCCGCCCTTCGTGTTTCCGGGCCTTGCCGGAAGCTCGAAACGCGGAATGGCTGGCGCCGGAGAGCCAGCCATCGCTTTTCCTTCGGACGCCGCCCGAGGGATCAGGACATCGTCGGGATGACGAAGGAGGCGCCTTCCTTGACCCCCGAGGGCCAGCGCGAGGTGA
>JANQGU010000206.1 GCA_028282935.1 Kiloniellales bacterium
CGTCGGAGGCGATCTTGGGTCTGACACCCCGATAGGGCAGGATCACGCCGGGCATGCTGGCACTCGCTTCAGGTCGCTGGGGAGATCACCGGGCCGCGCGGGCGAAGGCCCGGCGGTGAGAACCTCAGTTGTAATATTTGGTCGCGGCGCCCGCCAAGGCAAGCCGCCTCGGGCGTCCGGACGCCCTAGTTGATCGCCGGCGCCGCGCAGGGCGCCCTCTTGATCGCGCTCTCGAAAGCCACCGAGGCGACCGGCGCATCGGGTTTCAGGGTCTCGCCGTTGACCTTGTCCCAAACGTCGAGGGAGATAAGGAGGGCCGTGCCCTCCCACTTCTCATGGTCAGGGAGGCATGCGGCGGCCTTCGCACCATCCGTCGCAGGCTGAGAGGCGGTGAAGACAAGGCCCTGGATGTAACCGATGCAGCCGCCGAAGTCGCGGCGGGCCGCGTCGTCCAGATCTTGCCCCTGAATGAAGAAATCCTGGTAGAGCAGGCGCCCGGCCGTCATCGCGGTATCGTGGTCGACCCTCTTGCCCCGAACAAGGCGCAAACAGCTGGTCACAGCCTTGCGCGCCAACTCACGCCCCTGCCAGCGGCAGGGAACTGCCTCGGATTGCTGGCGCCCAGTTTCGCGGTCGAGGACCGCTTCCAGACCGATAGTGAAGCTGGGCGCTGTAATCTTGTCCCTGATCGAGGACCTGAGCTTCGTTGCATTCAGACCTCCGGGCAAGCAGGCCGCCCTTCCCGCCTCCATCCCGCGAGCCGAGGCGTATCCCTCTACCAAGCCGGCGAGAAACATCCCGCAATAGGCCTCAGGCAGGAAAAACTGGTATGCGCGCTCGAACGACGGATCGTCCCGGCATGCCGAAGCTACGAGGTTTCTCAGATGCCACCTTTTCGCATGAGCCGCTTGGGCCAACGGCGCGGGGTCCGGCGACCGACATGGAAACGCCTTCACTACGAGGTCGTAGACATGCTGACCGACCGGATCCTTTGCCTCTTCGGGATGCGTCTCCATGGTGCGCACCACGACCCTGGACACCTTATCGAAGCCGACCGGAGCAGGTTTGTCGCTTTCCGGTCCAAACTCCCCATGATCCAGGCAGTAGGCGGGCTTTGAATCTACTTCGCGGGATATGATGGACGTGACTAGATATCCACCGAAGTAACCGACGCAGTTCACTATGGCGTCAACCACTATGCGCCTCAACTCGGACTCGCTTCTAGCGCCGGAACGGAGAGCGAGATCACGTGCCAGGTCTTGCTGGTCCGCTGCGTTGGAGAGCTGAAACCAACGGCAATCCTCACCAAGCTGCTGGATGGACACCAGCCCCAACCAGCTGCAGTCCCGTTCTCCATCTCCATCAGCCACAAGGTGTTCGGTCAGCATTTCCTTCTGGGTGGCGTCCGAGAGAGAGGTGTCGTTCAAGAGGCGCAAGACGGTCTTCTTGAAGGCCTCGATGCTGAATTCCCGCGACACGCAAAACTTGCTTCCAGGCCGGTTCCGTCCGATTGCGGCCGCAGCCTCAGCAATACCCAGGATCATGGAGTCGCAAAGCTGGGCTTCGGCACCCTTTATGGCACCCCAGCCCTCCGGCGTTTCGCCGTTACAGGCAGCGAGCATCACCTCTCTTCCAGAGGTCGCGCCTGCAGAAGCGCTGCGCTCGCCTTCATCTCGCGATACCGAACAAGCCGCCAGGATCAGGATCGTTAGAAGCGCAATAGACACCGGCGGCCGCACTCTACTGGTCCAAAGTGACATATCGCCCCTCTCCTGGCCGTCCAGGGCCGTCTTACTTCAACATCTGCCTCAAGACGGCCGCATCCGATTCATGGGCTCGTCGGCAGGCAAGAATGGCCTCATCGCTCGGCCGCTAGCCCCCACAGGGAAAGGCATCGGCCATCAATGGATAGAGGTGCCTGCTGGCCGGTTCGTCGGAGCGGTCCGACTGGCTGTGCAAGACGTCTTCGAGGTCCTTCGTCAAGGCGGCAAACTTCCGCATCATGAAGTCGTTGTTGCCCTTGAATGTGTCTTTGCCCTCAATACTGTCGGCGCAATAGGCGGAGGTATCTCCGTCGAAGAAGCTGGCGGCCATGTATCCGGTTAAGTATCCGGTGCAATCGGAGAAGCCTTCGATCACGCGCCGCCGAAATTCTTGGCGACTTCCGATGCCCGCACGGCGCGCGAGATCGCGCATCGCGGCGTCCTTGTCCGACGCCGCAAAGGCGCGAAACCATCGACACTTATTGGTGAGATCGCCTAGGGTTCTTTGGGTCGTCCAATTGCAATCGCCCTTCTCCTTATCGTCCGCCTTCAGTCGACCCAGCGCAAATTCCGTGAAGGTATGGCCCTTCATGACACCGACCTGCAGAGCTCTCACGACGCGATCCTTGTAGGCGCTCGTATCGAAGCCCTGCGCAACACAGTACTCGCTGCCCTCGACTCTCCGCCCCATCTCGGCAGCGCTGTCGACGAGCCCTTCGAACATGGCCTCGCACATCAACTCTGGGGAGAGGGTGTCGACTGGCCTCAGGGAAGAAGCCTCGCGAAGGCAGGCTGAACGCAACCAGTCTCCCAGCTTACCGATGTCGAGAGAGTGCGAGTCGGCTCTGGCCTTCGCCGGATCCTCAGCCTCAGTTTCAGCCGTAGCCGCAGTCGTTTCGGTCCCTGGATCGGTGTCTCGTTCCGCGGCGCAGGCGCCGAGGAATACCCCCATAAGAACAGCAGAAAATATAGAAAATCTTCCTATACTTGTATCCAAAGACATAATTTCCCCTTCAGGCCGGTCCAGCGGCGTCCCGCTTCGGCTCGTCCCCCGCGCCGCTCGGCGCCGATCCTAGGGAAAAAGCGCGAGCTGGTCGAGGCCGGCGGTCTCGGGCTGTTCGGTCATGAGGTTCATGTTCTGGACCGCCTGGCCCGAGGCGCCCTTGACCAGGTTGTCCTCGACCCCGACCAGGACCGCGTGACCCGGCCGGCGGTCGGGAAAGACCGCGAGCTGGCAGAGGTTGGTGCCGCGGACGTGGCGGGTCGCCGGCGCCACGCCCTCGGGCAGCAGGGTGACGAAGGGCTCCCCGGCGTAGCGCTGCGAGAGGATCTGGCGCAGGCCGCCGGCATCGCCCCCCTCCGCGAGCTTGACGTAGATGGTCTCCAGGATGCCGCGGTTCATGGGCATGAGGTGCGGCGTGAAGTTGACCGTCACCGGCCGGCCGGCGGCGGCGGAGAGGCCCTGCTCGATCTCCGGCGCGTGGCGGTGGCCGGCCAGGGCGTAGGCGTGGATGCCCTCCCCGACCTCGGCGTAGAGGCTGGACTCCTTGGGCGCCCGGCCGGCGCCGGTGACCCCGGACTTGGCGTCGATGACGATCTGCGCGGTATCGATGGCCCCGGCCTCGATCAGCGGCACCAGGGCGAGCTGGCAGGGCGTCGGATAGCAGCCCGGGTTGGCGACCAGCCGGGCCGTCCTGACCGCCTCGCGGGCCAGCTCGGTCAGGCCGTAGACCGCCTCCTTCTGCAGCTCGGGCGCCTGATGTTCGCGGCCGTACCACTGGGCGTAGGTCGCGGTGTCGGCAAGGCGGAAGTCGGCCGAGAGGTCGACCACCTTGAGGTCCGCCGGCAGGGCCGCGATGACCTCCTGGGTGGTGCCGTGCGGCAGGGCGCAGAAGACCATGTCGAGGGCGGAGAAGTCGGCCTCGCCGATCTTGACCAGACGCGGCAGGCCCTGCCCGGCGAGCTGCGGAAAGACCTCGGCGATGTCCTTGCCGGCCTGGCGCTCGGCGGTCAGCAGGCGGATCTCCGCCGCCGGGTGGCGCAGCAGGAGGCGCAGCAGCTCCGCCCCCGTGTAGCCCGAAGCCCCGAGAATGCCGATCCGTATCGCGTTCGCCGTCATTGTGTCCTGCCTTCCGCCGGCTGGAGGCTCGCCCGCCTCGCCGCCGGCCGTCAATTCATCGTCCGAATGGGCCAGGGCCCAGGAATAACAAGGGCGCCGCAAAGGGCGCCCGGTCGTCTTGGTCTCCGCTCTCCCCTCCGGCAGCGGCGCTCCGCCGGCCCGAGGGAAAACGACTACGAAACAGTCGCTTGGCTCCTCAGGCTGAGAGCTCCTGCAAAGTTCCGTCTCGTCGTCGCATGGCAGTCGGCCTCCGGTTTCGCTGCAGCGGCCCCTCGGCCGCGGCTAAGGAATAGCCGCTCGCGGACGGCTCTGCAACCGCCTGCCTGCGCGGCGCTCCGGGGCCGGCCAACTTGCCGGCCTTTCGTCCCTGGCCTAACCTTGCCCGATCATGAGGCTGAATGCCGAGGAAACGCGGCTCTTCTCGAAGGTGCTCGATGCGGTTTCCTGCAGTGTCGATTCCGACGAGATCCGGCGGCGCGTCTCGTCCGACCTGATGGAACTCGTCGGGGCGGACTACTTCGCCTCCTACATCTGGTCCGATCGCGAGAAGCGCTTTCTCGAGCGGGTCGCCGTCAACATGTCCGACGACAACCTCGATCGCTACGAGGCCTACTACCAGTTCCACGACCCGATCACCCGCAAGATGCAGCGGCATCGCCGCGCGGTCTGCCACCAGGACGTGATCGAAGAGGATCGCTTCCTCGCCAGCGAGTTCTACAACGACTTCCTGGCCCGCGACGGCCTGCGGCACGGCATCAACCTCTACGCCTACGACGGCGATCGGAACATCGGCGACCTGCGGCTCTGGCGCCACGCCCGCCGGGCGCCCTTCGGCGCGCAGGAGAAGGCGATCCTGAACGCCATCCGGCCGGTCTTCGCCAACATGCTGCGCAACGCGCGCGCCGAGGCCGGCCAGGCGGGACCGGTTCCGAAGAACGACGAGCTGATGAGGCGCTTCGGCCTGACCGCCCGGGAGGCGGAGGTGGCGCGCGAGGTCTGCCTGGGCCGCATGGACGAGCAGATCGCGGCGCGGCTCAACATCGCCTTCTCGACCGTGAGGACCCACATGAAGAGCCTCTTCGGCAAGCTCCGGGTCTGCAACCGGGCCTCCCTGATCCTCAGGATCATGTCGGAGACCTGAGCCGCAGGCGCAGCGCCGCAGTCCCGCCATCCACAGTCCTGGCTCCCCATTTCTGGCGATTCCGCCGCCTGTCGCCGGCGCCTAGCCTGGACTCCCGCATCTCAATCGAGGGAGCCATGGCCATGTTCGACAGAAGGAAGCACACCGGCCTGGCAGCCATCGCGCTGCTCGGCCTGCAGATCGCGCAGGGCGGCTGTGCCTGGGCCGACGGGGCCGAGACCCTGGGCGCCGCGGCCCTGGCCGAGGCCTTGCGGCGGGGCGAGATCACCAGCGAAGCGGCGGTCCGCGACTATCTGGAGCGGATCCGCGACGGCCGGCGCCTGAAGGCCTTCATCACCTTGGACCGGCGGCGGGCCCTGGAGGCGGCCCGAAGGGCGGATGCCGCGCTCGCCGCCGGCGAGGATCTGCCCCTGCTGGGCGTGCCGCTGGTCTTCAAGGACAACATTCACGTCGCGGGGCTGCCCAACACGGCGGGCACGCCGGCGCTCAAGCGCTTCCTGCCGGAGAGGCACGCGCCGGTCGTCCGTAGGCTGGTCGAGGCCGGCGCGGTGATCCTGGGCAAGACCAACATGCACGAGCTGGCCTTCGGCATCACCAGCCAGAACGACTTCTCCGGTTCGGTCGGCAATGCCTACGATCCCGAGCGCTTTGCCGGGGGCAGCAGTGGCGGCACCGGCGCCGCCGTCGGCGCGCGCCTCGCGCCCGGCGGCCTGGGCACGGACACCGGCGGCTCGGTGCGCATCCCGGCCGCCCTCAACGGCGTCGTCGGCCTGCGTCCGACCATCGGCCGCTATCCGGGCGGCGGCATCACGCCGATCTCCAGGACCCGCGACACCCCCGGCCCCATCGCGCCCAGCGTGGCCGACGTCGAGTTGCTGGACCGGGCGATCACCGGCGCCCAGCCGCTCTCCCCGGTGGAGCTTTCCGGACTGCGCCTGGCCGTCGCCAGGGATCCCTTCTATGCGAACCTCGACGCCGACAGCGAGGCGGTGGTCGAGGCCGCCCTGGACAGGCTGGCGGCGGCGGGTGTCGAGCTGATCGAGGCCGACTTCCCCGGCCTGGTCGAGCTCAACGCCGCGGTCAGCTTCCCCATCGTGCTCTTCGAGGCCAAGCGCGACCTGCCGCGCTACCTGTCGCGCTTCGACACCGGCGTGAGCTTCGGCCGCCTGGTGAAGCGCATCGCCAGCCCCGACGTCAGGGCCGTCTTCGACAGCATCCAGGGCAACGGCGCCATTCCCCGCGCCGTCTACAAGGAGGCGCTCAACGTCCAGAGGCCGCGCCTGCGAAGCGCCTATGCCGCCTTCTTCGCCCGGCACAAGGTGGACGCCCTGATCTTCCCGACGACGCCCCTGCCGGCGCAGCCCATCGCCGGGACCCGGGACGTCGTGGTGCTGAACGGCGAGGAGGTGCCGACCTTCCCCACCTTCATCCGCAACACCGACCCCGGCAGCAACGCCGGCATCCCGGGCCTGACGCTGCCGGCCGGCCTGACCCCCGCGGGCCTGCCCGTGGGCATCGAGCTGGACGGCCCGGCCTGGTCCGACCGGCACCTTCTGGCCATCGGCCTGGCGCTGGAAGAGGTGCTCGGCCGGCTGCCGCCGCCGGGCGCGCTCGACTGATCGCCAGGGGATTCCGATGGATAGGGCCCGCCGTCCGGCGGGCCCTTTTCGTCTTGGAAAGGCCAAGAAATCGACAAACACCGGGTTCAGGCTGGCAGCCTCGGCAAGCGGAGGGAGTCCGATGCAACCCAAGGCCCTGGACCTGACGAAGGCGACCCTGGCGGCCTGGATCGCGGCGCTTCTGGTCCTGACCCCGGCCGAGGCCGCGCCGCCTGGCGAGGCGCTGGCCTACGGCTGGCTCGAGGCCGCGCCGGCACGCAGCCTGGCCGAGGCCTTTCCGGCACCCGAGGGCTTCGCGCGCATAGCGGCCGCGCCTGGCAGCTACGGCCATTGGCTGCGGCACCTGCCGCTGGCGCCGGAGGGCAGCGAGGTCCGCAACCACGACGGCAGCCGCAAGGCGAACCAGGCCTCGGCCGCCGCGGTGGTCGCCATCGACGTCGGCCGCCGCGACCTGCAGCAATGCGCCGACGCGGTGCTGCGCCTGCGCGCCGAGTATCTGCGCGCCGCCGGCCGGACGGAGGACCTGAGCTTCAAGTTCACCAGCGGCGACGCCTATCCCTACAGCCGCTGGCTCGAGGGGCAGCGGCCACGGGTCCGTGGCAACGCGGTCTCCTGGACCTCGGGCGCCGCCGTCGCCGACAACCGCGGCCAGTTCCGCTCCTGGCTGGACGTGATCTTCACCTACGCCGGGACCTGGTCCCTGGTCCGGGACTCCGAGCCCGTCGCCGCGGTCTCCGCGCTCCGGATCGGCGACGTCCTGATCCAGGGCGGCTTCCCGGGCCACGCCCTGCTGGTCGTCGACCTGGCCCGCAACGCCGCCGGCGAGACCGCGGTCCTGCTGGTCCAGAGCTACATGCCGGCCCAGAGCATCCACGTGGTGGTCAACCCGGCGGACCTGGCCGGCGGCGCCTGGTACCGCCTCGACGACCGCAGCCCGATCCAGACCCCGGACTGGCCCCGCCCCTTCTCGCCCAGGGATTTCCGGCGCTTACCGGATACCGACACCGCGTCCTAGCGCGGCGGTTCCTAAGTTCATTGCCTCTAGGACGGCCTCTCGGGCTGGATCAACTCGTGGACTGCGGGCAAGGGAACTCTTTCGATAGCTCTTCATGGAAGAAGCGAGCGGCCAGACCAGTCGGCACCTCCGGCTCGTCGTACAGCTTCTCGACAACCCGCTGGAGCCGCTCCATCGAAGGGTAGCTCAACTCGCCGCTCATGCCTTCGCGCCGCCCCGACTTACAATAGACAGCCTTGCTGTAGAGGCCGTTGGCGAGAGAGCCTGCCATGACCGCGCCCTGATAATAGCCAAGGCAGCGAAGGGCCGAACCTTTTGCAAGGTCCTCGATCTCGGACTCGTCGGAGATCCCGAGCTCACGCGCCATCGCTTCGCGTCTCGCCGTGCTGTTCGAACCATAGACTGCCGGCACCCAGCGGCAGTTCTCTTCCACAGCCGCTATCGTCTGTTTCGGTCGCCATCCGCAATCTTCGCCGGAGTTTCCACGCACCATCAAGGTCGCGACCATGACTGCGCCCAGACCGCTGAGGGAAACATTCTCGTCTCGGAGCGTGCTGCGAAAACGCTCCTTGTAGTCGGCCATGTCGAAATCACGGGTGATGCATACCACCCCGGCTTGCCGTTCCGCGCTGATCAAGGCCAGAACCTCGACCATACCTTCGATTGCGGCGTCGCACATAGCGACCAGGGATTTGTTGAACTCGACGGAGCCCTCCTCGTAGCGCCCTTCGCACATGGCCGAAGCTAGCTGCTTCTGCTCGCGCTGAGTCGTGCAACCGGCGACCGCAATGATGAACAAAGCAAAAAGCAGGACTCTCGGCATCTGTGAGCGCATCGCAGCGGTGCCTCAGCAAAGGTTGAAAGGAACTCCATTGATACCGCCGATTGTAGCGCCCTGTGCAGCCCTTTTTGCCGCCTGGGCGTCGAAGGGCGCCCCAGATCGGGCCGTCGGAGGTTAAGGGCACACCGAAAGGTCGCCGAGCGCAGAAAGAGAAAGGGCCCGCCGCTCGGCGGGCCCTTCCGAACAAGCCACTGCGGCGCGCTTAGCGCTTGGAGAACTGGAAGCTGCGGCGGGCCTTGGCCTTGCCGTACTTCTTGCGCTCCACCACGCGGGAGTCGCGGGTCAGGAAGCCGCCCTTCTTGAGCAGCGGCCGCAGGCCCGGCTCGAAGTTGATCAGGGCGCGCGAGATGCCGTGGCGCACCGCGCCGGCCTGGCCCGAGAGCCCGCCGCCGGAGACCGTGCACATCACGTCGTACTGCCCGGTCCGCTCGGCGACCAGGAAAGGCTGGTTCAGAATCATGCGCAGCACCGGGCGGGCGAAATAGGTCTCGACGTCGCGGCCGTTGACCGTGACCTTGCCGGCGCCGGGCTTGATCCAGACCCGGGCCACCGCGTCCTTGCGCTTGCCGGTGGCGTAGGCGCGGCCCTGGGCGTCCAGCTTGGGCTCTGTGCTGGCGGCCTCCTCGGCGGCGTTCGCCACGACGCCGGTCGCCGCGCCCAGGTCCTTGAGGTCCGTGACCGTCTGGGTTTCTTCGGCCATGGGCTTACGCGCTCCTCTTGTTCTTCGGGTTGCGGGCCGCGAGATCCAAGGTCTCGGGCTGCTGGGCCTCGTGCGGATGGCTCGCCCCGGCGTAGATCTTGAGGTTCTTCATCTGCCGGCGCCCCAGGGGCCCCCGCGGCACCATGCGCTCGACGGCCTTCTCGACCACCCGCTCGGCGTTGGGGCCTTCCAGGATCTGGCGCATCGAGCGGTGCTTGATGCCGCCGGGATAGCCGGTGTGCCAGTAGAAGAGCTTGTCGTCCAACTTGCGGCCGGTGAGCCTGACCTTCTCTGCGTTGATGACGATGACGTTGTCGCCGCAGTCGACGTGGGGCGTGTAGCTGGTCTTGTGCTTGCCGCGCAGGATGTTGGCGACCTGCGTGGCGAGACGGCCCAGGACGACGCCCTCGGCGTCGATCAGCACCCACTTCTTCTCGACCTCGGCCGGCTTGGCTGAATAGGTCTTCATGGCGGTCACCCGCTTGAAATTCATAAAGGTTCTGTCGAAGAGCCCGGCCGGCACGGCAAGCGCCATCCCCTGGGGCCGCGCGGTTTTAGGCGACGCCGGGTTCCCTGTCAATCCGCAAAAGCGTCAATCCGACAGCAATTTACGACTGCGGTATCATGATACCGTGAAGATAAGCAACTGACGCCGCGCCACTATTCCTGCGGCGGGATCGAGTAGGTCGCGGTGACGTGGGCGACGGGGCCCTCGCCCTCCTCCGCCTCGCTGAAGATCTCGACGTCGCCGTAGGCCAGCCGCTTGCCGAGCTTGAGGATCCGGGCGTGGGCGACCAGGTCGGCCTGGCCCGGGCGGCGCAGGAAGTTGCAGGTCAGGCTGGTGGTGACCGCCAGCTCGACCGGGCCGATCAGGCTGAGGACCGTGACGTAGACCGCGAAGTCGGCCAGCCCCATGATCGCCGGGCCCGAGATCGTGCCGCCGGGCCGCAGCAGGTCGCTCTTGTAGGGCAGCCGCACCACCGCCGTGCCGCGGCCGATGTCGTCGACCGTGATGCCCAGGGTCTTGGCGAAGGGCAGGTCGCGCTCGCAGAGCGCCGCGATCTGGTCGATGGTGATCCTGGGCATGCCCACTCCTTCTGATGCCTGGGCCCCTGATGCCTGGCCGGGAGGCAGTCTTTGCCCCGAAAGCGGCGCCGTGGCAACGGCCTGCCGATTTCCCCGCGCCGCTTTCGGCGCTATGCTGGCGCTTCGAGGCGAAACCTGAGGAGTCGAGGCGGGTCATGGCGATGACGACGGCGGCCGACACACCGGACCAGGAGGCACCGGTCCTGCGCAGCGACGCCGAGGGCGTGGCGACGCTGACGCTCAACCGGCCCGGGGCCTACAACGCCCTGTCGCTCGACCTGATGCGCAGCCTGCGCGGGGCGCTGGAGGCGATCGCCGCCGAGCCCCAGGTCCGCGCCGTGGTGATCCAGGGCGCCGGCAAGGGCTTCTGCGCCGGGCACGACCTGAAGGAGCTGCGCGCCAACCCGGGGCGGGCCTTCTACGAGGAGACCTTCGCCGAGTGCAGCCGCCTGATGCTGGCCGTGGTCCGCCTGCCGGTCCCGGTCATCGCCAAGGTGCACGGCATCGCCACCGCCGCCGGCTGCCAGCTCGTGGCGAGCTGCGACCTCGCCGTGGCCGCGGACGACGCCCGCTTCGCCACGCCGGGCGTCAACATCGGCCTGTTCTGCTCGACCCCCATGGTCGCCCTGTCGCGCAACCTGCCGCGCAAGCAGGCGATGGAGATGCTGCTGCTGGGCGAGATGCAGCCTGCGCGCCGCGCCCTGGAGATCGGCCTGATCAACAAGGCCGTGCCCGAGGCCGAGCTGGAGGACGCGGTGGCGGAGATCACCCGGACCCTCCTCGCCAAGTCGCCGCTGACCCTGAAGATCGGCAAGGAGGCCTTCTATCGCCAGGCCGAGATGGACCTGGAGGCCGCCTACGCCTACACCGCCGAGGTCATGACCGAGAACATGCTGACCCGAGACGCCGGCGAGGGCATCGACGCCTTCATCGAGAAGCGCCACCCGACCTGGAGCGGCGAATGAGCGCGCCCGAAACGAGCCGTCACGAGACCTACGGCGACGACCTGATCCGCGGCATCCTGCGCGACGCCCGGACCATCGCCATGGTCGGCGCCAGCCCCAAGTGGGTGCGGCCCAGCTACTTCGCCATGAAGTACCTGCAGGAGAAGGGCTACCGGGTGATCCCGGTCAACCCCGCTGCCGCCGGACAGACAATCCTGGGCGAGACCTGCTACGCGAGCCTGGCCGAGGTACCGGGGCCCGTCGACCTGGTCGACATCTTCCGCAACAGTGCGGCCGCCGGGCCGATCACCGACGAGGCCATCGCCCTGGCGGCGGAGAAGAACATCGAGGTGATCTGGATGCAGCTCGGCGTGCGCAACGACGAAGCGGCCGCGCGGGCCGAGGCCGCGGGCCTGACCGTGATCATGAACCGCTGCCCCAAGATCGAGTGGGGCCGGCTGCACGGCGAGCTCTCCTGGGGCGGCATCAACTCCAAGATCATCTCGGCCAAGCGGCGCCGGCTGCGGGTGGCGTGAGGCGATCTCCGCCGGTCTCGACCCGTCAGGTCACGTGCTCTCACCCCGCGGCGGGGGCGCGCTTCGGACGGGCAAGACGACGATACCGACCGGGCAGGAACGCCCAGGCTGCCACACACTCTGCTGTCATTGCCGGGCTTGACCCGGCAATCCAGGGACCGCAGTTTCGCAGCGCGGCAACCCTGGATGCCCGGGTCAAGCCCGGGCATGACAGTGTGGGAGAAACCGCGCAAGGCCGCTCGGGCGTCAGGGGCTCGCCCTCACGCTGAGCTTGCGAGGTGCGAGGGTGAGCGTGGGCAGAGCGTCGCGGCCTGCCCGAAGAGGACAGAGACATGAGCAAAGAGGGCGACGACTTCGGCTTCGAGACCCGGGCCATCCATGCGGGCAGCCAGCCGGACCCGGTGACCGGCGCGCGCAACGTGCCGATCTACCAGACCACGTCCTACGTCTTCCATGACGTCGACCACGCGGCCTCGCTCTTCAACCTGCAGACCTTCGGTTACATCTACACCCGGATCGGCAACCCGACCGTGGCCTCGCTGGAGGAGCGGGTCGCGAGCCTGGAGGACGGCCGCGGCGCGGTCGCCTGCGCCTCGGGCCACGCGGCCCAGTTGCTGGCCTTCTACACCCTGCTGGAGTCCGGCGACCGCTTCGTCGCTTCGCCTTTCCTGTATGGGGGTTCGGTCACGCAGTTCATGCACAGCTTCAAGAAATTCGGCTGGCATTGCGACTTCGTCGACCCGCGCGACCTGAAGGCGGTCGAGGCCGCGGTCGGGCCGCAGACCAAGGCGATCTTCGTCGAGAGCCTGTCCAATCCCGGCGGCATCGTCGCCGACCTCGAGGCCCTGGCCGAGATCGCCCATGCCGCCGGCATTCCTCTGATCGTCGACAACACCATGGCCTCGCCCTACCTCTGCCAGCCCTTCGACTGGGGCGCCGACATCGTCATCCATTCCCTGACCAAGTTCCTCTCGGGCCACGGCACCTCGATGGGCGGCGTGGTGGTCGAGTCCGGCCGCTTCGACTGGGGACAGAACGACAAGTTCCCCTCCCTCACCCAGCCCGACCCGGCCTATCACGGCCTGACCTTCTACGAGACCTTCGGCGACTTCGGCTTCTCCATGAAGGCGCGCGCGGTGGCGCTGCGCGACCTGGGCCCGGCCCTGTCGCCGACCAACGCCTTCATGATCCTGACCGGCATCGAGACCCTGCCGCTGCGCATGGAGCGGCACGTCACGAACGCCCAGGCCGTGGCCGAGTTCCTGGAAGGCCATCCGGCCGTCGCCTGGGTCTCCTACGCCGGCCTGGAGTCCAGCCCCGAGCAGGTCCGGGCGCGCAAGTACCTGGCCAAGGGCGTCGGCCCGGTCTTCACCTTCGGGGTCAAGGGCGGCTACGACGTCGGCACCCGCCTGGTCGAGGGCTGCGAGCTGATCAGCCACCTGGCCAATGTCGGCGACACCCGCTCGCTGATCATCCACCCGGCCTCGACCACCCACCGCCAGCTCACCGAGGAGCAGCAGGTCGCTTCCGGCGCCGGGCCCGAGGTCATCCGCATCTCCATCGGCCTGGAGACCGTCGGCGACATCATCGCCGACCTCGACCAGGCCCTGGCCCGCGCCACGGCGGAGGCCCGAGCGGCGGAATAGGCCGCGCCGCGGGATGGGGGCGACTGGGGCTGTCCGATTGGCGTCGGGCTGCGGGATTGCCGAAGGAGTGAGGCGCCGCTCCGGTCTCTCCTCAGACAACTCCCCTCACCCAGCTCCGGCCCAGATTCGCTTGGGGGCTCGGCCTTCGGCCTCGCCAAGCCTCCACATCCCTCTCCCCAAGGGAGAGGGAGGGGCCCGGCGCGTCAGCGACGGGAGGGTGAGGGGTTTCGTCCGAACGACAGGCGACGGACCGCGCCGTGAGCTCGAACACGGTCAGGGTTCAAGAGCCATCCGCTTCCTGCAGAGCCCTGTCCAGCAGGCGCCGGAGCTCGGCGGCGGTGTCGCGGCCGAGGCCGCGGCGAAAGCCGCGCTCGGCGGCCTGCCACAGCGGGAAGGCCGCGTCGAAGACCCGGCGGCCGGCCGCGGTGATCCGCACCGCGCGGCTGCGCCGGTCCGGGCCCGGGCCGATCTCGATCCAGCCCGCACGCTCCATGGGCCGCAGGTTGCGGGTCAGGGTCGTGCGGTCCATGGCCAGCCGCTCGGCCAGCTCGGTGATCGAAAGGCCGCCGTCGTGCAGCACGTTGGCCAGCACCGAGTACTGGGTCAGCTTGATCCCCGCCGGGCGCAGCGCCCGGTCGTAGGCCTGGGTGACCCGCCGCGCCGTGCGCCGCAGGACCGCGCAGGTGCAATGGCTGTCGCCCGGCTGGGACCCTTCCGGCGGGCGGCCCTTCTGCGGGACCCTCCCCTGCTGTCCTTGCATGGCGATGGCGATTGACTCCCGAAGCCGCTTCATCGAGTGTAGCTACACGAGTGTACGACGAACGGAGAGGCCATGTCCATCGTGAGCGAGGCGCTGCAGGATCGCGAGTTCGGGGTCGCGCCGCTGGAGACCCTGAAGTCGATGAGCGGCCTCGAGTTCCTGCAGGCCCTGATCGACCGGCGCCTGCCGGCGCCGCCGATCACGCGGACCCTGGGCTTCGTCCTGACCGAGGTCACCGAAGGCCGCGCGCTGTTCCGCGGCGAGCCGGGCTTCGAGCACTACAACCCGATCGGCTCGGTGCACGGCGGCTGGGCCGCGACCCTGCTCGACTCCTGCATGGGCTGCGCGGTGCAGTCGACGCTGCCCCAGGGCAGCGGCTACACGACCCTGGAATTCAAGATCAACCTGGTGCGCGGCATGACCGACAGGACCGGGCCGGTCGAGGCCGAGGGCACGATCGTGCAGTCCGGCCGCCGGGTCGGGGTCGCCGAGGGCCGGATCACCGACGCCGACGGCCGCCTGCTCGCCTTCGGCACCACGACTTGCCTGATCTTTCCGCTGTGACGATCGAAGCGAAACCCCGGGGTCCGCTCCGGACTCGACCGAAGGAACCGTGACGTGACCACCCAGGCCTCCCTGCCCGCCGCGTCGAGTTGGCGCACGCCGTTCCTGGTCATCCTCGCCGGCTGCCTGATCGCCATGGTCGGCTTCGGCGTGCGCTCGGTCTTCGGCCTCTTCCTGGAGCCGATGACCGTGGCCAAGGGCTGGGACCGCGAGACCTTCGCCCTGGCCATGGCGATCCAGAACCTGCTCTGGGGCCTCGGCGTGCCGGTGGCCGGCGCGATCGCGGACCGCTTCGGCCCGGCCCGGGTCATGGCCCTGGGCGCCCTGGTCTATGGCGCCGGGGTCTGGGGCATGGCGGAAGCCGACAGCGGCCTGGCGCTGCACGTCTTCGGCGGCGTGCTGACCGGCCTGGGCGTGGCCTTCACCGCCTTCTCCCTCGCCCTGGCCTCGATGGCCAAAGTGGTCGGGCCTGAGCGGCGCTCCCTGGCGCTGGGTCTGGGCACCGCGGCCGGGTCCTTCGGCCAGGTCGTCTTCTCGCCGCTCGGCCAAGCGATGATCGCGCAGTTCGGCTGGCAGCCGGCGCTGCTGATCCTGGCCGCCTCGGCGCTGGTCATCATCCCCCTCGCCTTCGTCCTGCCGGGCGACCCCGGCATGAAGGGCGAGGCCGCGGCCGAGCAGAGCATCGGCCAGGCGTTGCGGGAGGCGGGCGGACACAGCGGCTACGTTCTGCTCACCCTGGGCTTCTTCGTCTGCGGCTTCCACGTCGCCTTCATCACGGTCCACTTCCCGGCCTATGCCAAGGACCTGGGCCTGGGCGCGGAGGTCGGCGCCTACTCCATCGCCATCGTCGGCCTGTTCAACATCGTCGGCTCCTTCCTGTCGGGCGCCGCCGGCCAGCGCTGGAGCAAGAAGTGCGGGCTTTCGGCCATCTACTTCGCCCGCGCCGTCGCCATCACCGCTTTGCTGCTGGCGCCCAAGACCGAGGTCACGCTCTACGTCTTCTCGGCGGTGATGGGGATCCTCTGGCTGTCGACCGTGCCGCTGACCACGGGGATCGTCGCCCAGGTCTTCGGCGTGCGCTACATGGCGACGCTCTTCGGCATCGTCTTCCTCAGCCACCAGGTCGGAAGCTTCCTCGGAGTCTGGCTCGGCGGCCGGCTCTACGACGCCACCGGCTCCTATGACTCCATGTGGTGGGCCGGCGTCGCGCTCGGGCTGCTGGCCGCGGCGGTGCACCTGCCGATCAACGAAAAGCCGCTCGCCCGGCTTTCCGCTCAAGCCCCGACCTGAGCACCCCCGACCAGAAGGCTCCGACCCGAGAGCCTTCGATCGGGCGTAGGAATGCAACCTTATCGCTAATTACCATCACCTTATTAGCTAAATACTATCACCCAAGCAATATAGGGTTAACCCCTATAGCTTATAGGGTTTCTCTCAAGGATCGGTGCCGGTCGGCGGCAGCGTCAAATCGGCGAGAGAAGAGATGGATTTCAGTCAGACCGCCCAAGAACGCCTGGCCTTCGCTGGCCTGACTCCCGAGATTCGAGACCTTTTGCCGGAACTGTTCCAGGCCCTGGAAGGCGAGCTCCCCGGGATCCTGGACCGCTTCTACGGCTATCTCGACCGATGGCCGGCCCTGGCGCCTCTGCTGTCCGGGGACGGCAAGGTCGAGACCTTGAAGCGGATGCAGAGCACGCATTGGCAGCTGATGTTCTCCGGCCGCTTCGATACCGAGTACTTCGAGCGCGCCACCGCGATCGGCCGCGCGCACCAGCGCATCGGCCTGGCGCCGAACTGGTACATCGGCGGCTACGCCTTTCTGCTGAGCGAGATGCTGGCGGTCCTCACGGCCAAGTACCGGCGTTCGCCCGCGAAGCTGGATCGGGCGGTGGACGCGGTGACCCGGACCCTCCTCTTCGACATGGAACTCGCCACCTCGGTCTACATCGCCTCGGGCCAGGAACTGGTCCAACAGGAGCTCGGGCGCCTGGCCGACAACCTGGAAACAGAGGTCCACGGCGTGGTCGACAAGGTCGCCCGGCAGACCAAGGACGTCGAGAGCGTGGCCGGCGAGATGCACGCTGCCGCGGAGCGGGCCGGCATGAGTTCCTCGACCGTGGCCTCGGCCTCGGAAGAGGCCTCGACGAGCGTCGAGACGGTGGCCGCGGCGACCGAGGAGTTTCAGGTCTCGGTCCAGGAGATCGGGCGCCAGACCGCCCAGTCCAAGGACGTCACCCAGCAGGCGGTCGACGAGGCGAACAGCGCCAGTCAGGTCATCGGCGACCTCGACACCAGCGCCCAGGAGATCGGCGACATCATCAAGGTGATCTCCGACATCGCGGCCCAAACCAACCTCCTGGCTCTGAACGCGACCATCGAGGCGGCGCGCGCCGGCGAAGCCGGCAAGGGCTTCGCGGTGGTGGCCAACGAGGTCAAGAGCCTGGCCAACGAGACCGCCAAGGCGACCGAGGAGATCTCCCAGCAGGTCGCGAAGATCCAGGGCGCGACGGGCGGCGCGGTCGAAACCATCGGACGCGTCAGCGAGGTCATCGCCCGCCTGGACGAGGTTTCTGCGGCCATCGACACCGCGGCCGAGCAGCAGAAGGCGGCCGTTCTGGAGATCAGCGGCAGCATCCAGGAAGCGGCCTCGGGCAATCGCGAGGTCTCCAAGAATATCCAGACCGTGGCCAAGGAGGCGCAGGACGTCGCCGAGCTTTCCAGCGCGCTGCGCGAGAGCGCGGCCGGGGCCACCTCGGAGGTCGAGCTGCTGGTCGCGCGCATCGACTCGATCCTCTCCGAGCTGCGCAGCGACCAGCGCTTCGAGCGGCGCGGCGAGGACCGGCCGAACACCGCCTGACTTCGGCCCAACTTCGGCCATCGCGACGACTGGAACGGGCCCGGCTACTCTGCGTCCCGCCTGAGGAAGTCCTGCAGCAGCTTGCCGCGCTCCGGACGAAAGGTCTCGGGCAGGACCTCCAGCGCATCGATGCGGTCGAGGCGGAAGCAGCGGAAGTCCTGGCGCAGCTCGCACCAGGAGACCAGCAGCCAGACCGGGCCGTAGAAGGCCAGCGCCAGCGGCCTGACGCTGCGGCTGGTGCTGCGCTCCTCGCGGTCCCGATAGCTGAAGGACAGCTTGCGGCGGTCGCGCAGGGCGCGGCGCAGGGTGCGCGGATCCACCGACAGCGGCTCGGCGTAGTGGGCGGCGGGCGCCAGAAGCGCGGTCTGCGCCATGTGGGAGCGCAGCTCCTCCGGCACCACCGCCTCGATCTTGGCGATGACGTTGGCGGCCGATTCGGCCATCTCCGGATCGGTCCAGGACTCGACGATGCGGGCGCCGAGCACCAGCGCCTCGACCTCGCGCTCGTTGAACATCAGCGGCGGCAGGTCGTAGCCGTTGCGCAGCACGTAGCCGACGCCGGCCTCGCCGTCGATCGGCACCCCGGAGCCGACCAGATCGCGGATGTCCCGATAGATCGTCCGCTCGGAGACCTCGAGCTTCTCGGCCAGGTCCCGGGCCCGCACCAGCTTCTTGCGCCGCAGGATCTGGATGATCTGAAACAGGCGATCGGCCCGCCGCATCGCGCTTTCCTCCCCGCTTCGGACAGCGTCTCTTCCTGACAACCTGCTGTCAGGAAGCAGCAGGCTAGCAGAGCCTCCCTGACAGCATGTTGTCAGGAGGCTTCGCCTAGCATGGCGGCAAGACTTCAGGAAGCCACGACCCGAGGAGACCGAGGATGCACCTCCGCAAAATTTACTGCACGAACCCGGCCTGTCCCGCATTCATTGCCGATGAGCCGACCCTCGACCCAGGTGCCGGGGCCGGCCTGGACCGCAGCATCATCGCCGGGCGGATTCGAACCTCGCAGCATCTTGCCGTCAGAGACGCGGTCAAGGGTCTCAGCCGTCACCTGCTGCGCGACATCGGCATAGACCTCAGCGCCGCCGGATAGCTCCGCGCGCCAAGGGAGATTTGGGATGGGACCTTACTACGACGCGATTTCCTTGATGATCCGCCGCCTGCCGGAACCCGGGCCCAGGCCTTGGGCCGAGTTCTGCGGGCCTGTCGTGCGACGGCGGCCGCCGCGGCACCTGTTACGAGCCGGGCGCCGGCTGCTGCGCCGCCTTCTGCGAACAACCTAGCCCCCTGGGTGCCGCCCCGGATCCGGCGAGTCTCCGGCTTCGGGGCGGTCGGGCGCTTGCCGTCACGGTGAAGGGCCGGAGGGACTACCTCGCCAGGTCTCCGTAAGGCTCAGATCTCAGAAAGGTGGCGGGTCGGTGGCTGTCTCGCGGTCAGTCGAGCGCCAGGGCAAGGATGAGGAGGCCGCCGAGCGCGATCGCCCAGCCGGGCAGCTTGATCGTGATGTCCCGGGTCAGCCATTGCTTCAGCCCGGCGATATCGAACTTCTTCACGTCGCTCTGCATCTCTTCCTCCTTCGACTAACAGCTTCCCCACCCGTTTTGAGCGCTGGCGGCCCGCCCCTGCCGTCAGAGGCTGTAAGCATCTTAACCGGATATGTTACC
>JANQGU010000212.1 GCA_028282935.1 Kiloniellales bacterium
CCCCCGGCCGATACGCCCGCGCAACTGGTGCAGTTGCGCCAGGCCGAAGCACTCGGCGTGTTCGACGACCATCACCGTGGCCGCCGGCACGTCGACGCCCACCTCGATGACCGTGGTGGCGACCAGGAGGTCGATGCCGCCCTCGGCGAAGGCCGCCATGGTGAGGTCCTTCTCCTTGGCTTTCATGCGGCCGTGGACCAGGCCGATCCTCGTGCCGAAGCGGGCCTTCAGGTCCTCGGCCCGCTGATCGGCGGCGGCCAGGTCGACCGCCTCGGACTCCTCGACTAAGGGGCAGACCCAGTAGACCTTGGAGCCCGTGTCGAGGGCGCGGCGGATCGCCTGGATCACGTCCTCGGCCCGGGAGAGGGGGAGGGCGCGGGTGTCGACCGGCTGGCGGCCGGCCGGCTTCTCGGTCAGGCGCGAGACCTCCATGTCGCCGTAGGCGGTCAGCATCAGGGTGCGCGGGATCGGCGTCGCGGTCATGACCAGGACGTCGACGTTCCGGCCTTTCTCGGCCAGCAGCATACGCTGGTGGACGCCGAAGCGGTGCTGCTCGTCGATCACCGCGAAGCCCAGGTTCTCGAAGCCGACGTCGTCCTGGAACAGGGCGTGGGTGCCGATGGCGATCTGCGTCTCGCCCGAGGACAGGCGGTCCAGGATCGCCTGCCGCGCCTTGCCCTTGTCCCGCCCGGTCAGGAGCGCGACCTCGAGCCCCGCGGCCTCGGCCAGGGGCGCGATGCCGGCGTGGTGCTGGCGCGCCAGGATCTCGGTCGGCGCCATGAGGACCGCCTGATAGCCGGCCTCGACCGCGGCCAGCATGGCCAGCAGGGCGACGATGGTCTTGCCGCTGCCGACGTCGCCCTGCAGCAGGCGCAGCATGCGCAGCGGCGCCGCCAGGTCGGCGTCGATCTCCTGGAGCGCCCTCCGCTGCGACCCGGTCAGCTCGTAGGGCAGGGCGGCGATCACCCTGTCGCGCAGCCGGCCGTCCCCGATCACCGGCGAGCCGCGCTGGCGGCGCTGGCGGGCGCGGACCACGGCCAGGGCGAGCTGGTTGGCCAGCAGCTCGTCGTAGGCCAGGCGGGCGCGGGCCGGGGCCTCGGGCTCCAGGTCGCGCTCGCTCTCCAGGGCATGGGCGCGACGCAGGGCCTCCCGCCAGGCCGGCCAGCCCTGGCGCTCCCGATGGGCGGGGTCGAGCCACTCCGGCAGCTCGGGCAGCTCGGCCAGCGCGGCGCGCACCGCCTTGCCGACGGTCTTGAGGCTCAGGCCCGCGGTCAGGGGGTAGACCGGCTCGACCTTGGGCAGGCTGCCGCGCTCCTCGGGCCGGGTGATGTGGTCCGGATGGGCGATCTGCAGGCGGTCGTGGAAGACCTCGACCTTGCCGGAGATCACCAGGGTCTCGCCCTCGGGCAGGATCTTCTGCAGGTAGTCCGCCTTGGCGTGGAAGAACACCAGGTCCAGGCTGCCGCTCTCGTCCCGGCAGGTGACCCGGTAGGGCTGCCGCCGGTTGTGCGGTATCCGGTGCTGGCCGACCCTGACGGTCAGGGTGGCGATGCGGCCGGGCTCGGCGGCGGCGACCTTGGGCGCGTAGCGGCGGTCGATCAGGCCGCTGGGCAGGTGCCAGCAGAGGTCCAGGACGTGCGGCCCGGCGAGCTGCTCGAAGAGCTTCGCCAGGCGCGGCCCGACCCCCGGCAGACTGGTGACCGGGGCGAAGAGGGGGTAGAGGACTTCCGGGCGCACGGACTAGGCTGCTCGCTCAGTCTGGGGACAGGATCCGGGCACTCGACTTCCCTGTAGTGTCATGCCCGGACTTGATCCCAGGGTCTTTGCCGAAGGCAAAGCCCGCGGCATCCATCGAGCCGCAGGCAACATGGATGGCCGGGTCAAGCCCGGCCATGACAGCGAGAGAACCGAAGATTCGGGCACCACGGGATCCATTGGGTCGCTGACAAGCCGCCTCAAAGCTTCTATATCCTAGCCCAGATCGACAAGGCCCTCTGTCCGCGAAGTAAAGAATGACATCCGAAGACCTGGAGAACCGCCGTAAGCGCCTGCGCTTTCGAAGCTGGCACCGCGGCACCAAGGAGAACGACCTCTTGATGGGCCGCTTCGCGGACGCGCATCTGGCGGCCTTCGATTCGGCCGAGCTCGACCTCTACGAGGCGATCCTCGAGCTGCCCGATCCCGACCTCATGGGCTGGATCAGCGGCCGCACGCCCCTGCCGGCCGAGGCCGACAGCCCGGTCATGCGGCTCCTCCTCAACTTCGATCACGCAGCAGCGAACCTTGACTCCGGACGGTAACGTCTTCACCGGGCCCGGGCGCCTCCTCGTCGCGGACGCGCCCGAAGGCCAGGACGCCCGCCTGCTCGCCGCCACCGCGCGGGAGCGGGGCAGGGTGCTGCAGATCGCGCGGGACGACGCCCGCCTGGCGCGGATCGCCGAGCTGCTGGCCTTCTTCGCGCCGGAGCTGGAGGTGATCCGCTTCCCGGCCTGGGACTGCCTGCCCTACGACCGGGTCGGGCCGCACAGGGACATCGTGGCCCAGCGCCTGGATGCCATGACCCGGCTGATGGCCGCAGAGGACGCAGCGGCCCCACGGGTGGTGCTGACCACGGTCAACGCGGCGCTGCAGCGCATCCCGCCGCGCCAAGCCTTCGAAGGCCGCCTGCTGCGCCTAGCGCCGGGCGCGGCGGTCTCGCCGGACGCCCTGGTTGCCTTCCTGGTGGACAACGGCTACCTGCGGGTCGAGACGGTCGGCGAGGCCGGGGAGTACGCCCTGCGCGGCGGCCTGGTCGACGTCTTCGCGCCCGGCGACCCGACGCCCCTGCGGCTGGACTTCTTCGGCGACGAGATCGAGTCCATCCGCGCCTTCGACGCCCTGTCCCAGCGCAGCAGCGGCAACCGCGGCGAGGCGGTCCTCAAGCCGGTCTCGGAGATCATCCTCGACGAGGCCAGCATCGCCCGCTTCCGCACCGGCTACCGCGAGGCCTTCGGGACCTCCCGCGACGGCGACCCGCTCTACGAGGCGGTCAGCGCCGGACGCGGCTACGCCGGCCTGGAGCACTGGCTGCCGCTGTTCTACGACGAGATGGAAACCCTCTTCGACCTGGTCGGCGGCGCGGCCGTGCTGCTCGACCACCAGGCCGAGGAGGTCCGGGACGCGCGCCTGGAGACCATCGCCGACTTCTACGAGGCCCGGCAGACGACCCGCGAGGCCGGCGGCGAGGGCGGCTACAACCCGCTGCCGACAGAACGGCTCTACCTCTCGGCCGAGGACTGGGCCCAGGGCCTGGAAGGCCGGGCCGTGGGCCAGCTCTCGCCCTTCGCCGCGCCGCCCGAGGCCGCGGGCGTGGTCAGCGGCGGCGGCCGCTCCGGCCAGGACTTCGCCGAGGCCCGGGCCAAGGGCGGCGAGGGCCTCTACGACTCGGTCCGCGCCTACGTCGCGGCGGAGCAGGACAAGGGCCGGCGGGTCCTGATCGGCGGCTACAGCGACGGCTCCCGCGACCGCCTGGGCACCTTGCTCCGGGAGCACGGCCTGGCCGGCCTGGCGACCGTCGAGAGCTGGGCGGAGGCGGCGGCCCTGGCGCCGGAGAGCGTCGCCCTGGTGACCCTCGGCGTCGAGCGCGGCTTCCGCTCCGAGGACGCGACCCTGCTGACCGAGCAGGACATCCTGGGCGAGCGCATCGCCCGCCCGGCGCGCCGGGCCCGGCGTCCGGAGAACTTCCTGACCGAGGTCTCCTCGCTGCAGGAGAGCGACCTGGTGGTCCACGTCGAGCACGGCATCGGCCGCTACGAGGGGCTGGTGGCGCTGGACGTCGGCGGCGCCCCGCACGACTGCCTCAAGGTGATCTACCAGGGCGGCGACCGGCTCTTCGTCCCGGTCGAGAACATCGAGGTGCTGTCCCGCTACGGCTCGGAGGAGACCGCGGTCGACCTGGACCGCCTGGGCCACGGCGGCTGGCAGGCGCGCAAGGCGCGGGTCAAGCAGCGGGTCAAGGACATCGCCGACCAGCTGATCAAGATCGCCGCCGCCCGCGAGCTCAAGTCCGGCGAGGTGCTGAACCCGCCCGAGGGGCTCTACGAGGAGTTCTGCGCCCGCTTCCCCTATCCGGAGACCGACGACCAGCTCGACGCCATCGCCGACACCCTGGAGGACCTGGGCTCGGGCCGGCCGATGGACCGCCTGATCTGCGGCGACGTCGGCTTCGGCAAGACCGAGATCGCCCTGCGCGCCGCCTTCGTCACCGCGATGACCGGCCTGCAGGTCGCGGTGGTGGTGCCGACGACCCTGCTGGCCCGGCAGCACAGCCGCAACTTCAAGGAGCGCTTCGCAGGCCTGCCGCTGAAGGTCGGCCAGCTCTCGCGCCTGGTGCCGCCGGCCGAGGCCGCGGCGACCAAGGCCGGGATCGAGGACGGCAGCGTCGACATCGTCATCGGCACCCACGCCCTGCTGGCCAAGTCCATCGCCTTCAAGCGGCTCGGCCTGCTGATCGTCGACGAGGAGCAGCACTTCGGGGTCAAGCAGAAGGAGCGCCTGAAGCAGCTCCGCGCCGACGTCCACGTGCTGACCCTGACCGCGACGCCGATCCCGCGGACCCTGCAGCTCGCCATGTCCGGGGTGCGCGACATGAGCCTGATCGCGACCCCGCCGGTCGACCGCCTAGCGGTGCGGACCTTCGTCCTGCCCTACGATCCGGTGATCGTCCGCGAGGCGATCCTGCGCGAGCACTTCCGCGGCGGCCAAGTCTTCTACGTCTGCCCGCGGATCGAGGACCTGCCGGAGCTCGAGGAGCGGCTTAAGAAGCTGGTGCCCGAGATCAAGGTCGGCGTCGCCCACGGCCAGCTCTCCGCCGGCGCCCTGGAAGCGGTCATGACCGGCTTCTACGAGGGCCGCTTCGACGTGCTGCTGAGCACCAACATCGTCGAGTCCGGCCTCGACATCCCGACCGCCAACACCCTGATCCTGCACCGCGCCGACATGTTCGGACTGGCCCAGCTCTACCAGCTGCGCGGCCGGATCGGCCGCTCGAAGCTGCGCGGCTACGCCTACTTCACCCTCAAGCCGGGACGCATGCTGACCCCGGCGGCCGAGCGCCGCCTCGACGTCATGCAGACCCTGGACACCCTCGGTGCCGGCTTCACCCTGGCGAGCCACGACATGGACATCCGCGGCGCCGGCAACCTGCTGGGGGAAGAGCAGTCCGGCCACATCCGGGAGGTCGGCATCGAGCTCTACCAGGCCATGCTGGAAGAGGCGGTGGCGACGGCCCGCGGCCAGGCCGGCGAGGCGGCCGAGGCCGAGACCTGGACACCGCAGATCTCTCTGGGGACTTCGGTCCTGATTCCAGAGGCTTACGTCAGGGACCTCAACGTCCGTCTTGGCCTCTACCGGCGGCTTTCGACCCTGGTCGGCCAGAGCGAGATCGACGCCTTCGCAGCCGAGCTCGTGGACCGCTTCGGGCCCATGCCGGAGGAAGTCGAGAACCTGCTCAACGTGATCGCGATCAAGCAGCTCTGCCGCGAGGCCAACGTCGCGAAGCTGGACGCCGGGCCGAAGGGCGCGGTCATCGCCTTCCACAACGACGAGTTCGCCAACCCGGCGGCCCTGGTCGCCTTCATCGGGGCCCAGGCCGGCCTGGTCAAGCTGCGGCCGGACCAGCGCCTGGTCTACCGGCGCAGCTGGGAGACCGCGCAAGCGCGCCTGGAGGGCGCGCGGCGTCTGCTGAACGACCTGGCGAAGGTCGCGAAGGAAGCGGCCTGACCGGTATCCGGATCGGCGATCGGGACCGCCTCAGCTCGGCGAGGCTTCCAGCGCCTTGCGGAACTTCCACCACAGCGAACGCCGCTTGCGCTCGTTCTTGGCGATCCGCTTCGGGTCGACCCAGTGCATCTGCAGAATGCGCCGATGGCCCGAGAAGGGCTTGTGGCCATGGTAGGAGCAGTTGCTGCGCCGGAAGGCCAGCATCGCCCCGCCTTCGGGCGAAACCTCGGCCTCGTAGTCCTCCAGATCTTCGGCGGACCTGAGCAGCCGAAGGCGCCCGCCCTCATGGGGCCATTCCTGATTGAAGTAGAACAGGATCGTGATGACCTTGGTCTTGGAATCGGTGTGGATCGCGCCGTCGGATTCCTGGCAGTACTCGCGCACCGTGGCCATGATCGGATGATCGGTCAGGTCGATCCCGAACTTCTCCGAGAAGTGCCGGGTCATCTCGGGCCCCTTCAGCTCCTCGACGAAGCGCTGGAAGGCCGGCCCGTAGCTCAGGCTTTCGATCGGATAGGAGCCTGGCTCAGAGATCTCGGGAAAATCGCGATTGAGTTCCTCCAGTGCATCAGACGGAATGAACTCGGGCACGACGATGAACTCGAAGGGATCGCGCTTTAGAGGCGCGGCATCGAAAGCGTTGTAGTCAAGCATCTCGCCAACCTGGAAGCGTTCCACACTTAGGGGAGCGATCGAGGACAGCGATCGGGAGTCCGCAGATAACCCTTCCCCCCGCAAAGCTGCCGAAAAGGCCATCGCTGCCCTTTCTCAGACCTCAAAATAGTCACACTAAGGTCGCAGGAAAAGGGGGCAGGCTGCGCGCAGCGGGCTGCTGACGCTTTGGGGCGCGATTCCAGGCGGATGTCGCGACTAGCGACGCTTTCGGTTCAGGGGCCTGCAAGCGCTTCCGGAGTCGCGTCCTGCTCGGCCAGCTCGAACATCTGGATCAGGACTTCCGGCTCGTGCGCGCCCGAAAGCGCAAAGCGGTTGGCGAAGATGAAGGTGGGCACGCCCTGGATTCCGGTGCGGCGGGCCGAGGCGTCCTCGCCGCGAACCGTCTCGCTTTCCTCGCTCCCGGCCAGGAAGGCCTCCAAGCCCGCCGGCTCGAGTCCGGCTTCCGCCGCCACCTCCAGCAAGGTCGCCGTGCCGCCGATGTCCTCACCGGCCAGGAAATAGCGGCGGAACAGCGCTTCGACCACGGCGTCCTGCTTGCCGTCGGCGGCGGCGCGGCGGATCAGGCGGTGGGCGTTGATGGTGTTCGGCGTTCGGCGGATGGCGCCGAAGTCGAAGTCGATCTTCTCGCCGGCCCCGGCCTCGGCGATGGTGTTGTAGATCCGCTGGGCGGCCGCCGGCCCGCCGAACTTGAGCTCGAGGTAGAGCTGGCGCTCCATGCCCTCGGCGGGCATCTCCGGGTTGAGCTGGAAAGCCCGCCAATGGACGTCGATCTCCAGGTCCGGCCGGGCGGCGAGGGCCCGCTCCAGGCGGCGCTTGCCGATGAAGCACCAGGGACAGATCGGGTCGGAAAAGATGTCCAGCCGCATGACGGGCCTCCGGAAGCCTTGACCTTACGAGGGTCGACGCCCCAGCATAGCGCAGGGGATACGGCCGCGTCTGCACCGCCAGGTCCCGGCCGAAACAAGAAAGCGTGACCTGAGGCGGGATGCCAGCAGAGCCTTCGATCTTCGACCAGCACCTGGACCGGAACGCGGCCAATTCCGCGGCTTTGACCCCGCTGTCCTTCCTGCGGCGGGCGGCGGCGGTCTATCCGGACAAGCTGGCCGTGGTCCATGGCGCCTCGCGCTTCACCTATCGGCAGATGGAGGAGCGCTGCCGGCGCCTGGCCGCCGCCCTGACCGCCCGCGGCGTCGGCAGGGGCGATACCGTCGCGGTCCTGGCCCCTAACATCCCGCCGCTCCTTGAGGCCCACTACGGCGTGCCCATGGCCGGGGCCGTGCTGAACGCGCTGAACACCCGCCTGGACGCGGCCACCATCGCCTTCATCCTGCAGCACGGCGGCGCCAAGGTGCTGATCGCCGACCGGGAGTTCTCCGAGGTCGTCGAGGCGGCCCTGGCACGGCTGGAGACCAGGCCCCTGGTCATCGACATCGACGATCCGGAGGGCGAGGGCGGCAGCCTGCGCGGCGAGCTCGACTACGAGGCCTTCCTGGCCGGCGGCGATCCGGCCTTCGCGCCGGTCCTGCCCGAGGACGAATGGGACGCGATCTGCCTGAACTACACCTCCGGCACAACCGGCAACCCCAAGGGCGTGGTCTATCACCACCGCGGCGCTTACCTGAACGCGGTCGGCAACCTGATCGCCTTCGGCCTGACGCCGCAGGCGGTCTACCTCTGGACCCTGCCGATGTTCCATTGCAACGGCTGGACCTACACCTGGGCGGTGACCGCCGCGGCCGGCACCCACGTCTGCCTGCGTCGGGTCGATCCGGCGCTGATCTACCCGCTGATCCGCGACGAGGGCGTCAGCCATATGTGCGGCGCGCCGATCATCCTCAACATGCTGATCCACGCCCCGGAGAGCGTGAAGCTGGCTTTCGAGCAGACCGTGGAAATCGTGACCGGCGGCGCCGCGCCGCCCAGCGCCGTGATCGAGGCCATGGAGGCCCAGGGCTTCCGGGTCACCCACATGTACGGCCTGACCGAGTGCTACGGGCCGGCGACCCTCTGCGCCTGGCAGGACGACTGGGACGGCCTGGACCTGCAGGCGCGTTCGGCCAAGATGGCGCGCCAAGGCGTCTCCCTGCTGACCCTGGAGCACGCCACGGTGCGCGATTCCGAGACCCTGGCGCCGCTGCCGGCCGACGGCGAGACCCTCGGCGAGATCATGCTGCGCGGCAACACGGTGATGAAGGGCTACCTGAAGAACCCGGCGGCGACCGAGGCGGCCTTCGCCGGCGGCTGGTTCCATACCGGCGACCTCGCGGTCCTGCACCCGGACGGCTATATCGAGGTCAAGGACCGGGCCAAGGACGTGATCATCTCCGGCGGCGAGAACATCTCCAGCCTCGAGATCGAGGAGACGCTCTACCGTCACCCCAAGGTCCTGGAGGCGGCGGTCGTGGCCCGGCCCGACGAGACCTGGGGCGAGACCCCCTGCGCCTTCGTCACCCTGAAGGACGGGCAGGCTGTCGACGAGGACGAGATCATCGCCTTCTGCAAGGACAACATGGCCCGCTACAAGGCGCCGAAGACGGTGATCTTCGGGCCGCTGCCCAAGACCTCGACCGGGAAGATCCAGAAGTTCGTTCTGCGAGAAAAGGCCAAGAGCCTTGCCTAGATGATTGACTGGATTAACGATTTCTGGATCGGGCTCGAAGCTTCGCTGAACCCCTACAGCGAGCAGCAGCTGGCCCTGTTCTTCGCCTGGCTGGTGGTCTTCACGACCTCGTCGGTGGCCCTCATCATGGCCGACCGGCGTTGGCTCAGACTGCTGGCCTGGGTGGTCTGCACCTGCTCGTCCTTCGGCCTGTGGCAGGCCGGCTGGATCACCCTGACCATCGCCACCAGCTATTGGCCCGCGGCCCTGGCGGTCGCCGGCACCACGGCGGCCGGCTCCTTCTGGTTCGGCCGGCGGCGCAAGAGGATCAGACTATGAGCGAGATTTGCCCGGCGTCCTGGCCGGGGTTGGACGGCAAGGCCGCCATCGTGACCGGTGCCTCCAGCGGCCTGGGCCGCCACTTCGCCCTGACCCTGGCGCGCGCCGGGATGAAGGTGGCGGTGGCGGCGCGGCGGGTCGACCGGCTGGTCGAGCTCTGCGAGGAGGTGAAGGGCTTCGACGGCCGCGCGATCCCGGTCGCCCTGGACGTCACCGACGCCCAGAGCGTGCGCGACTGCGTCGCCCATGCCGAGACCGAGCTGGGCGCCATCTCGGTCCTGGTCAACAACGCCGGAACGGTGACCCCGGGCCGCGCGCTGGAGGTCGAGGAGGCGGACTGGGACAAGGTCGTCGCCACCAACCTCAAGGGCGTCTGGCTGATGGCCCAGGAGACCGCCCGCCACATGGCCGAGCAGGGCCACGGCGGCTCGATCGTCAACATCGCCTCGGTCCTCGGCCTGGTCGGCACCGCGCGGATCCCGGCCTACTGCGCCTCCAAGGCCGCGGTGGTCAACCTGACCCGCTCGCTGGCCGGCGACCTGGCCCGCGAGGGCATCCGGGTCAACGCCATCGCGCCGGGCTACTTCGAGACCGACCTCAACCGCGACTTCCTGGCCAGCGAGGCCGGGCAGGCCATGCTGAAGCGGGTCCCGCAGCGCCGCTTCGGCGATCTGGAGGAATTGAGCGGGCCCTTGCTGCTCCTGGCCTCGGAGGCCTCGCGCTACATGAACGGCAGCGTGATCACCATCGACGGCGGGCTGTCCGCGGTGATCTGAAGCCCTCCGAAACGAAACCCAGCCCGACGCGAGCCCGCCCCATGGATTTTGCCCTGCCGCCCGAAATCGAAGACCTGCGCCAGCGGATCCGCGCCTTCGTCGCCGCGGAGATCCTGCCGCTGGAGGCCGAGCCCGAGTCCTACGACGACCATGAGAACATCCGCCTGGACCTGCTGGACGAATTGCGGGCCAAGGCCAAGGCGCAGGGCCTCTGGGCCTTGCAGATGCCCGAGGCCAGGGGCGGGCGGGGCCTGCCGGTCGCCGGCATGGCCGCCTGCTACGAGGAGATGGGGCGCTCGATCTTCGGCCCCGCGGTCTTCAACTCGGCGGCGCCCGACGACGGCAACATGATCCTCCTGGAGAAGATCGGCAGCGAGGACCAGAAGGCGCGCTGGCTGCAGCCCATCGTCGACGGCGAGGTCCGCTCGGCCTTCGCCATGACCGAGCCCGCGCCCGGCGCCGGCTCCGACCCCTCGGCCATGCAAACCGTGGCCGAGCGCAAGGGCAACAGCGCCTGGACCATCCACGGCCGCAAGTGGTTCATCACCGGGGCCGGGGTGGCGCAGCACTTCATCCTGGTCGCCAAGACCTCGGACGACCCGCGCAAGGGCCTGACCGCCTTCCTCTTCGACCGCGACCAGCCGGGCTGGGAGATCCTGCGCCGGATCCCGATCATGGGCCCGGAGGAGCACGGCGGCCACTGCGAGCTGGCCTTCGACGGCCTGGAGATCCCCGACGAGAACCGCCTGCTCGGCGTCGGCGACGGCCTCAAGGTGACCCAGATCCGCCTGGGCACGGCGCGCCTGACCCACTGCATGCGCTGGCTGGGCATGGCCAAGCGGGCCCTGGAGATCGCCGCCGGCTACGTCTCTGAGCGCGAGAGCTTCGGCAGCAAGCTGAAGGACCGCGAGGGCGTGCAGTGGATGCTGGGCGAGGCGGCCATGGCGATCGAGGTCGGCCGCCTGCTGACCATGAAGGCGGCGCTGAAGCTGGACGGCGGCGACTTCGCCCGCAAGGAGGTCTCCATGGCCAAGATCCAGGTCTCCGAGGCCCTGCACAAGGCGGTCGACACGGCGATCCAGCTCTGCGGCGCCCGCGGCTACTCCAAGGACACGGTCCTGGAATGGATGTACCGCTACGCCCGCCAGGCGCGCCTGGTCGACGGCGCCTCCGAGGTCCACAAGATGGTCCTTGCGCGCTTCCTCGTGGAGGAGGGCCAGGACTTCTGGGGCTGGGCGTGAGCGAGGGCCGCGCTCTGGAGGCCTTCCTCGCCGAGGCGGCCGGGGCCAAGACGGCAAGGATCGTCACCGATGCCCAGCTGACCGGCGGCGCGATCCAGGACAACCGCCTGCTGCTGGTCGACTTCGAGGGCGGGCCGCTGGCCGGGCGACAGGAGCTGGTCCTGCGCCGCGACGCGCCCTCCGGGGTGGCGGTCAGCCACGGCAAGGCCGAGGAGTTCGCCCTGCTGACGGCGGCCTTCGAGGCCGGGGTGACCGTACCGGAACCGCTTTTTCTCTGCCTTGACAAGGCCTTGGGCGGACCCTTTTACGTCATGCGCAAGGTCGAAGGCGAGGCCAGGGGCCATCGCCTGGTGCGCGAGCCTGAGGTCCTGGGCGACGGTGCCGCGGTCGTCGAGCGCCTCGGCGAGGAGCTCGGCCTAATCCACGGCATCGCCCCGCCGCGCCCCGACCTGGGCTTCCTGCCGCTGCCCGAGGGCAGCCCGGCCCTGGCCGCTGTGTCGGCCTACCGGGCCCATCTGGACGCCCTGGCGTGGTGGGACCCGGCCCTGGAGTGGGGCCTGCGCTGGTGCGAGCTCGAGGCCCCGCCGGCGGGGGAGCTTGTCCTTGTGCATCAGGACTTTCGGACCGGGAACTACATGGTCGACGCAGGCCGGCTGACGGCGGTCCTGGACTGGGAGTTCAGCGCCTGGGGCGATCCCATGAGCGACCTCGGCTGGTTCTGCGCCAAGTGCTGGCGCTTCGGCCGCGACGAGCTGGAGGCCGGCGGCATCGGGCCGCGGGCGGCCTTTTATCGCGGCTACCGGCGCAGCTCGGGGCGCGAGATCGATCCCAAGGCGGTCGCCTACTGGGAGGTCATGGCCCACCTGCGCTGGGCGGTCATCGCCCTGCAGCAGGGCCAGCGCCACGCCTCGGGCGCCGAGGACTCCCTCGACCTCGCCCTGACCGGCCGCCGGGCCGAGACCCTGGCCTGGGAGGTCCTGCGCCTGACCCCGCCGGCGCGCTGGAGCGCGGCCTCGTGAAACGGCACCAGACCTCCGGCGCGGCCCTGCTGCGCATCGCCCGGGCGGTCCTCAAGCAGGACCTGCTGCCGTCGCTGCCGCAGGAGCGCCACCTGGAGGCCCTGATGGTGCTCTCGGCCCTGGGCATGGCCGAGCGGGAGCTGGAGAGCGCGGCGCCTGAAAACGAGGCTGAGTCGATGGCGAAGCTTCTGGACAGGGCTGCGGGGGCGGAACAGGACCTCCGCCGGCAACTGGCCGAGGCGATCCGCGGCGGCCGCTTCGACGCCGATCCGGCGCTCTACGACCTGGCCCTCGCCGGCCTCCGCTGGCGCCTCGAGGAGACCGATCCGCGGGTGCTGAAAGAAGCGGATAGCACGGGCTGAGGCGCGCTGGCCCTTCGCTCAGCGCAGCGCCTTGCGGAAGATCGGGTGGCCAGCGTCGGTGACGCCGTCCCGGGTCCAGCCGAGGGCGCGGTAGAATCCTTCGGCGCGGGTGCCTTCCCGGGTGTAGAGGGTGGCGCTGTCATAGCCGGCGTCCCGCAGGTGGTCGCAGCAGCGGGCGAGCAAGGCGCGGCCGATGCCGCGGCCCTGGGCGTCGGGGTCGACGTAGAGCACCTCGACGAAGTCGCTGTCCGGTTCGGCGGCGACGAAGCCGAGGATCCGGCCGGCCTCCGCCCAGACCCAGACCAGGCCCCGGTCGATGAGGCGGCCGCCGATGTCGATGAAGACCTCGTAGGGGTCGTCCTGGGTGTTCTCGTCCACCGCGTTGCGGATCTCGAACAGGCGGTCCAGGTCCTCGCGCCGTGCCTGGCGGAGGCCGCAGGCGGCGCGCTCGCCGATCACGGCCGCAGCTCGCCGGTGTCGACCTCCAGGGTCTCGCTGACCTTGGCCCAAGTGCTGCCGAGGTGGGCGCGCAGGATCCGGGCCAGGGCCGCGCTGTCGCGGGCGGTGAGGGCGCCGAGGATCTGCTCGTGCTCCTCGATCGCGCCGTGCCAGGCCGCGTTGTTCAGGTTCGACTGGTAGCGCACCCGGTAGAGCCGGGCGTTGAGCTGGGCGTGAAGCTCGGCCAGGGGCGCGTTGTGGCCGGCGGCGACGATCGCGCGATGGATGGCCTGGTTGAGCTTGAAGTAGGCGAGGCGGTCCTGGCGCTCGAAGGCGGCGAGCATCTCGAAGTGCAGGGCGCGGATCTCGGCGACCTCGGCATCCGTCGCGGCGGCGGCCGCCTGCTCGCCGGCCAGCGCCTCGAGGGCGGCCAGGACGGCCAGAAGGTCGCGGATCTCCCGCGGGCTGGGATCGCAGACCACCGCGCCCCGGTTGGGCAGCAACTCGACCAGGCGCTCAGCCGCCAGGATGCGCAGCGCCTCGCGCATCGGGGTCCGAGAGACCTGCAGGGCCTCGCCGATGGCGCGCTCACGGATCCGGTCCCCCGGCTGCAGGACGTTCTGCGCGATCATGTCGCGCAGGCGCCCGGCGACGGTCTCGGCCCGGGTCTGCTGCCGGCGGTCCGGCGGGGTCGTGGCGCCGAGATCGCCGCCGCCTTCAGGCTCCGGCTCGGTGGTTTGGCTGTCGCGGTCCATGGCGCAGTCTACCTCGGGTGGGCCGAAAGGCGAAGCCGCGGCGTCCGCCGACCGGTCAAAAATAGCATACCAAGCTGTGCGACGCCCTGCCGCCGAAAGAACGTCTTCTTCAGAAACTCAAAAATCATCCCATAACATGCTGTTTTTTATAAACAAGGACAGTGAAACGGCGATTGGTGCCCGGTTGACATCAGAAGATTTGGTATGCAATCTGCTTTCTCGTCGGCGAAGAATCAAAAGAACGCCGGACGACGCCGGCCGCTCAGCCGGCCCTGTGAAGAGGGAGGAAGCCATGTTCATCACCAAGCGCGCCCTCGCGGGCGTCCTTCTCGGCGCCGTGGCGCTGGCAGCGCTCAGCGGCACGGCCAGTGCCGAGCAGGAGATCATCTTCGCGATCAGCGCCAAGCCCGGCTCGCTGCAGCAGATGACCGCCGCCGAGTTCACCAAGCACGCCAACGAGCGCCTGGCCGGCAAGGCCAAGGTCAAGCTCTTCGACTCCGCGCAGCTCGGCAAGGACAAGGAGCTGATGCAGAAGCTGAAGCTGGGCACCGTCCACATCGCGCTGCCCAGCTCGATCATGTCCTCGGTCGCCGACGAGTTCGGGCTCTTCGACATGCCCTTCCTGGTCAAGGACCGGGACCACGTGGCGCGCATCGAGAAGGACGTCTTCTGGCCCGAGATCGCCCCGGCCGCCGAGGCCAAGGGCTATCAGGTGCTGGCGGTCTGGGAGAACGGCGTCCGCCACATCACCAACAACCGGCGCCCGATCAACTCGCCGGCGGACCTTGACGGCGTCAAGCTGCGCACGCCGAAGTCGAAGTGGCGGGTGAAGATGTTCGAGGCCTGGGGCGCCAACCCGACGCCGATGGCCTTCTCCGAGGTCTTCGTCGCCCTGCAGACCGGGGTCATCGACGGCCAGGAGAACCCCTACACCAACATCTGGTCGGCCAAGTTCGCCGAGGTCCAGAGCTATCTCTCGGTCACCGGCCATGTTTACAGCCCGGCCTATCCGACTGCCGGCAAGGCGGCCTTCGGCGCACTCGATCCCGAGGTCCAGGAGGTCCTCAAGGACACGGCCGCCGAGATGGCGCTCTGGGCGCGCGGCAAGGGCGCCGAGGGCGACCAGAGCCTGAAGGACAAGCTGGTCGGCGCCGGTATGAAGCTGAACGTCGCCGACCGTGCCGCCTTCGTCGAGGCCTCCAAGCCGATCTACGCTCAGTTCTCGAGCGAGGTGCCGAGCGGCAAGGCCTTGATCGACAAGGCCCTTGCCCTGGCAGAGAGTCCCTGAACCGACCTTGACGGGGCGCCGCGGACGACGATCGCGGCGTCCCGGTCCTTTTGGGCCCGGTTCGCCCTGACCTGATCGGAGGAGCGCTATGCGGCGCGCCGCAGCGGTTCTGCATCGCCTGCTGGAGGGGATCACGGTCGCCTTGCTGGTGAGCCTGGCGCTGGTGGTGATCTCGGCGGTCGTGGCGCGCTACGTCTTCAACTCCTCCTTCCACTGGTACGACGAGGTCGCCTCGGTGATGCTCGCCTGGCTGACCTACTACGGTGCCGCCCTGGCGGCGCTGCGACGCAGCCACCTCGGCTTCTCGGGGCTGGTCCTCGGGCTGCCGCGCGCGGCCAGGGTGCCGGCCTTCCTGGCCGCGGAGGCCGTGGTCTACGCGGTCTTCCTGTCGCTCGCCTATGCCGGCTGGTACGTGCTCCGCGTCATGGCCGGCGAGACCCTGGTCTCTCTCGACTGGGTCCCGCTGCAGGTCACCCAGGCCGTGGTGCCGATCGGCTGCCTGCTCTTCGTCCTGGCCCAGGGCCTCTCGACGCCCGAGGCCTGGCGCCGCCTGCTGGCCGGCCACGACGCCGAGGCACTGGAGATCGAGGCGGAGATCGCGCGGGCGAGGGCGGAAGGGCCGGACCGGGGCTCCACGGCATGAGCGCGCTGCTGGTCTTCCTGGGGCTCCTGGCCCTGATCCTGCTCAACGTGCCGATCGCGGTCGCGATCTGCGCGGTGGCCCTGGTCGGCATGGTCGCCTCCAAGGGGGTCTTCGGCCTCTACAACGCGGCGCTGAGCATGTTCGACGGCGCCACCAGCTTCCCGCTGATCGCGATTCCGCTCTTTATCCTGGCCGGCGCCCTGATGAACACCGGCGGCATCTCGCGCCGGCTGATCGCCTTCGTCTCCGCCCTGATCGGCTTCGTGCGCGGCGGCCTGGCCATGGTCAACGTCGGGGTCTCGCTGTTCTTCGCCGAGATCTCGGGCTCGGCCGTCGCCGACGTCGCGGCGATCGGCTCGGTGCTGATCCCGGCGATGAAGGCGCGGCGCTACAAGGCGACCATGGCGGCGGCGGTGACCTCCTCCTCGGCCTCTCTCGCGATCATCATCCCGCCCTCGATTCCGATGATCCTCTACGGCGCCCTGGCCGACACCTCGATCGTCCAGCTCTTCGTCGCCGGCGTCCTGCCGGGCCTGCTCGGTGGCTTCGCCATGCTCTGCCTCTGCCACTGGCTGGCGGTCCGCTACGACCTGCCGCGCGAGGAGGCCTTCTCGCTGGCGCGGCTCTGGACGGCCTTCAAGGCCGCCGCCTGGGCGCTGCTGCTGCCGGTGATCATCCTGGGCGGCATCTTCGGGGGCATCGTCACCGCGACCGAAGGGGCGGGGCTGGCGGTGGTCGCGGCCCTGGTCATCGGCGCCTTCGTCTACCGGGAACTGGATCTGCGGCAGTTCTACCAGGCGCTGATCGAGGGCGTGACCCAGACCTCGGTGGTGATGCTGCTGGTGGCGACCAGCGCGGTGCTGGGCCTCTACCTGACCGAGATCGAGCTGCCGCAGAGCCTGGCCCGGGCGATCACCGAGGCCACGAGCAGCAAGATCCTGGTGCTGCTGATGCTGAACCTGCTGCTGCTGGTCCTGGGCATGTTCCTGCACGGTGCCGCGGCGATCATCCTGGTGGTGCCGATCGTCCTGCCGCTGGTCCACGCGGTCGGGATCGATCCGGTCCACTTCGGCATCATCCTCACCTTGAACCTCGCGATCGGCCAGCAGACGCCGCCGGTCGCCAGCGTGCTGGTCACCGCCTGCAGCATCGCCAAGACCGACATCTGGGACGCGACCAAGGCCAACCTTCCGTTCATCCTGGTCCTGCTCGCGCTGCTGCTGCTGGTGACCTACGTTCCCTTCGTTCCCATGACTCTCGTCGAGATCTTCTACCGATAGGGCCCGATCATGAAACCAACCATCGCACTGCTCCAGGGTGACGCGACCGGCATCGGGCCGGAGCTGCTGGCCAAGCTGCTCTCCATCGAGGAGCTGCGCGCGGCGGCGCGGATCCTGGTCATCTCCGACCGGCGGGTCTTCGAGGCCGGCTGCCGGGTCGCCGGGCTGTCGCTGGAGCCCCGCGTGATCTCCGAGGCGGCAGAGGCGGACTTCTCCGAAGACCGGCCCTATCTGCTCGACCTGCCGATCGCCGAGTTCGAGGCACTCCGGCCGGGCGAGGTCTCCGCGGTGGCCGGGGCGGCGGTGCTGGCCGGCTACGGGTTGGCCCTCGACCTCTGTACCGAGGGCCGGGCCGACGGCCTCTGCTTCCTGCCCTTCAACAAGGATGCCCTGCACCGCGCCGGCCTCGGGGTCGAGGACGAGACCCAGTGGGCGAAGGAGCGGATCGGGCACCGGGGCCGGGTCAGCGAATTCAACATCATCGACGGCATGTGGAATGCCCGGGTGACCTCGCATATCCCCTTAAGGGAGGTCGCCAACCATCTCTCACAGGAGGAAATCCTGGCGTCGATCCGGCTCGCCGACGAGACCCTGCGGGCCGCCGGCTTCAGCCGGCCGCGGATCGCGGTCGCGGCGCTCAATCCCCACGCCGGCGAGGGCGGCAACATCGGCCGCGAGGAGATCGAGATCATCGCCCCGGCGGTCCGGCAGGCGCAGCGGCTGCAGATCGCCTGCGAGGGGCCGTTCCCCTCCGACACGCTCTACCTCAAGGTCCGCGACGGTCACTACGACTGCGCGGTCAGCATGTATCACGACCAGGGACAGATCGCGATCAAGCTGCTCGGCTTCCATATGGGCGTCTCGGTCCTGGCCGGCCTGCCGTTCCCGATCGGCACGCCGGCGCACGGCACGGCCTTCGACATCGTCGGCCAGAACAAGGCCGAGGTCGAGCCGGCCCGCCGGGCCTT
>JANQGU010000303.1 GCA_028282935.1 Kiloniellales bacterium
GCGGTTTCGATGCTTCTTTGTCAAATTTCCTAATCATGATAAGCTCCGCGCCGAACGGAAAGACGCCGCGAAAAGAGACTGGGAGGCCCGCCATGGACCCGAAGGCCGCTGCCATCGATTTCGACAGCTCGCCGAACAACCTCGAAGCCTTCTGGATGCCCTTCACCTGGAACCGCAGGTTCAAGCAGCATCCCCTCCTGCTCGCCTCGGCCAAGGACATGCACTACACCAGCGTCGACGGCCGTCCGATCCTGGACGGCACGGCCGGCCTCTGGTGCTGCAACGCCGGCCACGGCCGCCAGAAGATCGTCGAGGCCGTGCAGCAGGCGGTCGCGCGCCTGGACTTCGCGCCGACCTTCCAGCTCGGCCATCCCCTGGTCTTCGAGCTGGCCTCGCGCCTGACCAACCTGGTGCCGGGCAACTTCGACCACGTCTTCTTCTGCAACTCCGGCTCCGAGGCGGTCGATTCCGCCCTCAAGATCGCCCTGGCCTATCACCGCATGCGCGGCGACGCCGCCCGGACCCGGTTGATCGGCCGCGAGCGCGGCTACCACGGCGTCGGCTTCGGCGGCATCTCGGTCGGCGGCATCGTCAAGAACCGGATGTTCTTCGGGCCCCTGATCAACGGCGTCGACCACCTGCCCCACACCCACAGCCTGGAGCACAACGCCTTCTCGCGCGGCCAGCCGGACTGGGGCCTTCACCTGGCCGACGAGCTGGAGCGCCTGGTCGCCCTGCACGACGCCTCGACCATCGCTGCGGTGATCGTCGAGCCGGTCGCCGGCTCGACCGGCGTGCTGGTGCCGCCGGTGGGCTACCTGCAGCGCCTGCGCGAGATCTGCGACAAGCACGGCATCCTGCTGATCTTCGACGAGGTCATCACCGGCTTCGGCCGCCTCGGCAAGGGCTTCGCGACCGAGTACTTCGGGGTCGAGCCGGACCTCATCACCTGCGCCAAGGGCCTGACCAGCGGCACCATCCCCATGGGCGCGGTGATCTGCCGCAAGGGCATCTACGAGACCTTCATCGACGCCGCCGATTCCAGCGGCGGCACCATCGAGCTGTTCCACGGCTATACCTACACCGGCCATCCCGTGGCCGCGGCGGCCGGCCTGGCGACCCTGGAGGTCTACAAGGAAGAGGGCCTCTTCGACCGCGCGGCGGAGCTGTCCGGCTATTGGGAAGACGCCATGCACAGCTTCAAGGGCGAGAAGCACGTCATCGATGTGCGCAACATCGGCATGGTCGGCGCCATCGAGCTGGAGCCGCGGCCCGGCAAGCCGACCGAGCGGGCCTACGACGCCTTCGTCAAGTGCTTCGAGAAGGGCCTGATGATCCGGGTCACCGGCGACATCATCGCGCTGTCGCCGCCGCTGATCATCGAGAAGGCGCAGATCGACGAGATCGTCGACACCCTGCGCGACGTTCTACAGCATCTGGACTAAGCCGCGCCTCAAAGCGCAGAGTGAGGGGCCGCCGGACCGGCGGCCCCTTGTTACGACTACAACGAGAAACGGCGCCGCCCCCAGATCAAGCTGGGGCGGCACGGCGAGCCAAGGACGGGAAAAAGTCATGCTTGTTGGCGTTCCAAAGGAAGTGAAGACCCACGAATA
>JANQGU010000383.1 GCA_028282935.1 Kiloniellales bacterium
AAGAGGACGGATCGCTCACCGGAGAAATCCGCTTCCACAACGGCGACGACTCCCACTTCATCGCCCGGCCCTGGCCAACTTCTTCAACAGCCTGCTAGACGTCGCGCTGGAGGATCCGAGCGGCGGTGGCGACTCTGCTGGCGGCGCGGGTCTCGGCCAGCTTGGCTGGATCGGATAGCCGACGCAGCGTCTCGCGCGGCCTGGCGATAGGCGGCGGCCGGACGGCACCTGGCCGCCGCTGCAGTGTGGGTTTCCGACCCGACGCCGGAATAGGGCTTGACCCTCACCTGGCGTGAGGGGCTATCCCAGTTTCGCGGAGGCGCGGGCTATGAAGAGATACACCGTCAAAGAGGTCGCAAAGCTGTCGGGCGTCTCGGTCCGGACTTTGCACCACTACCACGAAATCGGCCTTCTCGAGCCGGCGTGTGTCGGCGAGAACCGCTATCGCTACTACGGCGAGGACGAGCTGCTGCGGTTGCAGCAGATCCTCTTCTATCGGGAATTCGGCATCCCGCTGATGGAGATTGCGGCGTTGCTCGACGAGCCCGGCTTCGACACCGTCGCCGCATTGCGACAGCACAGATCGCGGCTCGAACGCGAGGCCCAGCGCCATCGTCAACTCATCAGGACGATCGACCGCACGATCGACCGGCTGACGGGAGACCTCACGATGAAGAACGCGGAGTTGTACTTCGGCTTTTCCTCCGAGAAGCAGGCTGATTACGAAGACTGGATGGTTGCGAGACACGGTGGCGACATGCGCGAACGCATCGAGAAGAGCAAGCAGCGTCTTGCCGGGATGTCCGAAGCGGAGCGGCGCGAGACGATGGCCGAACTTGCCGATCTGGAAGCCGATCTCGCGGATTGCCTGAGACGGGGCGTGGCATCGGACTCAGAGGCGCTGGACCCCTTGCTCGCCCGACATCACGCTTGGGTAGCATCGATGTGGGGCCGCGACTGTACGCCCGAGGCTTATGCCGGGCTCGCAGACCTCTATTCCTCCCATCCTGATTTCAGGGCACGCTACGAAACGATCGCGGTCGGCTTCGCGGCATATCTGACCGCGGCGATGAAGGCGCATGCCGCGCGTCGGCTCGCTCAGCCATAGGAGGTTAGGCGGTCGGGGTGAGCCGCTTCGCCAGGGGAGGCGCCCGGAGCCCGCTCACTCGGCCGCCGCCCGGGCCGTGAGACCCAGGCTTTCCAGCACGTCGGCGTAGACCACCAGCTCCCGCCGGCCCAGGGGCGTCACCGCGTAGGTGCCGCGCTCGACCCGCTGGAACCAGCCGTAGACGTCGCGCTGGAGAATCCGGGCGGCGCCGGCGACGCCGGTGACGCTGCGGATCTCGGACAGTCGGGCCGGCCCCGCCTGCGCCAGGAAAGCGGCGCAGCGCAGGGCGTCCTGGCGGTAGGCGGTGACCAGGCGGCGCTTGCTGCTGCCGCCGCAGTTGGGGTCGCCGACCCGGCGCTGGAACTCGCGCAGCAGCCGGCCCCGCCGCTGCGGGCTCTTGCGCGGCCGGTAGGGCGCCGGGTCCAGGAGCACCTCGACATGGCCCGGGCCTTGGGTGCCGTCCCCCGGCGCGCCCGTCTCCAACGCAACCGTGATCAGGCCGAGGCCCAGCCGGCGGCAGAGCTTCACGATGTCGCGGGACTGCCGGCGCCAGCCGCGCCCGCCGGCGCCCGCCCCGGGCAGCGCGACCGCGAGGTAGACGACGTCGGTCACGGTCTGGCGCCGGATGCCCTGGAACACCAGGGGCAGCGAGAAGGCGGTCTTGAGCTCGACCACGACCGGGTCCTCGCCGTCGCGGCAGGCGACGACGTCGCAGTCGGCGACCTCACCCTTGACCTCGTAGCCCTGGCCCTCGAGGAAGCGCTTGATCGGCGGATAGAGGTCGGTCTCGCGAAGTCGGGTCATGGCTTGCGGCCGCTCGCCGAAAGTGAGGATAATCCGCCCCTGATATCACGATTCGCGGCCCGCGATTCCCGGCAAAGGGGACCGCGACCGCCCGTCCGCAGCCATCCGGAGGCCGCCCCGCGCGGCGGCAAGCAGCCATGGTGGACAGGTCCTACCGGCTCTACGACCCGGCGATGTACGACTTCCTGTCGGCAGCGGAGAGCTACTGGGAAGCCAGCCTGCCGGCGCCGGAGCGGCTCGCGCCGCTGTCCGGGAGCGAGGGCTGCGACGTCGCGGTCATCGGCGGCGGCTACACCGGGCTCTCGGCGGCGCTGCACCTGGCCCGCGACCACCAGGTCGACGTCCGGCTGCTGGAGGCCGGCCACCTCGGCTGGGGCGCTTCCGGCCGCAACGGCGGCTTCTGCACCATGGCGCCGACCAAGCTCTCGACCAGGGATCTGATCCTGCGCTACGGCCTGGAGGCGGCCCGGGCCTTCTTCGACTCCCAGAAGGCGGGCCTGGAGCTGGCCCTGGCCCTGGAAGGCGACGAGGGCATCGACTTCGATCGCCAGGGCGACGGGGTCTTCGTCGTCGCCCACCAGGCCTCGCGCTTCGAGGAGCTGGAGACCGAGGCGGCGCTGCTCAGCGGCCAGTTCGGCTTCGAGACCGAGGTCCTGCCGCCGGAGGCCTTCCAGCAGGTCGGCCACGCCTCGAGCGAGAACTTCGGCGCCCTGCTGATCCGATCCGGCTTCGGCCTGCATCCCCTGAAGTACGCCCACGGCCTGGCCAAGGCCGCCCTGCTGCGCGGCGCCAAGCTGCACCCCTTCAGCCGCGTACGGGATTGGACCAAGGACGGCGGCCAGCACCTGCTGGAGACCGACGGCGGCCGGCTGCGGGCTCGCCGCGTGCTGCTGGCCACCAACGGCTTCACGCCGGAGGACCTCGATCCTGCCTTCGATGGCCGTACGCTTCCGGTGATCTCGAACATCGTCACCACCCGGCCGCTGACCGAGACCGAGCTGGCCGCCCAGTCCTGGCGTACGGAGAATCCGCTGTCGAATACACGTACGCTGCTGTTCTACTACCGCCTGCTGCCGGACCGGCGGCTGCTGTTCGGCGCCCGCGGCGACACCAGCGGCCGGCCGGCGGCCGGCGCGCGCATGCAGGCCTGGCTGACCCGGCGCCTGGGCGAGGTCTTCCCAGCCTGGCGCGAGGTCGAGATCAGCCACTTCTGGCGCGGCTTCGTCTGCGTGACCCGGGACCTGACCCCAGCGGTCGGCCGACTGGAGGAGGACCCCAGCGTCTTCTACGGCTTCGGCTACCACGGCAACGGGGTCAACGCCGGGCACGTCGGCGATCAGCCGGGCCAGGGCGCGGCCGGTCCAGGGCGCGGCGTTGACCCCGTTGCCGTGGAAGCCGAAGCCGTAGAAGACGCTGGGGTCCTCCTCCAGTCGGTCGACCGCGGGGGTCAGGTCCCGGGTCACGCAGAGGAAGCCGCGCCAGAAGTGGCAAGTC
>JANQGU010000422.1 GCA_028282935.1 Kiloniellales bacterium
GGCGTGCGACCGGGGACCGAAACCGAGATCACGCGGGACAAGAACGGCGAGATCCGCGAGGTCGCCAGCGTGCGGACCCACGAGGACGGCCGGACCAGCTACCTGCGGACCACCTTCGGGCGCGACGGCTCCACCACCTACGAGGGGCAGGACCGGGACGGCAACGTCTACCGGGAACACTATCCGCCGGGGCGGCCGGTGCCGGCCCGCTCGGTGAGCGACGTCGACCGGGGCATCCTGCGCCGGCCCGGCCGTCCCTCGGGCGGCGGCATCGACCGGACCCAGGATCCCAACGCCGACAGCGGCGGCGGTGCCGCCGTCCTGTGCTACGCCATGCCGTGGAAATGCCGGGTCGAGGGGCCGAAACCCAATCTGGACCGGGTCCGGCCGGGTCCGGACGCGGCCCAGGGCGGCTTCGTCCCGGCGCCGCGCATCGATCTGCGCCGGGACATGGTCGTCAACCCCGCGCCGGACGCGCCGGCCCAGGCCGACAACTGGGAAGCCGGACGCCGTCTGCTCGAGGAGGGGCCGCGGCGGCCGCACTCGGAGCCCGGGGATCCGCGCGGCGAGCGCTGAGGCGCGCCCGCGGCGGCCCGGAGCGCCATCCCGAAACGATCCGGAAGGCCTGGCTTGGCCCTCGGCGCCCGGCTAAGCTCCGCCCGATTCGCCGGCCCCGGCGCCGGCCAAGCCGCTCGGAAAGGGAGCCTCCGGCATGGAGTTCATGGCTACGTCCGGCGCGCCCTCGGGTCTCGAGATCGCGCTGCTCTGGGGCTTCGGCATCCTGACCGCGATCCCCATGGCGCGGATCTTCAGCCGCGCCGGCTTCTCCTGGGCCTGGGGGCTGATCTGCCTGCTGCCCTACCTGGGCTTCTTCCTCGCCTGGATCATCCTGCTGGCGCGCCGCTGGACCTGGCGGGAGGCCCGGCCGTGAGCGGCGAGACCGCCTTCGCCCTGGCCGCGATCATCTATCTCGTTGTGGCCTACGGCCTCGGCAGCATGCTGCTGCTCATCCCGGCCTACTGGAGCTTCAAGCGCGCCGGCTGGAGCGGCTGGTGGTTCGTCACCCTGCCGATTCCCCTGGTCGGGCTGCTGGTGCTCTGGTGGTTCGCCTTCGGCCATTGGCCCAAGGAGCACGGCGAGCCGCAGGGCTGAGCGGCGGCGGAGGAAAGACCATGAAGCTCACCTTTCGCGAGGGGCAGGAGGCCGACCTGCCGGCGGTCGTCGCCCTCTTGGCCGACGACGTCCTCGGCCGCGCCCGCGAGGACGCCTCGCTTCCCCTGGACCCGGCCTACCTCAGCGCCTTTCGCGAGATGCAGGCGCAGGGCGGCAACCGCCTGATCCTCGCCGAGGCCGAGGAGGACGGCAGCCGGCGCATCGTCGGCTGCCTGCAGTTCGTGGTCCTGCCCGGGATCTCGCTCAAGGGCACCCGGCGGGCCCAGGTCGAGGGGGTGCGGGTGGCCGGCGACCAGCGCGGAAGCGGGCTCGGCCGCCGGCTCCTCGGACAGGCCATCGACCTGGCGCGGGCCGAGGGTTGCGGCCTGCTGCAGCTCACCGCCGACGCCTCCCGCGCCGACACCCACCGCTTCTACGACTCCCTCGGCTTCACCGCCAGCCACCTCGGCTTCAAGCTGAAGCTGGATTGAAAGGCCTTCTTGGCCCGCCGACTGCAGCCTGTCCAGGGCCGAAGCGGCGGCCGGCGTTGGCTGCCCTGGCCAGGCTCGGGTGTACGGCGGCGGGTGTGATTTCGGCTTTCCGGGGTTCTGCGGGCAGGCGGGGTCTACCGCGTCGCTGCGATAGACCCCTGCCCGGTTCGAAGGTCGGTGCTGAGGAGCTTGGGATGCCAGGCGAAGAGTCTGGCACCGCTCACTTAGTTCCCCCGCGGCGGCCGAAGCCGATCTGTCTGGCGTCCCGGTTCGCGTTGCCCAGGCGGTCCGTGGCGGTCTCGGCGGTGATCGAGGCGACCTCGGTCGAGGTCTTGGTCGTGTCGGCGGCGGCCAAGCCGGTCGCGGCGAAGAGGCCGAAGGCCAGGGCGGCGCCACCCAGGGCGGCGGTGCGGGCGGTACGGTTGCGAAACGTGGTCATGGTTCTTCCTCACTTGCTCCGGCGCAGGCGGCGCGGCGGGGTTTCTCTCTGCGATGAGGCGGAGATGGGTGCCCCCGCCAGGATTCAATGTGACCGCCGTCACGCCTGGCGCCTTCGTGATCTCGACGTGAAGTCTGCGGCCCTCTAGAGCAATCCCGTCTTAGGCTGAATCGTTAGGGATTCCCTTTTTGTTTGGGATGTGATTCAAGCTGTTTGCTGGATTAGGAGGCCAGCAAACATGGC
>JANQGU010000438.1 GCA_028282935.1 Kiloniellales bacterium
GCAGAGCGGGACGCCGAGGTAGATCTGCGCCATGGGGATGACCTCGTCGGGGGCGTTGAACATGCCGATCTTGCCCTGCAGCTCGGCCGGCGGCTCGAAGAGGACCTTGAAGCTGTCGACCTCGCCCCCGAAGACCGAGGTGTCGACGGTGAAGGAGGTCGTGCCCCACTGCCAGGGAATGGTGTAGGCGCCCTCGGGATCCCAGTCCGGCTTCTGCCAGCGTTTCTCGATGTTGGCGTAGCCCGGCAGGGACGCGGCGTCGATCTTCTCCAGCAGGCCTTCGGTGACGAAGATCTGCACGAAGTTATGGGTCGGCACGACGATGTCGTAGCCGGTGGCGCCGGACTTCAGCTTGGCCAACAGGGTCTCGTTGGAATCGTAGGTGTCGAGGGTGACCTTGATCCCGGTCTCGGCCTCGAACTTCTCGATCAGCTCCGGCGCGGTGTAGTCGGTCCAGTTGTAGATGAAGAGCTCGCCCTCGGCCTTGGCCGCCGATGCGGTGCCGAGGGCCGCCGCCAGGCCGAGGCCGGCGAGCAGCGCCACTGTCCTGTTCATGCCCGTTTCCTCCCTGTTTTCTTGTCGTTGTCTTAACCCCACCTTCTCAGCCTCGTCGCCCGATCAGGTAGGACAGCGAGACGAAGAGCACGGAGACCAGGAGCAGCACCGTCGAGACGGCGTTGACCTCCGGCGTGATCCCCATGCGCACCATACCGTAGATGTAGAGCGGCAGGGTCGTCGAGCCCGCCTCGGCGACCATCAGGGTGATGATGAAGTCGTCGATGGAGATGATGAAGGCCAGCATCGCCCCGGAGAGCACACCCGGCATCAGGAGCGGCAGGGTGACGTGGCGGAAGGTCTGCCACTCGCTGGCGTAGAGGTCCTGGGCCGCCTGCTCCAGGGTCGTGTCCATGCCCTGCAGCCGGGCGCGGATCGGCAGGAAGGCGAAGGGGATGCAGAACACGCTGTGGGCGATGATGACGTTGCCCAGGCCGAGCGACAGGCCGATGGCGGCGAAGAAGGACAGGGTCGCGACCGCGGTGACGATCTCCGGCACCACCAGGGGCAGGGTCAGCAGGGCGTAGGACGCCGTCTGGCCCCGGAAGCGGCCGCCGCGGGCGAAGGCCAGGGCGGCGCAGGTCGCCAGCACCGTCGCGATGGCCGTGGCCACGGTGGCGACGGTCAGGCTGTTGAGGGCGGCGCGGCGGATGTCGTCGTTGGCGAAGGCCCTGAGGTACCACTCCAGGCTGAAGCCCGACCAGATGGTCGCCGAGCGCCCGGCGTTGAAGGAAAAGAGCACCAGGATCGCGATCGGCGCATAGAGGTAGAGGAAGAAGATCAGTGTCGTGGCGCCGAAGCCGGGGAAGCGCCCGACCACGAAGCCGCGGCGGGTCCGCGCCGCCGGCGCGGCGGTCGAGCCCGCTGCCCTCTCGGCCAGCGCGGTCACCGGCCCGGCTCCGTCGAGGCGCGCCGGGCCGGACCCAGGGCGTAGTAGGTCATGGCGGCCAGCACCGCGGCCATGAGGACGAGCGCCGCCGCCGAGCCGAAGGGCCAGTTGCGCGAGGAGGCGAACTGCATCTGGATCAGGCTGCCGATCATCAGCTTCTTGCCGCCGCCCAGCAGGTCGGGCGCGATGAAGGCGCCGAGGCTGGGGATGAAGACCAGGATCGAGCCGGCGACGATGCCCGGCAGGGCCAGGGGCAGGATCACCCGGCGCAGCACCTGCCGGCGGTTGGCGTAGAGGTCGTGGGCCGCCTCGACCAAGCGCAGGTCGAGCTTCTCGAGGCTGGCGTAGATCGGCAGGATCATGAAGGGGATGTAGGTGTAGACTAGGCCCAGCAGGATCGCGCCGTTGGTGTAGAGCAGGGTCAGCGGCTGATCGACGATTCCCGCCGCCAGCAGCAGGTTGTTGACCAGGCCGTGGTCGCGGAGGATCAGGATCCAGCAGAAGGTCCGGATCAGGAGATTGGTCCAGAAGGGGATGGTCACCAGAAGGACCAGCAGGTTGCGCCGGGCCTCGGGCTGGGTCGCCATGTAGTAGGCGACCGGGAAGCCGATCACCAGGCTCAGCAGCATGGCCGCCGCCGCCAGCAGGATCGAGCGGCCGAAGATCACCAGATAGGCGGGGTTGAAGACCAGGCTGTCGTCGAGGTCGCGCTCGAAGAAGAACTGGATGTAGGCCTCGGCCGAGAGGCGCGGCTCGACCCCGCCGTAGGGATCGGCCTCGAGGAAGGAATAGACCGCGATGATGCCGATCGGCAGCAGCATGAAGACGCCGATCATGGCCAGCGCCGGCCCCAGGCCGAGGACTCGCCGCAGGCCTGGCCCCGCCGCCGCCATCAGTCGCGCAGGACCCTGAGCGCCGCGACCGGCAGGGCGACCGCGACCATGTCGCCGCGGGCGAAGGCCGCCGTGCCGTCCTCGCGGTTGGCGTCGCGCGCCACCAGGCGGCCGCCGCCGGCCAGGGCGATGTGGTAGGAGCTGGTCGTGCCCTGGTAGATCCGCTCGCTGATGGTGCCGACGAAGGCGCCGTTGTCGCGCCCGTCGCGCGCGGCCGGGGTCAGGCCGATCTTCTCCGGCCGCAAGGCCAGGGTCACCTTCTCGCCCTGCGCGCCCTCACCCGGAACCCGGAGCTGCTGGCCGCCTTCCAGCGAGCAGAGCAGCTTGCCCGCGGCGGCCTCGAGGATCCGCGCCTCCAGGAAGTTGGACTCGCCGATGAAGTCAGCGACGAAGCGGTTGACCGGCGCCTCGTAGATCTCGTGCGGCGCGCCGACCTGCTGGACCCGCCCCGCCGACATCACGGCCAGGCGGTCGGACATGGTGATCGCCTCTTCCTGGTCGTGGGTGACGAAGACGAAAGTGATGCCGGTCTCGCGCTGCAGGCGCTTGAGCTCCAGCTGCATCTCCTTGCGCAGCTTGAAGTCGAGGGCCGAGAGCGGCTCGTCCAGCAGCAGCACCTTGGGATGGTTGGCCAGGGCCCGGGCCAGGGCGACTCGCTGCTGCTGGCCGCCCGAGAGCTGCGCCGTGCGCCGCCCCGCCAGGCCTTCGAGCTGGACCAGGGCCAGCATCTCGGCCACCGCCGCCTCGATCTCCGCCTTCGGCCGCTTGCGCATCGCGAGGCCGAAGCCGACGTTCTCGGCGACGCTGAGGTGCGGGAAGAGGGCGTAGCTCTGGAACACCGTGTTGACCGGCCGCTTGAAGGGCGGCAGCGCGGTGATCGCCGCGCCGTCCAGCAGGATCTCGCCACTGTCGGGACGTTCGAAGCCGGCGATCAGGCGCAGCAGGGTGGTCTTGCCGCAGCCCGAGGGCCCGAGAAGGGTGAAGAACTCGTTCTGCCGGATGCCGGCCGAGACCTCGTCGAGCGCGACGACCCCTTCGGCGCCGTTGCCGAAGACCTTGGTCGCCGCCCGGACCTCTACGGCGAAAGCCTGCGCCACGCCTGCGATCCTCCCGCCCGCCCGCGCCCCTTTCCGGGGGCCGAGGCGCCCTCGCCTGCCGAAGATTGTATAGTCTCTTTGCGTCTTGCTCCGCACCGGCGGAGATCGGCATAGTGCCCCGCCCCAACGAGGGCTGCAAGAAACGGCGAAGGCCGAGAACCGGGGCTTATACCAAGGAGCGCTGATAATGACTCATTTGACCGGGTTTGCTTGCCCGCTCGCCAGGCGCGCTTCGCGCAGCGGTGCGTTGTACCGTAAGCGGAGCGCAACGCCGCGAGCGGGCAAGCAAACCCGGCCTGCGGTGGCGCGCGGCGG
>JANQGU010000099.1 GCA_028282935.1 Kiloniellales bacterium
CCGCGAGCCATAGAGGCGGAGAGACCCGGGGAGGGCCGAGATGGACTTGGTGATCAAAGGCGCGACGGTCTTCGACGGCAGCGGCAGGGAACGGCAGGAGGGTTGCGACGTCGCCGTGGCCGAGGGCCGGATCGCCGCGCTCGGCCCGGACCTTCCGGCGCCGCCGGAGGCCGAGGTGGTCGACGCCGGCGGCCTGGGCCTGATGCCCGGAATCATCGACAGCCATACCCACTACGACGCCCAGGTCACCTGGGACCCTTGCCTCACGCCCTCCCCGACCCTGGGCGTGAGCACCGCCGTGATCGGCAACTGCGGCTTCACCATCGCGCCCTGCCGGGAGGCGGACCGCGGCCTGGTGATGCGCAACCTGACCCAGGTCGAGGGCATGTCGCTGGAGGCCCTGGAGCGCGGGATCGAATGGAACTTCGAGAGCTTTCCCGAATACCTCGACGCCATCGAGCGGCGCGGGATCGCCGCCAACGTCGCAGCCTTCATCGGCCACAGCGCGCTGCGCAGCTACGTCATGGGCCCGGCGGCGGTCGAGCGGGCGGCGCACGAGGACGAGGTCGCGGCCATGGCCGCCATCGTCCGCGATGCCATGAAGGCCGGGGCCGTCGGCTTCGCGACCTCGACCGCGCCGCAGCACAACGGCTGGGGCGGGCGGCCCATGCCTTCCCGCCTGGCCGACGACCGGGAGCTGGACGCCCTGGTCGGCGCCATGGCGGCCTCGGGCCGCGGCCTCTTCATGCTGACCAAGGGCGACCGCAGCGACGTGCCCTACCTTGAGCGCCTGGCCGCCAAGGCCGGCCGGCCGGTCATGATCGCCGCCCTGCTGCACAACCCGACCAACCCGGAGGGCATCTTCCGGGAGCTGGGGCAGATCGCCGAGGCACGGGCCCGGGGCCGGGAGCTCTGGGGCCAGGTCAGCTGCTGTCCCCTGACCATGGACTTCACCCTCGCCTCGGCTTATCCGCTGGAGGGCTTCGCCGCCTGGGCGCCGGCGATGGAGGTCTCGGGCGCCGAGCTGAAGCGGCTGCTGGCCGATCCGGCCTTCCGCCGGGCGGTCAAGGCGGAGTTGGCGGCGCCGGCCGGTGTCCGCCTGTTCAACGGCGAATGGCACAAGATCGAGCTGACCGAGGCCGCCAAGCCGGAGAACCGGCACCTGGAGCACCGCAAGGTCTCGGAGCTCGCCGAGGCGGCCGGCCAGCACCCTCTCGACTGGATGCTGGACTTCGCCATCTCGGAAGACCTCGCCAGCCTCTTCACCGCGGTCCTGCTCAACTCGGACGAGGAGGCCGTGGGCCGGGCGATCCGCGACCCCAACGCCTCGGTCGCCCTTTCGGACGCGGGCGCGCACCTGACCTTCTTCTGCGACGCCGGCTTCGGCCTGCACCTGCTCGGGCATTGGTCGCGGCGCCTGGGCGTGCTCTCCGTCGAGGCCGCGGTCCGGGAGCTGACGGCGAAGCCGGCGGAGATCTTCCGCCTGCCCGGCCGCGGCCGGATCGCGCCCGGCTACGCAGCCGACCTTCTGCTCTTCGATCCGGACCGGGTCGACCGCGGCCCCAAGCGCCGGGTCCACGACCTGCCCGCCGGCGCGGCGCGGCTGACCACCGAGGCGGTCGGCCTGCACGGGCTCTGGGTCAACGGCACGCGGGTGGTCGACCGCGACGGCCGCATGCTGGGCGAGGCCCGCCCGGGCCGGCTGCTGCGCGACTTCGAGTCCTGAGCCGGCCGGCGGCGGCGCTTGCCGCCCCGGCCCGGCGTCAGTCGCGGTTCTCGGTCAGGTCCAGGCCCCTCGCCTCCTGCGGCCCGGGCACCTCCGGGCGCGCGGGCGGCGAAGTCGCCAGAGGCGCCAGAACGATCAGCAGATAGAGCGCGCTGCAGATGACCCAAGCAGCCAGAATCTCCCGGAACGAAGTCCCGGCCCGTCCGTCATGGGGGTACATTGGTTGCGCTTTCGTGTGGTTGCGTTCGTCTTTGCCCGAGAGTCCCAAAGGCACCGCGAAAGCCCGGTGGCAATCCGCACAGGAACCCCGTGACCGCCGTCACACTCCGGCGAATTCGAAAGATCGCGAGGGCGGCACGAGCGCCCCGCCGGGCGCAGGTCCCGGCACTGGGATTCCGGTCCTGGACCGGACGCCGGTCAGAACTTGCCGTCGAAGTCCAGGAGCGATTCCCCCAGAACCTCCTCCACCAGCCGGCTGAGCTCCTGGATGTCGCAGATGATGATGCCGTCCCCCATCTTCTTGACCAGGCCCGACTGCGCGAGAAGGCTCATCTCGCGGGTCACCGCCTCGCGATGGGTCGAGATGCGGCTGGCGATGTCGGCATGGGTGGGAAAGTTCGCGATGACCGCCGTGCCGTCGTCTCTGATGTCTTCCCGTGCCAGGCGCAGCAGCTCCGCATGCAGCCGGTTGCGGACCGCGAGGGTGCTGAACTCCAGCACCCTGCCGGTCAGGGCCCGGGCCTGGGCGACCAGCCAGCGCATGGTGTTCCCGGCCACCTCGGGATGGGTCAGCAGGACGTCCAGGAAGGCCTCCGGCTTGATCGCCGCGGTCAGGCAGTCGGTCCGCGCCTCCACCGTCGCCGAGCGCGGCAGCTGGTCGATGGCGGCGAACTCCCCGAAGACCTCGCCGGGACGGGCGTCCCGGAAGATCACCGGCTTGCCCGAGAAGGAGTAGATGATGATCCTGGCCTTGCCTTCGACCAGGAAGTAGGCATCCAGCGACTGGTCGTGGTGGCTGATGATCTCTTGGCCGGTCATGAAGCGCTGCCACCTGCACTGGCCGGCGATCTCGGCGAGAACGCCGTCGCTCAAGTCGCGAAAGATGGCAATGCTCTTGAGGCTATGCGTGTCCGGCATGACGCTTGTCCCTGTTGCTCAGCCGCCCCTACGTAGGGCCGCGGCACCCCCGCCCCAGCAATTCACATCAAAAGTGGCGCTCAGTCCAGCCTGAGCGCGCCTGCCGTGGTGCCTAGCCCGGGCGATCGCGACCGCCAGGCCCGGCATTCTGTACCAGGGAACTGCAAAACCGCCCGCGGCGGTCCGTCCCCTATGCCATCGATCCGGCCCATTTTCCCTGTGAGAAAGACCACAGGCAGCGGTCTTCGGGCGTGAAATAACGGCAATACGAACGGTTTGACGCGGATTTCCGGGGTCTCGGCCCGCAGGAAGCGCCGGAGGAACACGGAGGGCGGAGACGATCGCAGCGAGGGAAGCCGGCCGCGAGGGTCATGCAGGCCCCGGCCTTCCCAAGCACCGCGGACGATGGGCACGAAGGCCTTGAACGACCGGATATCCTTTCTGCCGCCCGAGCGGCAGTGAGTCTGACCTCCGAAGACCTGTCGGACAGACCGCCTCACCGATGGGTCTGGAGGTGAACTGCTGGGGCAGCGTGGAGACGCCCTAACTCCATCGCTGCCCCGGCAACCCTCCCGGCGGGCGCCGACCGATCGCTCCCGCTCCGAAACCAGCACCGCCGTCGACTCCATCTCGCCCGCATCCATGGCAAGCGAACGCGCGCGCCGGATCCCCGCCGGGCCAGCGCCCTCGCGGCACGGCGAAAAATATTCATTAGGACTCATTCAGGGTTGTGCTATCAACGGTTGCACAGCGGGGAGGATAATCCCTGAGAAAATTTGCCGCAGCAGGCGCAAGGCCTGCGAAACGGCCGTCTGGGAGGTCCGTGCCCCGCCAAACACCCTTTAGGAGGACGGAACGTGATTGCAAAGCGCCAAGAAACGCAGGGCGCCGAAGACCCCTGCGTCCGTGGCGGCGGCTCCCCTGGGGCCGCCGAGACCAAGACCGAGAAGCGCTGCAAGAAGCAGGGAGCACGAGCTCGCCGCCTGATCGCGGCGGTCGCGCTGGGCGCCTTGATGGTGCCCGGTGCAGCAGTCGTGAGCTCGATGCAGGACGCCGCCGCGGCCGGCAAGGACGCGGTCGGCGCGATGACCAAGATGGACCCTGCGCTGGTCTCCGTGCAGGAGCAGCAGGCGGGCGCCGCGGCGCGCAGCTTGCAGGCCCAGGAGGCCCCGGCCCTGTCCGCCGCATCGGTGGCGCAGGTCGTGGACGGCAAGGTCCTGATCGACGCCGTCGCGACGGGCCAGGGAAGCGACCTGCTGGTCGACCTCGAAGCCCTGGGTCTGGAGCGGGGGTCCGCCTTCGGCCGCATGGTCTCGGGCTGGCTGCCGGTCGGCGCGCTCGAGCAGGCCGCCGAGCTCGGCACCCTGCAGGCCGCCCGGCCCGCCGTCGCGCGATCCCAGGTCGGCTCGGTGACCAGTGAAGGCGATCCGGCGATGTTCTCGGATCTCGCCCGCCTGTTCTTCGGGGTCAAGGGCCGCCGGATCACCATCGGCTCCCTGTCGGACAGCTACGACTGCCTCGAGGGCGCGGCCGGCGACATCGCGGGCGGCGACCTGCCCCCGGCGCGCCGGATCACGATCCTCGACGACTCCGCCTGCCCCGGCTCGGACGAAGGCCGGGCCATGATGCAGCTCATCCGCGACGTCGCGCCGCGGGCCAACCAGGCCTTCCACACCGCCTTCGGCGGCCAGGCCGACTTCGCCAACGGCATCGTCGAACTGGCCAATCAGGCCGGCTCCGAGGTGGTCGTCGACGACGTCATCTACTTCGCCGAGCCGATGTTCCAGGACGGCATCATCGCCCAGGCCGTCGACCAGGTGAAGGCGCAGGGCGTCGCCTACTTCTCCTCGGCCGGCAACGGCGGGCGCAACTCCTGGGACAGCGCCGACAACGGCTTCGTCGATTCCGGCGTCACCGGTGCCTTCGGCGGCGCCCGCCACGACTTCGACCCGGGCCCGGGGGTGGACGACCTGCAGAGCTTCATCATCGCACCGGGCACGACGATCTTCGCCTTCCAGTGGGACGAGCCGGCCGCCTCGGTCGGCGTGGGCGCCCCGGGTTCGGCCAGCGACGTCGACATCCTGGTCTACGACGCCGACGGCGAGTTCACCACCATCGGCGGCTTCTCCTTCAACATCGACGGCGATCCCATCGAGGTCTTCGGGATCGTCAACAACACCGACGGAAACCTTGAGATCAACATCGGCATCGAGCTCTTCGAAGGTCCGGCGCCGGGCTTCATGAAGTACGTCGTCTTCGATCCGCGCTCGGAGAGCATCAACGATCCGCCGACCTCCTTCCCGAACGAGTTCCAGACCGACAGCGGCACCAACTACGGCCACTCGAACGCGGCCGGCGCCGCAGGCGTCGGCGCCTCGTTCTGGCGCCAGACGCCGCGCTTCGGGGTCTTCCCGCCGCAGATCAACGCCTTCTCCTCGGCCGGCGGCACGCCGATCTTCTTCGATCTCGACGGCCTGCCGGTTGACGAGCTTCGGGCGCAGCCGCGCTTCACCGCCCCGGACGGTGGCATCACCACCTTCTTCGGCGGCCGTGACGGCTTCGGCAACATCGACCCGAACGGCGCCAACTTCTTCGGCACCTCCGCCGCGGCGCCACATGCCGCGGCCGTCGCGGCCCTGATGCTGGAGGCCGATCGCTCGCTGACCCCAGACGAGGTCTACGACATCCTCGAGGTCACGGCGCTCGACATGGACGATCCGGCAACGCCCGGCTTCGACTTCGGCTTCGACTTCGGAACCGGCCACGGCTTCGTCAACGCCATCGCCGCGGTGCTGCTCGCCCGCGGCTTCGGCTTCGGCGACGACTTCTATACCCTGGCCGGCCGTTGACGCGGTACAGGTCGCCGTCTGAGTGACGATCGAGAGAGAGGGCGATGCCCAAGCACCGCCCTCTCTTCTCTTCCAATGACAAGAGACATCAAAGCCGCGTCAGTGCCTCGGCATGGCGCCGGGCGCAGGCCAGGCCGAAGGCCGTCGGCGCCAGGGCCGGCGCGCGGTCGTGGACCTCGCCCAGCTCCAGGTGCCAGGCCAGGATCCGCTTGCCGTAGCAGTGCAGGGTCTCCAGCGACTGCATGACGAAGGTCAGGAGCGGCAGGATGTCGCGGTAGAGCCGCTCGGCCTCCGCCTCGCCGCCGGGGCTGCCCTCGGCCATCAGCTCGAAGATGCGCGCCTGGACCGCGCAGGTCTCCGGTCCGGGAATGACCCCGGCGCAGCCGGCCCTCAGGTTGTCCGGCAACTCGAGGCCGTTGCGGCCGTTGAAGACCGCAAGCCGGCCTTCGCTGGCCTCGATCACCTCCCGGATGGTCAGCGCCGGCCCCTCGCCCTTCAGCAGGACGAAGTTGCCGTGGCGTCGCCGCAGGGTCTCGATGGCCTCGACGCCGAGGCCGATCCCGAGGTACTCCGGCGCGTTCTGGATCGCCAGCGGCAGCGCGCTGGTCGCCATGACCGCCGAGAAGAACTCCAGGCAGTCGGCCTCCGACAAGGCGGCCCGGCGCGGCGGCTGCAGGATCGCCCAGTCCGCCCCGGCGGCCTGGGCGGCGCGCAGGAAGTCGGCCTGGGCCTCGACGCTGTCGCCGAAGACCGTCACCGCGAGCGGCAGCCGTCCGTCGAGGTCCTCGGCCGTCCAGTGCAGCAGCCGCAGGCGCTCGTCGAGGGACAGCTTGTCGACCTCGGTCGCGAGGCCCAGCACGGCGAGCCCCTGCACCCCGGCCGCGACGCAGTGCGCGACCTGGGCCCGCAGGGCCGCGCGGTCGAGCCCGCCATCCGGCCCGAAGAAGGCGTAGAGCATGGGATAGATGCCCCGGAAGGGCGTTTCGACGTCAGGCATCGGCGCTCGCGCTCCCGGTCAGGAAAGTGTCCAGGGGCACAATGCTAACGGCCGGCGCCGCTCAGAAGAAGTAGGATAGCCGCAGCAGGGCGAAGTCGTCGTTCTCGAAGCTGCTGGCCGGGTTGCTGTCGCTGATGTTCAGGAAGGCCCGGACCTCCAGCTCCAGCTTCCAGCTGTCGCCCAGGCGCCGCTCGGCCTCGAAGAAGATCGACGTCGAGCCATCCTCGACGTCGACGATGGCGCCCAGCAGCGCGGTGCTGTCCTGGACGTCGTTCAGGGCCAGGCGGGTGCCGAAGAAGACGTCCTCGTCGAAGGCGGTCGGCGGCGCGTCGTCCTCGTCGCGGCCGTCGTAGAGGAACTCGGCCAGCAGGCCGAGGTCGGCGTCGCTCTCGAAGGCCTGGAAGAAGGTGTACTCGACCCCGGCGACCACGGCGCCGAAGGGATCGCCCTGGCCCTCGCGGACGATGGCCTCCAGCTTCCAGAGCCAGGCCTCGTCGGTGTACTGCAGGTCCAGGCCGCCCTGGTGGATCAGGTCATAGCGCGGCTCCAGGCGCGTCCCCTGGCCGCTCGGGACCAGGCGGGGTTCCCGCCCGTTGCCGTAGAAGTAGTAGGCGCCGAGGTCGAAGTCGCCGAAGAAATGGCTGTAGCGCAGCGCCGTGTCGGGCTGCCCGCGGGCGAGCTCGGAGTCGTACTGGGCGGCGTTCTCGTCGACCGGGATGCCGGGGCGCAGGCGGCCGTTGCGGCCCGGGAAGGTCCGCTCGCGGAAGCCCGGCATGACGAAGAGATCGACGCGGCCCCAGTCCTGCTGGGTCGCGAGGTTGACCATGGGCTGGCCGAGGAAGTCCTCCTCGTCGATGTCCTCGACCGCGTCGATCTGGTTGATCACGTTGACCAGATGGCGGGATTCGGTGACCCCCCAGAACACCCGGTTGACGCCCAGCAGGACCTCCCAGTCGCCGCCGATATAGCGCCAGTAGCCCTCGCGCAGGTCGGCGTGGCTGCGGTCGCCGTCCCGGGCGTCCAGCCGCAGGAAGGGCGCCAGGTTGAACTGGTGGCGCCGGTCCTGGCTGTCGTAGCTGAGCTCTGGCTCGGCCAGCAGCGAGGGCTGGATGCCCGCGATGGGATCGTCGAACTGGCCGTCGAACTTCGGCTCCTCGAAGAACAGCCGGACCTCGCTGCCGATCGAGCCCGACAGCTTGGGCCCCTGGGCCCCCGCCGCGGAGGGGACGGCCGAGAGCAGGGCGGCCACGGTCAAGGCGAGCGCGGCGGCCCTCCTCTCGGCCGAGGGGAGAAGGCGGTGAAACGTCAAGGCAGGGCTCTCAGCGGATGCGCTGCAGCACGCCCTTGATGAAATCGCGGTCACCAAGGCCGACGCCGAAGACGTAGTCCTCGTAGATCAGATCGGTGCTCTTGCCGGTCTGATGGTTCACCATGGCGAGCTTCTGCGCCCGCCAGTACTTGTCCTCGTAGAGCCGGTAGTCCTCCAGGCTCAGGGTCTTCAGCAGGTCGCCGCGGCGGTCGTAGAACTCGACCTTGCGGACCTGGAAGACCTCCTGGTCGATCCAGCTGAGCTGCTTGACGTAGCCGGAGTACTCGTAGCGCGGATAGCGCTCGACCACGTCGCAGGTCATCTCGCCGCAGGGCTCGCTGCGGATGTACTTGTAGTCGTACTTCTTGAGCTCCAGCGCGGTGAAGTCCTCGAAGGCGAACTCGCTGCCGACGAAGGGCCCGGACTTGTTGACCGAGGAGATCCGCTTGACCCGCTTGAGCGCGGGCAGATAGAGCCACTGGTCGTCGGGGTCGATGATCTTGGCGTGGGACAGCAGCGCGGTGCCGTCGATGTCGCGCGGGCTGTCGAAGACGATCAGGCTCTTGTCGCCGACGTCCTCGTCCGGCACCTCCAGCGTGGCGATCTCCAGGCTGCGGGTGGCTTCGGCGCCCGCGGCATTGCGCAGGACCATCTTCAGGCGGACCCGGTTGTCGCCGAAGCCGCGGTCGCTGCGATCGCTGCGGGCCGCGATCTCGAAGCCCTGCTCCTCCGGACTCGCCGCCTGGGCCGTCGCAGCGGCGGCCAGAAGCGCGAGGCCGACTGCAAGCGCCAGGCTGGCCTTAAGCGGTTTCGGCGGCATAGGCCTTGGACTGCGCAATTTCCTTCTCCTTCTTGTGACCGATGAGCAGAAGCGCGGGAAGCAGCAGAAAGTCGATGACGACGGCGATGACGATCGCCAGGGCCGTCAGCAGGCCCATCTCGGCGTTGACCCGGAAGGTCGAGGCAGCCAGCACCGCGAAGCCCAGGGACAGGATCACGGCGTTGGCGGCGATCGCGGCGCCGACGGTGTGGAAGGCGTAGCGGATCGCGTCCGGCCGCTCCAAGGCGCGCTCGCGCCGGGCCCGCAGGTACTTGGTCATGAAGTGCACGGTGTTGTCGACGATGATGCCCAGCGAGGTCGCGGTCACCGTCGCCGCGGCCATGCCGACCTGTCCGACCAGCAGCGCCCAGAGGCCGAAGGTCATGAGGATCGGCACCGCGTTGGGGATCAGGCTGAGGGCGCCCAGTGATAGGCTGCGCAGGCTCAGGATCATGATGCCGGCAATCATGATCACGGCGACCAGGTTGCCGCGCAGCATGGACTCGATGTTGCGCTCGGAGATGTAGGAGAACATGACCGTGGCGCCGGTCGGCGGCGCCTGCATGTAGCCCGGCAGGTTCTCGGCCTGCCAGGCCACGGAACGGTCGATGAAGGCCCGCACCGCGACGGTCGAGAGGTCGTCCAGGTTCGCCGTCACCCGGGTCGCCGACTTGTCGATGTTCACCCGGTCGTTCAGGTCCAGGCCGTAGGGCAGCGACAGCTCGTAGAGCAGCAGGTACTGGGCGGCCAGCTCCCGTTCCTCCGGGATGCGGTACCAGTCCGCCTGGTCGCCGTGCATGTTGCGGTTCAGGCGCTTGATGATGTCGGCATAGCTGTAGACATGCCGGACCTCGGGCTGCTCGCGCAGCCAGGCCGTGAAGGACTCCAGGCCCTGCAGGTAGGCCGGCTCGCTGATGCCGCCCGCCTCCTCCGCCGTCATGGAGTACTCCAGCAGGTAGATGCCGCTGAGATGCTCGATGCCGAACTCGGCGTCGTGGCGGAACTGGACCCGGTGGTCGAAGTACTTCACCCACTCGTCGTTGAGGTCGACGGTCGGCACGGCCGCCATCAGGCCGAGCGCGGCGACGCCGGTCCCCAGCAGGATCGCCCGGTAGCGGGCCACGACGAAGTCGGCCAGGCGCTCCATCGGGCTGCCGCCGGCGGCCGCGCCCCCGGGCCGGTGGCGGACCTTGATCGGCAGCAGGCTGACCACCGCCGGCAGGAAGGCCAGGGAGTAGAACCAGGCCGCGGCGATGCCGATGGCCGTGATGTTGCCCAGGTCCCAGAAGGGCGGCGCGTCCGAGAAGTTCAGCGTCATGAAGCCGACGATCGTCGTCAGGCTGGTGATCGACACCGCCAGGAAGTTGATCCGCAGGCTTTCCTTCAAGGCCTCGATCTTGCCCTTGCCTTCGCGCATCGCCGCCAGCATCGAGATCAGGATGTGGACCGAGTCCGCGATCGCCAGGGTCAGGATGATGGTCGGCCCGGTGACCGAGATCGGCGTCAGCTTGATGCCGAGGTAGCCGGCGATGCCCAGGGCGGTGGCGGTCGAGAAGCCGATGACCAGCAGCGTCGCGAAGGTGCCCGAGAAGCTGCGCAGGGTGATCACCATGACCAGGATCAGGATCGCGTACATGGCCGGGATCAGGGTCCCGGCATCCGCCTGCCCCGACTCGGCGAAGGCGTTGTTGAGCATGGAGACGCCGGAGAGCGCGACGTGGACCTCGGGATGCGCGGCCCGCAGTTCCTCCGCCAGCCCGCGCGCCACGGCCACGGCGGCGGGCACCTCGGTCAGGCTCTGCTCGGGGTACTGCAGCGTCACGTTGACGCCGGTCGTGTCGGCGTCCGGCGACAGCAGGTTGCCGTTCAGGAGCGGCTCGGCCAGCGCCAGCGCCTGGCGCCGCGCCAGCTCCGCCGGCGGCAGGCTCTCGGCGTCGCGGATCAGGTCCTCGACCGTCAGGTCGTCGCCCTGCGCCCAGGAGTGCTGGAAGTTGGTGATGGAATCGACGCGGATCGCATAGGGGATCTGCCAGGCGCCGGTGGTCAGCCGCTCGATCGCCGCGCCCAGCGCCGGCGTGAAGACCTCGCCGTCCTTGGGCTGCAGGATGAAGAGGATGTTGTCGTTCTTGGTATAGGTCTCCTGAAAGCTGTCGAAGGCCAGGAGCTCCGGGTTCTCGTCGCTGAAGAAGACCCGGTAGTTGTTGGAGAACTCGAGATGGCGGGCGCCGCTCGCCGCTGCCGCGACCAGCGCCAGGGTCGCGAGGATCACGAGCCAGCGCTGGCCGATCACGATGTCGGCGAGGCGCAGCGCGACGCGGTCTGTCCAGGTCCGAACCTTCGGCATTTGGCGGCTCCTTTCTAGAGCGATCGTTCTAAAACCGGCAAAAAAACCCAATCAGATCAGGGTCGCCAGCGCGTTCCGTGCAAACCTCTCGAGCCTCTCTTCCTCCATGCCCGCCCTCTGGAAGGAGCCCAGGGCGACCAGCGTCGATCCGAGCACGTCGGCCGCGGCCTGCGGGTCCAGCCCCTCGCGGACCTGGCCGCGTTCCTTCGCCCGCTCCAGGGCTCCTCGGAAGGCCTCGATCAGCCGGTCCAGGTAGCCGTGGACCCGCTCGGAGACCGCCGGGTCCTCCGGCGCCAGGTCGATCGCGGCGTTGCAGATCATGCAGCCGGACTCGAAGCGCGGGTCCTTGGTCATGTTCAGAAGCTCTTCGAAATAGCCCTGGATCTCCGGCAGCGCGGAATCCGGTTCCTCCAGCGCACACATCATCTCGCCCTTGATTCGCTGCTGGTAGAGATCGAGCGCGGCCAGGAAGAGCTCGTGCTTGTTGCCGAAGGTGCTGTAGAGACCGGCGTGACTGACCCCGGTTTCGGCAACGATATCCCGCATGGAAGTGTCGAAATAACCCTTCCTCCAAAACAAGCCCATGGCCCTGTCGAGGGCCTCTCTCGGATCGAATTCCTTGGGTCGCGCCATCGCGGTAGATACCAGAACGACTGTTCTAGTATCTACCCGGGCCCCGGCCGGGTGTCAAGGGGCGCCGCCGGCCTCAGACCCCCAAGGGCAGGCGGGCGAACTTGGTCTCGAGCCGGAGCCCGCTGCCCGGCGCGTTGAAGCCCGCCGGGATCTCGAGGACGGCGTCGGTCTCGACCGGGGTGTCGTCGAAGGGAATGAAGGCCTCGCGATCGGGATTGCCGATCGCCTCCAGGGTTCCGGCGGCCCGGTAGGTGGTGCGCCAGCGCTCGCGGTCGACCTCGCAGAGGCAATAGCCGCGGTAGAGGCCGTTGAAGAACGCGATCTGCGGGTTGGCCTTGACCACGGTGTCGCGGACCAGGGCGTCGTTCGGCCGCGGGTCGCGGTCGCCGAAGGTCGAGGTGATCGAGCTGCCGACGAACTCCGCCGCCAGGATGTCGGAGCCGGGATCGGCGAAGTCGTCGAGCAGGTTGGCGCCCCAGGCGGAATGGATGTCCCCGGTCAGGACCACAGGATTGCTCGGGCGCAGCCGGGCGAGCAGGTTGAAGAGGCGCCGGCGCGCCACCCGGTAGCCGTCCCAGGCGTCGACGCTGAAGATGGTCTCGATCTCGGGCAGGAACTGCTGGGCGAAGGGCGCCAGGTTCCACTCGGTCATCATCACCTGCTGGGCCAGGATGTTCCACCGCGCCCGCGAGAACTTGAGGCCCCGGGCGAGCCAGCGCTCCTGACGGCTGCCCAGCAGGGTCGCCTCGGGATCGTCGATCTCCTCCGGGCAGAAGAGCCGGCCGAACTCGGTCTCCAGGGCGACGCTCTCGGGGTCGAGCGAGCCGAAGCCGTCGTCGCAGGGCTGGTCGCTGCGGAACTGCCGGGTGTCCAGCACGTGGATGTCCGCCAGGTCGCCGAAGTGCAGGCTGCGATAGAGCCGCAGGCGGTTGCGTCGGGCCCCGAGCCGATTGCCCAGGCGCAGCGGCATGGTCTCGGCGTAGACCTGATAGGCGTTGCGCCGGCGCTCCAGGAACTCCCTGCCTTGGACCGGCGCATCCTCCTCGGCGACCTTGCCGGCGTAGTTGTTGTCGGCTTCGTGGTCGTCCCAGGTCACGATGAAGGGCAGCCGCGCGTGGGCCTCCTGCAGGTCCGGGTCCAGGCGATAGAGCGCGTAGCGCTTGCGGTAGTCCTCGACCGAGAAGACCTCCGCGCTGTTGTGCCGGCGCCCCTCGGCGATGGGATTGCCGGTCTGGCCGTTCTCGTAGATGTAGTCGCCGACGTGCAGGACGAAGTCGAGATCCTGCCGCAGCATGTCCCGGTAGGCGACGTAGAAGCCGTCCTGGTAGTCCTGGCAGGAGGCCAGGGCGAAGCGCATCTCGCCGACGTCGTCGCGCGGCCCCGGAAAGGTGCGGGTGCGGCCGATCCGGCTGTGCTCGCCCAGGGCCTCGAAGCGATAGTAGAACCAGCGGTCCGACGGCAGCCCGGCGGCCTGGGCGTGGACCGCATAGCCATCGCGCGCCGTCGCCAGGGCGAGGCCGCGGCGCAGCACATTGGCCATGCCGGGGTCGCTGGCGACCTCCCAGCGCACCGGGATCGGAAAGCCCGGCAGGCCCAGCCCGCCGAGGGGATCCGGCGCCAGCCGGGTCCAGATCACGACCGAATGCGCCCGGGGATCGCCCGAGGCCACGCCGAGGGTGAAGAGGCTGGAGCCGCGCTCCGCCACCTCGGCGCGCAGGCCCTTCAGGATCGCCGGCGCGGCGATGACGCCGGCGGCGGCGCCCGAGCCGATCAGGAAACGGCGGCGCGTGACGTCCGAGGCCTCAAGCCTCGGCTGGCGGCGGCGCTTGAAAGACGTCCCGGCCATCCGACCCTCCCCTCGATCGATGACGAGGTCCCGGGATCCAGGAACGTCGCGGGAGCCTCCCTGTCACGACTCTAGGGTCGGAATTGGTCATTCCGGTTGCAACGCCGTTGCCGTTCCCTTTCACGATGCCCCCATCCCAACGAACGAGGAAAGGGGGCAAGCGAGGGAACGGCGACCGTCGTCTGTGGCGACCGGCGTTTTCTAGCTGGGCTCAGGCAGGGATTCCGAGTTCTCGGACTTGGCGTTCTCGGCCCTCAGGGCCTCGGCCTTCTCGGCCTTGGCCCTCGCCTTGGCGGCCTTCTTCTCGGCCTTGAGCCTCTCGCGCTCCCTGCGTTCAAAGTCGTAATTCGGCTTGCGGGCCATGACTTCTCCTTGAAGCTCGTTTGAATAAAGAAGCTCGTTCGAACAGGCTCAGCGTCCGCCGGCCGCGGGGCCGACGTGACACAACAGCCGGGCGATCGGAAGCCGGCCCGGCGCGGTGCTGGTCACGCCCTCCGGCAGTGCGCTTGGACAGTGCTACGGCCGGAGGGCGGACACAGGCGCTCGTTCAGTCGATCAGAACGAGGTTCTCGGCCGAAGACTTGCCGTTACGGCCCGGCGTCAGCTCGTACTCGACCTTCTGGCCCTCGCTCAGGCTGCGCAGGCCCGCACGCTCGACGGCGGAGATATGAACAAAGGCATCCGCGCCGCCGTCGCTCGGCTGAATGAACCCATAACCCTTGGTCAGATTGAACCACTTAACAGTACCGGTAGCCACAGCTACTCCTTTCTCAACTTCGTTGCCCGAAGCGGGCCGCCGATGATGCGGACCTCCCGGGCCGGATTGGAGTGCACAAAATCTAAGGAGCTGCTCGGTGGCGCCCGGCGGCGCAAGCAAGGCACACTAAGAAGACGTGCAACCACTCCGTGACTCATGGCGCCATCTGGTTCGAAAAACAAGCCCCAAGCGCCAGAATGTTGAAATCACGCGCAGCCGCAGGCGGCGGGCGAGGCCGGGAAGCGCAGCGATGCCGGGGCCTTGCCCGCTGCTCCAGAGGCTTCCAAGGCAGTCGCAAAAATCAACGGTGCCGGCACCGGAAAGATCCGCCGGAACGGCGGGTCAAGGCTGCCCCGGGCAGAATTTCGGGCTTGGCCGCCTGGCCGCCCAGGCTCGGCCGCCGGGCCGCAGGGGCCCGGATGACTTGGCGGCGGCCCTCGGGACGGCCGCCCTCAATCAATGATCCAGCGGGCTCAGCGACAGTCGTCGCCGGCCCGTTTCCGATCGTGTCGGCAAGACTCCCGGTCTCGCTCCGAGACCTCCCCGTAGCTCAGGATTTCGTTGCTTCGGATCGTTGGGACGCTGTTCGAACCGGTCAGGGCTGAAAAGACAGTTGCCGCCACAACTAGTAGGATCAGAAGCATAGATTGCTTCATGTCCATGCCTTTCGATCTAGGGTTGATCCTTAACGATAGGTCAGCCCGAATGTCATAAGAATTCGTTAACCATGCGCCGCCGGCTGTGGAAATCTTGCCGGGCCAGGCCTTTTCCGGGAGGCCCGCCGTGGATCAAGTCTGTGACCCGCGGCGCCCTC
>JANQGU010000255.1 GCA_028282935.1 Kiloniellales bacterium
TTCTCCGGCACCACGGCCGGCGCGGTCGGCGGGACCACCATGATCATCGATTTCGTGATCCCCAACCCGCAGCAGGATGTCATGGTGGCCTATCGGACCTGGCGCGGCTGGGCCGAGAAGGCGGCGACCGACTACAGCTTCCACGTCGCCATCACCTGGTGGGACGAGACCGTGCACGAGGCCATGGGCACGCTCACCCGCGAGCACGGGGTCAACAGCTTCAAGCACTTCATGGCCTACAAGGGCGCCATCATGGCCGACGATGAGACCCTGGTGAATTCCTTCACCCGGGCCCGCGAGTTGGGCGCGCTCTGCACCGTGCATGCCGAGAACGGCGAGCTGGTCGCGCACCTGCAGCAGGAGATCCTCAAGCAGGGCATCACCGGGCCGGAAGGCCATCCGCTCTCGCGCCCCGCGGAGGTCGAGGGCGAGGCGGCGGACCGGGCCATCCGCATCGCCCAGGTGCTCAACGTGCCGCTCTACATCGTGCACAACTCCTGCATCGACTCGCTGCAGGCCATCACCAGGGCCCGCAACGAGGGCCAGCGGGTCTTCGGCGAGGTCCTGGCCGGGCACCTGCTGATCGACGACTCGGTCTACCGCCACCCGGACTGGGACTATGCGGCGCACCACGTCATGAGCCCGCCCTTCCGGCCTTCGCACCACCAGGAGGCCCTGTGGCGCGGCCTGCAGGCCGGCATGCTGCAGACCACGGCGACCGACCACTGCTGCTTCTGCACGCCGCAGAAGCGCATGGGCCACAACAACTTCACCCAGATCCCCAACGGCACCGGCGGGATCGAGGACCGCATGCACGTGCTCTGGCACCACGGCGTCAACTCGGGCCGCCTGACGGTCAACGAGTTCGTCGGCATCACCTCGACCAACGCGGCCAAGATCTTCAACATCTACCCGCGCAAGGGCTCGCTCTCGGTCGGCGCCGACGCCGACGTGGTGATCTGGGACCCGGAGAAGGAGCGCACCATCTCCAAGGACACCCACCACCAGAACATCGACTTCAACATCTTCGAGGGCATGACGGTCAAGGGCATCAACACCGTGACCATCAGCCAGGGCGTGGTGGTCTACCAGGACGGCGAGGTTCGCACCGAGAGGGGCAAGGGCCGCTACGTCGATCGCCCGGTCTTCGCGCCCTACTACGACGCGGTGAACAAGTCGGCCGAGGTCCGCGCCCCGACGGCGGTCGACCGCATGTCGGGCTGACCACCCTTTGACGGAGAGCGCCTTGGACCGAGAGCGCCCGGGGCGGAAGCGGAGGATGGGCTCCGGCTCATCCTCTCGTTCCTCCGTCTCTCGCGGTCTGCCGGCCTTGACGTTCGGGGAGGGCCCATAATGCCGACCCGGCTCGACAACGCCTTCGAGGCGCCCCTCAGTGGAGCCTGCCGCCGGCATCCCAATACAAGAGCCGCGGGCTGCCTGCTGGCGCTGGCGTTTCTCTGCGGCCCGGGGGCCGCGGACAGTTTCGCCGCCGATCTGCCGGGGTCGGCGGCAGAGGACTGCGAGCGCCTGGCGGCCTTTCCGGAGGATCCGGCGGGACGCTTCGAAGGCGTTCCCGACCACAAGATGGCAATGCCGCTTGCGCTGACCAGATGTCAGGCTGCCGTCGCTTCGGCTCCCGACTCGCCTGTCCACATCTTTCTGTTGGGGCGCACCCTTCTCGCGGAGGGCCAGGCGATGCAGGGCCTTGAACGCCTAAAGCAGGCAGGCGAGATGGACTATGCCGCGGCCTGGTACCTGATGGGCCAGACCATGGTATCGCAGGGTGCCAAACGGGCGGCGGCCGAGGCCTACGAGAAGGCGGCCGTCCTTGGACACCCCGGAGCGCAGTTGGAGATCGGTGCGCTTTATTCCGCTGGGACTTGGGGCCTCCCCAAGGACGAGGAGAAGGCCGTACACTGGCTGAGCTTGGCAAAGGAGAACGGCGACGCCGATGCGGCCGCCCTCCTGGGAAGCTTCTATCTCCTCGGCAAAGGCCTGGACTACGATCCCAGCCGCGGCCTGCGGATGATAGAGGAGGCCGTTGCCGCCGGCTCGCAACGCGGACTCTCCTTCCTCGGCATGGCGCACTTGGTGGCCCCCGAGGGCGACAAGGAACTCGGAGAGCGGCTTCTCGCCGAGCAGGCGCGAAAAGGCGATCTTGCTGGCCTTCTTGCTTACACCTCCGTCCTGGACTTCAAGAACCCGGACGACCTCGAACGGGCAAGACGGCTTTTCTGCCGGGTCGACGCGCGCGGCGCACAGCTCTATGAAGCCTTCACGCAGGAAAAGCTCGTCTGCGACGAGGGCTGAACCATGGGCCGCCGCGTGGTGGGGGCATCGCAGAAAGGGGAGGGATCAGGGATAACCCTCGCCCCTGCCTTTGGTAACCGTTTTCCTTGGCGCTGGAGCGCCCGAGGGCGCTAAACTGGCCGCGCCAAGCATCCCGGCGCTGCGACCCCAGCAGCGTGACGTCCGGGCCTTTAGGAGCAGATAGCGACGGGAGGCCGCGGTGAGCCGTGACGGCGCCATCGAGCGCATCACCAGTTATTTCGACGAGGGCGGGTTCTTCGCCGACCTGGCGCGCCGGGTCGCGATCCACACCGAGAGCCAGGAACCGGCGCAGAAGCCGGAGCTCTACCGCTACCTGACCGAGGAGCTGCAGCCCTCTCTGGAGCCGCTCGGCTTCGCCTGCCGGATCTTCGACAACCCGGTCGCGCGCGGCGGGCCCTTCCTGGTCGCGACCCGCAGCGAGGGCGAGGGCCTGCCGACCGTGATGAGCTACGGCCACGGCGACGTCGTGCGCGGCTACGACGACCAGTGGCGCGACGGGCTCGACCCCTGGGAGCTGAAGAAGGACGGCGCGCGCTGGTACGGCCGCGGCACCGCCGACAACAAGGGCCAGCACACGATCAACCTGGCCGCCCTGGCGGCGGTCCTGGAGGCGCGCGGCCGCCTCGGCTTCAACGTGATCCTGCTGATCGAGACCAGCGAGGAGAACGGCTCGCCGGGCCTCAAGGAGTTCTGCGCCGCCCACAAGGAACTCTTCGGCGCCGACGTCTTCATCGCCTCGGACGGGCCGCGGCTGGCGCCCGAGCGGCCTACGATCTTCATGGGCGCGCGCGGGGTCTTCAACTTCGACCTGACGGTCGAGCTGCGCGCCGGCGGCCATCACTCCGGCAACTGGGGCGGCTTGCTGGCCAACCCCGGGATCGTCCTGGCCCACGCCATCGCCAGCCTGACCAGCCCGCGCGGCGAGATCCTGGTGCCGGAATGGCGGCCCCCGGCGATCCCCGACTCGGTGCGCGCCGCGGTCGCCGATCTCGAGGTCGACGGCGGCCCCGAGGGTCCGGAGGTCGATCCGGACTGGGGCGAGCCGGGCCTGACCCCGGCGGAGCGGGTCTTCGCCTGGAACTCCTTCGAGGTCCTGGCCTTCAAGACCGGCAATCCCGACAACCCGGTCAACGCCATCCCGCCGCGCGCCACGGCGCACTGCCATCTGCGCTTCGTCGTGCCCAGCGACCCGGCGGCCTTCATGCCGGGCCTGCGCCGGCATCTCGACGCCCGGGGCTTCGGGATGGTCGAGATCACCCCGGCCGAGGACACCATGGCGGCGACCCGCCTCGACCCGGAGCACCCCTGGGCGCGCTGGGCCATCGCCTCGCTGACGGCGACCTCGGGCAAGGCGGTGGCGGTGCTGCCCAACCTGGGCGGTTCCCTGCCCAACGACGTCTTCGCCGAGGTGCTGGGCCTGCCGACGATCTGGGTGCCCCATTCCTACGCGTCCTGCTCGCAGCACGCGCCGAACGAGCACATCCTCGAGCCGGTCTCGCGCGAGGCGCTGCAGATCATGACCGGCCTGTTCTGGGACCTGGGCGCCGGAGGTACGCCCGCGGAGTAGCCGACGACGAAGACGTGGCGGCAACGACAAAAAGAAAACATGGGGGATAGACATGACGGAACTCTGCGATCTCGACGCGGTCGAGCTGCGCTGGCGGATCGGCCGCAAGGAGATCTCGCCGGTCGAGCTGCTGGAAAGCTGCCTGGCCCGGATCGAGGCCGTGAACCCGGCGCTGAACGCCGTGGTCGCGACCGCCGCCGAACGGGCCGGGGACGAGGCCGCGGCGGCCGAGAAGGCGGTGCTGGACGGCGAGGAGCTGGGCCCGCTGCACGGCCTGCCGCTGGGCATCAAGGACCTCAACCTGACCGAGGGTCTGCGCACGACCTTCGGCTCGCTGCTCTACAAGGACCACGTCCCCGAGGCCGACGAGCGCATGGTCGCGGGCCTGCGCGCCGCCGGCGGCATCGTGCTCGCCAAGACCAACACGCCGGAGTTCGGCGCCGGCGCCAACACCCGCAACAAGGTCTACGGCGCGACCGGCAACCCCTTCGACCCGGCGCTCACCTGCGGCGGCTCCTCCGGCGGTTCGGCGGTCGCCCTGGCGACCGGGATGCTGCCGCTGGCGACCGGCTCCGACTTCGGCGGCAGCCTGCGCACCCCGGCCGGCTTCTGCGGCGTCGTCGGCTACCGGCCGTCGCCCGGCCTGGTGCCGGACGAGGACCGGCCGGTCGGCTGGTCGCCGCTGATGGTGCAGGGCCCGATGGGCCGGACCCTGGCCGACACCGCCTTGCTGTTCCGGGCCCAGATCGACTGGGACCCGCGGGACCCCCTGTCCCAGGCCCTGGACCCCGAACTGGGCGAGCTTGGCGAGACGGTCGACCTGTCGAGCCTCAGGGTCGCGATCTCCGAGGACCTCGGCTGCGCCCCGGTGGACGACGGGATCCGGGCGGTCTTCCGCGAGCGCATGGCTGGCCTGGCACCGGCCTTTGCCGCCTGCGAGGCGCGCGACCCGGACCTCGGGCCGATACACGACGTCTTCGAGATCCTGCGCGGGGTCAGCTTCCTGGCGGCGCACAAGGAGCGGCTGGAGAAGCACCGCGACGAGCTCGGCCCCAACGTGATCGACAACCTGGAGCGCGGCCAGGTCTACACCGCCTCGGACATCGCCTGGGCCAGCGTCGAGCAGACCAAGGCCTATCGGCGCTTCCTCGCGCTCTACGACGACATCGACGTCCTGATCTGCCCGGCCTGCTCGGTCTCGCCCTTCCCGCACGAGGAGCTCTACGTGACCGAGATCAGCGGCCAGGCCATGGACACCTACATGCGCTGGCTGGCGATCACCTATGGCATCACCATGACCGGCCATCCGGTGGTGGTGCTGCCCTGCGGCCTGGACCATCGCGGCCTGCCCTTCGGCATCCAGGTGGTCGGCCGCTGCCAGGACGACGCCGGCCTGCTGCGGATCGCGGCCAGCCTGGAGCGCCACATGGCCGGGCGCGCCGAGATGTCACGGCCGGTCCCAGATCTGGCATCCTTGCGGCCTTAATCTGGCGGTTCCCACGGCTGTCAAGGGCGCCGGAGCTGAATCCGACGGAGAACGTCTGGCAGTTCCTGCGCGGCAACCGGCTGTCCAGAAAGGTCTTCAGATCCTACGACCAAATCGTCGATCTCAGTTGCCAAGCCTGGAACAAGCTCATCGACCAGCCTTGGGCCATCACGTCAATCGGCGCCCGAGATCAGGCCCATGGGTTCTGATCAATGCGGAGTGGCACGAGACGTCCGGGTTCCGGGATCTCCTGTGTCGTTCGTAAGCTATCGACGATCTCGAGTGCCCGCCTGACGAACCCAGGCTTCGTCTCATGGCCAAGGCACAGTCGGGCCGCGATGCCATGGCACGTATATTGCTTTCATTTGCGTGATGAGTAGGCAACGGCTGGAGACGAACGTGACAATTGCAGGCATTACATCTGCTGACACCGCCCGACTTTATGGAACCTATGAGCCGGTCGACGGCGCTGCAAACAAGGAGCGGCAGGCCATCTTGCCACCCGCCGCGCGGCGCGATGAAGATCGGGTCGAGATATCGGCGCAAGGCCTCTTGACCGCTCAGGTTGTAGCCGCCCTGGCCACCTTCGACGCCAACCCGCAAGCCTTTCGGGAACAATCTGCCGATTTCCAAAGGGAGTTGGGCAATCGATTCCGGGCGGCTGGGGTTGACACCTCACGCCCCATTGACCTGACGGCAGATGCCGAGGGACAGGTCCGGGTTGCAAACGGCCACCCCGAAAAGGACAGGATCGAGGCCCTGTTCGCCGAGGATCCAGAGCTCTCAAATCAGTTCCGCCTACTCTCGGCATCGGCCAGCCTTCTGAAGGCAATCGAAAACCACGGTGAGTTCACGAAGGCATATCAACAGGACCCCAAAGCCGCCATCGCCCATTCCGGTCACTTGTTTTCCGGCGAGAAGCACGACATCCATTTCCAGTTCGGGGAGAACAAATGGGCTGATTCCAAGCCGCGCTGACAGCGACTCATTGAGGCCTTTCGCGGCTTTGGGAGGATGTGATTCACGATGGCAAAGGATGGGAGCTTTGCCATGGCAGCAGCGATGTCAGAATTGGGAACCATAACACTAGAATACCTCAGCTAAGACACGGGGCCGCCTCTCGCCGCGCGGCGCCGCGCTGCCCACCTCTGCCTTGAACTATGGAAGGAGAGGAGCAAGCGCATGCGTCTTCCCATCGTAGTGATACTGCTCGCCGGCAGCCTTGCCGCCGGGCCGGCCCTGGCCGACACGGCCAGGGTCAACACCTTCTACGGCGAGGCCAAGGGCGGCCTCGTGATCCCCTTCGATTCCGACGTCGACAACTCCAACGACGATCTCAGCTACGATCTCGGCTATGCCGTCTCCGGCGCCCTCGGCTACCAGTTCACGAGCGGCTTCCGGGTCGAGGTCGAAGGCTCCTACCGGGAGTACGAAGCCGACGAGTTCCAGGGCCAGAGCGCCAACGGCGAGGCCGAGATCGGCACCGTGCTCGGCAACCTCTACTACGACATCAACCTCGGCGGCCGGGTGACGCCCTACGTCGGCCTGGGACTGGGCGTGTCCTTTATCGACCTCGACGACGTCGAGGCCGGGGGCAGCTCCTTCGACGTCGACGACGGCACCCAGTTCGCCTTCGCCCTGCACGGCGGCCTGGGCGTCGAGGTGACCGAGCGCCTGGACCTGACGGTGAACTACACCTTCCTGGGGCACGAGGTCGACCTTTTGAGCAACACCCTGTCGCTTGGGCTCCGCGTCGAGTTCTGAGCCCTGCCGGTACCGCAGTGGCGCGTGTTTCCACCGGCCGCTGCCCGAAAAATGCCGCCTCGCCTCCCCGGCGCGGAAGGGTAGACTGCGCCCGCGGCGCGCCTGGAGCGGGCGATTCGACCTCATGTCCGAATCTCGCTCTAAACTGTTGAAGGAGAGCGAGATTCAGATCTGAAGCCGGATAGGCTTCATATCATCTCGCTCCAGGGCGCGCCGGCGGACAATGAAGAGGGGAGGCATCGATGCCGTCGGATCTGCTGCTTTTGACCACCGAGCTGCGCTACCTGGCCTATCTGGCCCTGCTGTCGCTGCTGCTCTGGGTGCCTTACATCCTGTCGGAGATCGCGACCCGCGGGCTGAGCCGCGCGGTCGGCTATCCGACCGGATTCTACGACGACCTGCCGGCCTGGGCCCAGCGCTGCCATCGGGCGCACATGAACCTGGTCGAGAACCTGCTGCCCTTCGCGGCCCTGGTCCTGATCGCCCATGTCGCCGACGTGTCCAGCGACCTGACCGCCCTGGGCGCGCGCCTGTTCTTCTGGGCCCGCATCGTGCAGACCGTGGTCCACATCGCCGGCATCCCCTGGCTGCGCACCCTCGCCTTCGCCGTAGGCTGGGTCGGCAACCTGCTGATCTTCTGGGCGATCATGAGCTGAGG
>JANQGU010000324.1 GCA_028282935.1 Kiloniellales bacterium
TTTGGCAATTGACATAACCGTAGCGGCGCGAGGGGGTGCGCGAACACCCGCCCCGCGCCTGACCACAACCAGACTTATGAGGAGTCCGGTCATGGCTGACACTAGCCTTAGCACGAGAGTTTCCCGACGTTCCATGCTGGCCGGGGGCGTGGCCGCCGCGCTGCCCGGGGGCGGGGGTGCGTTCGTCCCCTCGCCCGCCGCGTCGTTCGCGGCTGGGCCCGACCTCGCGGGCGCCGCGGCGGGGGAGGCGCGGATCGCCCTGCTGGGCGCGCGCTACCGGCGGGTCACGGCCGCGCTGGTCGACTGGGTCGAGGCGGCCGAGCGGCGGCACGGGCCGCTCGCCTACGAGAGGCGGCCGGCGTACCGGCGGCGCTACGAGGCGCTGGTCCGGCTCGACAGGGCCTGCACGGCGGCCCTGGCGCGGGCGCGGCCCGCGAGCCTGCGGGGGCTGGTGCTGAAGCTGCGGCCCGCCTTTTACTGCGACAGCCTCTACGACGCCGAGCCGGACTGCGACGCGGACATCCTGATCGCGGCGCTGCACGACCTGGAGCGGCTGGCCGGGTGGGAGGGTGGCGCGGGCGATGGCTGAGCGGCCCGTCTTCCTGCCGGTCGAGGGCGGCGCCCGGCTGGTGCGGGAGGTCCCGGTCGCCTTTCGCTGGCATCCCGGCTTCGCGGCGTCGCAGAAGCGGAAGAACGTGGCGGCCTTGCACGAGGCCGCAGCCGCGCAGCTTGAGGGGCTGGGGCCGCTGCTGGAGGTGTCGAGCAAGTCCGAGGCCGCGCTGGGGCGGGGGCTGAGCGCCTTCGCGCTGCGGCTGCCGGTCGCGGATGGCGCGGCGACGGTCGAGAGCGCCTTTCAGGGCAGCAAGGTCTTCGAGGGGGGCGGGCCCTTCACGGAGCTGATCGGGGGCGGGAGCCGGGAGGCGAAACGGGACCCGCGGTTGCGGGCCTCCGGGCGGCTGGTCGGGTTTCGCTTCGAGGGGGTGGACTATCCGCTGACGCCCGCGACGGCCTTCTACGACTGGATCTATATCCGGGCGCTGGTGGCGCGGGCCGAGGGGACGGGCGGGCTGGAGGGCTTCGCCGGCTTCACCGACATCGAGTTCAATCCCAAGCGGGCGGTCAACTGCCAGGCGCGGTCCTGCGCGACCTTCCTGGCGTTGCGGGCGCGGGGCTGGGTCGAGGCGGCGGTGGGGGACTTCGGGCGGTTTCGGGGGATGCTGCTTGCGGCCGAGGGCGGCCGCGCTCGCCCTTCGACAAGCTCAGGACGAGGGGGAGAAGGTGGCTGACAGGCGGGACTCTTCCGCTGCCGTCGGTCCCCTCACCCAGCTCCGGCTAGGGCTCGGCTGGCGCCTCGCCAAGCCTTCTCAGCCCGCGCGAAGCGCCGCGCGTACGCGCCCCAGGGGGGAGAGGGCGGCGGGGGGAGAGGGCGGCGGGGGGAGAGGGCGGCGGGCGGGTGAGGGGGGCCTGTGGGCTTTGCCACAGGGGCGCGCCGGGCCGGGCCGTAGCATCGAGGCTTGGCTGGAGCGGGGCGACGGGCGTCTCGGCATGGAACGCGTCAGACAGCTTCTCTTCGACGACAAGCCGGACTGGTTCGGCCCCAAGGTCCTGGCGTACTTTCAGGACAACCCGACCTTCTTCCTGACCGTGGCCTACATCGGCATCAGCGCGCTGGGCCTGGTCTACGAGCTGGCCCTCTTCGCGCGCTTCGACATCAACGTCCTGGACTACTCGGAGGCGGCGGACTTCTTCCTGGCCGCCTTCAAGCGCCCGGAAGCCCTCTTCGCCTCGCTCGGCATCGTGCTGACGCTCGCCTTCTATCGAGGCCTCGCGAACTTCCTGCGGCGGCGGGAAAGCGCCTGGTGGTACCTCGCCTACCCCTTCGCCTGGATCGGTTTCTTCCGAAGGGAGATCCTGGTGCCGCTGGGCCTGGTGTATTTCTTCTTCTTCTATTTCTCGATCGCGGATAGCGAGGGCGGCCGGATCGTCACCCACTACGACACGACCGCCACGGTCACGGTCCGCTTCGGCACGCCGGCGGAGTTCGAGTTCATACCCGTCGGCGCGACCGAGCGGTTCTTCTTCGGAGTCGAGTACGGCCCGGAGCTCCGCGACTTCCGAGCCGCGCCGAAGGACCAGAGGCGCATCACGCCCAAGGTCCGCGGGATCCCCTTCTCCAACATCACGAAGATCGAATACAACTCGGTCGCGTTCTGATCCGTGGCCCCGGGCGGGCGTGGCGCGCGCGTGGGGCGCGCGTGAGGGGCCGGACGGCGGACTTGAGGGTTCGCGGGGGGCGCCGCGCGGTTCCCGGCGTCACCCCCGCGCGGCGGATCTCGGGCAGGATGGGGGCGTCCGGCGGGGCCGAGGGCCGCGCCCATAGGCTGTAATTCCTATCGAGGCGGGGGCGGCGGGGATATCGCTAGTGTGGCGGGCCCTGCCCGCGCAGCGCGCGCAGGACGGCGGTCCAGAAGCGGCAGTCGGCGTCGCGGCCGTCGAGGCGCGCCGCCAGGGCGCAGGCGATGCAGGCGCGGGCCGCGCCGACGCCGTAGAGCGCGTCCATCGCCCGGGCCGCCTGGGTCGTGGTGGCGATGTCGAAGAAGGAGTCCCAGTCCAGGTCGTCCAGGCTGGACGGGAGCGGGGGCGCCGCGGTTGGGGGCGCCAAGGTCGGGTGGACCGGAGGCGGGGGGACTGGGGTCGGGGGGTCGGGATGGTGATCCTCGGAGCGGGACTCTTCGGGGGCCGGATCGCCAAGGTTCGGATCGCCGGGGGCCGGATCGATGTAATCCGGATCGTCGAAGTCCGGATCGTCGAAGTCGGGGCCCTTCGGGGCCCGCCCGCCCGGCCGCTGGGTCTCGCCCGCCATGGTCTCGTTCCATTTCCGGTTGCAAAGAGGCGCAATCCTAGCGGGAAACTGTCCGAATAGTCCAGTTATATGTCCGAAAAAGCCGCGATACTGGCTGGTCTAGCGTCCCTCGCGCACCTAGAAACCGCAATGGCGTGAGGGAGTTAGGGATGACGCCGGGGCAATGCCGCGCGGCCCGAAGCTGGCTCGACTGGTCGATCCTGGCGACCGCGAAACGGGCCAAGATCTCGAAGACGACGCTGACCAAGTTCGAGCGGGGCGGCAACGTCACCTACCGCTCCCTCGACAAGATCCGGCGGGTCTTCGAGGCCGAGGGGATGGAGTTTCGCGGGCGGATCCATGTGATCTATCGCGGGGGAGAGGAGGACTGAGGGCCGGGGGTGGCAGAAGTGTTCCCCTCACCCAGCTTCGGCTAGGGCTCGGCCTTAGGCCTCGCCAAGCCTGCGCAGCCCTCTCCCCAGGGGAGAGGGGTCGGGGTTGAGGGGTTAGTGCTCCTTGGGGTCGGGGCGTTTGGTGGCGGGGGGGTTGGGTTTCGCTTCGGAGGCGCCGCCGGAGGCCAGGGCCTGGGGGTCGGGGGCGCAGGGCTGGCAGCCGACGAAGGGGCGGTCGGCCAGGGTGGCAAAGTGGGCGCCGTCCATCGCCTCGCGGCGGAGGTCGTGGCGGACGCCGGTGAAGAGGCGGCGCAGCCTGCCGAGCACCCTGAGCATCGATCTGCCTCCCAAGCCAAGGTTCACGTCTCGCGGTTGCAGACGGCGGCGCCGTCTTGCCGGCGGAGTCTTTCCGGAAACGGGGGTTGGATCAAGGGGCTTGGCGCGCGGCTTCGGGCGCGGGGGCGGGTTGCGTGGGCGCTCGGCGGCGGAGGCTCGCTCGGAGTCCGGTGCGTCGGGGCGGGGTCCGCGGCTTGGCGGCCATCCCCTCAACTTTTCGGCCTGCCGGCCGGCACCCCCACGACTCTTCGGCCTGTCGGCCGGCACCCCCACCCCAACCCTCCCCCGTCAAGGGGGAGGGAGATGCCCTTTGCGGCCGCCGGCCCTAGATCAAACCGCGCGCGATCGGACTCAACTGCGCGCGGCTTGATCTATTTCATACGGATAGAGCCGCCTATCCGCGTTCAAGCGGAGGCGGGCCTCCCTAGCCGTCGTCATCGTCGTCGTCGCCCTTGCGCGGGCCGCCGGCCTTCACCTTCTTGCAGTTGGCGTAGAAGGTGGTCGTGGCCGGCCAGTCGGAGAAGAGGCCGATGATGCCGACCTCCTGGGCCAGGACGTCGATGGTCCGCAGGATGTCGCCGTCGTTCTCCAGCGCCTCCAGGGTGGTCTGGTAGTAGAAGGCGCCGCCGCCCTCCAGCACGTCCTCGACGATGCGCCCGGAGCGCTCGGTGGTCCAGGAGATGATGTCGAGGCCGGCCTGGCGGGCGCGCTCGGCGTAGACCGAGGGCGCGATCTCGCCGTCCTCGTCGACGCGCAGCAGGACCGGCATGGGCGGCGCGATGATGTTGAGGCCGGCGGCCTTGAGCTGCAGGAACTCCTCCAGCGGCGGCGGGTCGGCGGCCAGGCCGGCGACGTTGCGGCCGTCGAGGAAGACCGCCTGGCGGCCGTAGCTCGGGAACTCCTGGATCCAGAGGAAGACGTCGTCGGGGTTGAAGGACTGGACCCAGACCCGGTCGGGGCGGATGCCGGCCTCGATGTAGTCCTGCATCATCTCGCGGGCGTAGCTGACCTGGTTGAGGCCGGACTCGCCGAAGCCGACCTCGCGGTCGACGCCCTTGAGCTCGGGCGTGAAGCCGGTGCCGAGCGACTTGAAGAGCCGGATGCTCTCGGCGTGGCTGAGCAGGGTGCCGCCGGTGGTGTAGAGGTCGGTCCGGAAGTCGGCGGTGCCGCCGACGTAGCCCTCGAGCGTGGCCGCGCCGCGGTCGGCGGCGTCCATCTTGCCTTCCAGGGTCTTGAACTCGGCCAGGGTCAGGTCGCTGGTGCAGCACTTGATGTCCGGGCCGTTGAGCAGCTCGCCGGTCGCCGGGTCGACCTCGGGCGGGACCTGGCACTTGGCCGCCAGCTCCGGGCGCAGGACGATGTCGGTGGTGGTGTGCAGGTCGCACTGGGCGTGGCGGCAGACCAGCTCGGCGTCCTTGGTGAAGGTGACGTCGCACTCCAGGATGCCGGCACCCATGCGCGCGGCGGCGATGTAGGACTCCGCCGTGTGCTCCGGGAAGAGCAGCGGCGCGCCGCGGTGGCCGATGGAGAAGTCGCTCTGCCTATAGCGCGACTTGCGGGCGGCGCAGCGCTGCAGGTCGTCCTTGAGCCGGCCTTCGCGCAGCCGGTCGAGCAGGTAGAAGGGGCGCGGGCCGAGCTGCACCGGAAGGGCGCGGCCCGGCTTGCCATAGGCTCCGGAGGCGGCCCCCTCGCCGGCCCTTTCTCCGGCCCTTTCTCCGGCCCTTTCTCCGGCTTGGGCCTCCCGCGTCTGAAGGTCGGCAGACAGGAACGCGATCGCGCCGAGGGCGGCGACGGCGAGGAAAGCGGGTGATGAAGGTCGCATGCGTGGCTCCTCCCCTTGCAGTCGGCTTTTTTTGGCTGAAGAAACAGACTAACAGAAAAACACGCTAGGAGGGTGCCGTGTCGCCGGGGTGACAGCGGCGTTGCAGATTTGTGAGGACCGCGGCACCGGCGTTGCACGCGCGCCACAGTGCAACGGAAGCAAGTCCGCGGCTCGCAATCGCAGATTGCGGAGGCCTCGGGCTTCTGCGATACTCCGTCTTGCCAAACACTCTTGGAGCACGTCTCCGCAGCCGGAACGACCAGGTCCCGGGCGCCCCAACCCAGGATCGTCGTGCCCCCCGCCGGCAGGCGGGTGCGCACGTCCGGTTGCCAGACGGACCGGCTGCGTGCCGGGGCGGCTCATAGGAGGGTTACGGCATGGCGCAAGACGCCTTCAACTGGAAGAGCTTCTGGGATATCGCGACACCCGAGGAAGCGGCCCGCATCCTCACCGAGTGGTTCGGCATGATGGCCGCGCAGCTCGCGGTCGACTGCGCGCTCGCGGCGGGCAGCGATCACCGGGACGACGACCGCCGCTTCTGGCTGGCGGTGCTGGACAGCCTGACCGGCAGCACGCAACGCAGGCCGCCGATGGGGCCGGGGCCGCTGGAGGTGGAGCCTCCGGCCGCCATGCCCCCGGGCCGCGCCGACCCCGGACAGCGCAGAACCCTGTAGGCCCCCGTCAAACCCCGTTTCGGGCGGATCGGCCGCGACGAGACGCCCCGCAGACGCCGGAACGCACGCCGGAGAGGGTGTCGGTCGCGTGACCGATCCGAATCAATCTCAGGACCGGCTCGGCGCGACAGCGGCCGAAGGAAAGGTGGCGGGCCGCGGTGCGGCCTGCGGGCCCCGACCCGGGCGCGGAAATCCCTAGGACCGCGTCGCAGCCCCCCTTCCCTCGCCGGAAAATTACACTACCTGGAGTAGCAGGCCCAGGCAGGTAGCGGCGCGCCGCCGCCCGCCGGGCCTTGTCGTTCTTGGCCTGGTCGTTCTTGGCCCGGTCGTTCTTGGCCTGTCAACACGATGCGGCAGGGGGCCGAAGACATGACGGATCGGCAAACACGGACGGCGCTGCCGGAGACCGCTCGGGCCCGGCTCGAGGCGGCGATCGCCGCCCATCGGCGAGGCCAGGTGGCGGAGGCCGAGCAGGTCTATCGGGACATCCTGGGCGACGCCCCGGACAACGCCGAGGCCCGGCACATGCTGGGCATCGTCCACCTGCAGCAGGGCCGGCTGAAGCAGGCCGAGCGGGAGGTCCTGCGCGCGCTGAGGGTCGACGCCGGACCGGCCAAGTACCACAACACCCTGGGCAGCATCCTTTTCCAGCGCGGCCTGCACGATCAGGCCATGGCGGCCCTGGACGCGGCCCTGGCCCGCGACCCCGGCTTCGGCACCGCGGCCTACAACCGGGGCCGGATCTTCATGATCTTCGGCCGGCCGCGGGAGGCCGAGGCCGCCTTCCAGACGGCGCTGCGCTGCGGCGCCCGGGACGCCGGCCTCTTCACCGAGCTGGCCAGCGCGCTGATGAAGCAGGGCCGCTTCCCGGAGGTCGTGGAGACCTGCCGCGAGGGCCTGACCCATCACCCAGGGGCGCCGGGGCTGCGCACCACCCTGGCTTCGGCCCTGGAGCTGTCCAACGAGCTCGCCGAGGCCGAGGCCGAGGCCCGCCGGGTCCGCGAAGCCGCGCCCGACTATGCCCTGGCCCGGCTGATCCTGGCCCGGGTCCAGCGCCGCCGCGACGCGCCGGAGGCGGCCCTGGAGACCCTGATGCCGATCTTCCAGGCCGAGCTGGCGCCGAGCCATGCCGCCGAGGCCTACTACGAGCTGGGGCTGATCCACGACGCCCGGGCGCCCTCGGGAGCCGGGGCCAGCGAGGCCTTCCGCTGCTTCGCCGTGAGCAACGCGCTGCAGCAGCGCAGCCCGGCGGCGCTGCGCCACGACGGCGAGCGCTTCCTGCGCGAGGTCCGCGCCTACCGTCGCTGGCTCGACGCCCGCCCCCCCGAGGGCGCGGCCGAAACGCGGGGCGGGGCGCCAGGTGAGGCAAGGGGGGCCGAGCCGGCGCCGGTGTTCTTCGTCGGCTTCCCGCGCTCGGGCACCACCCTGATGGAGCAGATGCTGAAGGCCCATCCGCGGATCGTCACCACCCAGGAGGTCACCCCCCTGGCGCCGGTCCGGGCCGCGGCCGCGCGGCTGGCCGCCGAGCAAGGACTGGCCTTTCCGGACTGCCTGGACGCCTGGGGCGAGGCGGTCTTCGACGACCTGCGGCAGCGCTTCCGGGAGCGCGCCGAGGCGCTGCTCGGGCCGCTGGAGGGACGGACCCTGGTCGACAAGCTGCCGCTGAACATCGTCCGGCTCGGCCTGATCCGGAAGCTCTGGCCGGAGGCGCGGATCCTGGTCGCCCTGCGCGACCCGCGCGACGCCTGCCTGAGCTGCTACATCCAGCGCTTCACCCTGAACAGCGCCATGGTCAACTTCCTCGACCTGGAACGGAGCGCGGCGGTCTACGCCGAGACCATGGCGCTCTGGCTGCGCAGCCGGGAGCGGCTGGGCCTCGACGCCCTGGAGTACCGCTACGAGGACCTGGTCGCGGACCACGAACGCAGCCTGCGCCGGGTCCTCGACTTCATCGGCGTCGGCTGGGATCCCGCCGTCGCCGGCTACCGCGAGGCGGCCAAGTCCCAGGTGATCCGCACCCCCAGCTACCGCGAGGTCACCGCCCCGATCCACCAGCGCTCGGTCGGCCGCTGGAAGGCCTACGAGGCCGAGCTGGCCCCGATCCTGCCGCTGCTGGCGCCCTTCGTCGAACGCTTCGGCTACCAAGACTGAGTCGGCGCCAGGGGCCAAGGCCGGGACGGGAACCTCTCCATTGGATGAGGCTACGTCGAAACACAGGGCCCTTCCCTTACAAGGGGCAGCCCGGCCGCAAGCCCGAACCCGAGCGCCACGACAAGCGAAGGCGCGCCGACATCGACGAGCGCCCGACCCGCGCAAGGAACCAAGTTGGCCTCACACCATTGATTGTAAGGCGCGGCAAAAACGTAGGTCGCGTAGGCCAAGGAACCGAGAGCAGCGACCAAGAGGATACCGACGAGCGATCCCCCGCCGTATCTCGAGAGCAAGGCCAGGAGCGGCAAACCGACGACGGTCATCATCAAGACGACGAAAGGCGTTATCAGGATGAAGAGGTACAGGCTCCAAGGCGGAATCCAGGACGGCAACTCGTCGGCAGCGATGTGCCCCAAGGCGACTTTCTCAAGGCCGATGAGGTAGGTGTTCGCGAGGGCGTAGAGCGCCAAGCCGCCCAAGGCCCCGAGATAGCCGAAGGCAAGCCTTCTGATCCCGAGCTTCAGAAAGCCCTGTCCGGGCTCACGCCGTTTGGCCGCCACAGCCAACAGTACCAACAGCGCCGTTCCGACGAGAACGGGCCAGAAGAAGTACGAGACTGCGAAGTCCGTTGCCATGCGCTCGGTCTTCCCGGTAACGGTCCATGAAGCCTATCGCAGGTCTCGGCTGCCAGCCAGAGTCGGCCGTCTGGACCTCTGGTCTCGCGAAAACGGACGCCGTGACGCGATCATGCCATGCGGCGGAGGGTGAAGAAGCTATACTCGATCCGACGAGGGCGACTCCACGAGCGACAGGCGGCGGGGACCTAGAGCGCTCGCACTCGCCAAGCGGGAAGCTTCCTCCAGACGGCTTCGAGAGGGCGATGACAGAGCTTCGGCTGGCGCTGGCGCAGACCAGGGTCGGGACCGACGTTTCGGCGAACGGCGCCGCGATCCGGGCGGCGATGAAGCGCGCCAGGGCGGCCGGCGCCGAGGTCGTGCAATTCACCGAGGGCGCCTTGTCTGGTTATGGCCGCAAGGAGATGCGCCCCTTCGAGACCTGGTCGGAGCGCGACTGGGGCGAGCTCGAGTCGGAGACCGGGCGCGTTCTCGACCTGGCGCGCGAACTCGCGCTCTGGGTGGTCTTCGGCAGCGTGAGCCGGGTCCCGGGCGCGGCGCACCCGCACAACTGCCTCCTCGTGGTCGATCCGGACGGCCGGATCCAGGGACGCTACGACAAGCGGTTCTGCTCGCACAACGAGCTCGCGGGCTGGTACACGCCGGGCTTCGCGCCCCTTGACTTCGAGGTTCGGGGTCTTCGAGGTTCGGGGTCTTCGCTTCGGCTGCCTGATCTGCCTCGATGGCCGCTTCCCCGAGGTCTGGGAGGAATACCGCAACCTGGGCGTCCACTGCGTTCTCTTCTCGACCTTCACCGCCGGCCGCCACTCCGAGCGCGATGCCGCGCAGGACGCCCTCTTCGGCATCACCGCGCAGGCGCAGGCGGCCAGCCATGCCTACTGGGTCAGCGTCGTGACCCCGGCCAACCCGGTGCAGGGCACGCGGACCCAGCTCGTCACCCCGCTGGGCCAGATCGCGACGCGCTGCCGCCGGCATCGCAACGGGATCGCGGTCGGGACGCTCGACCTCGGCCCCGAGGGGCTGTGGCAGGCGACGGCCTGGGGCCGCCGGTGGCGCGCCGCGGCACGGGAAGGCGGGATCTACCGCGCCAAGGCGCCGCCGGACTCCGGCGCCAAGAGCGACCGCAGCGGGCGGTCGTCCCAGACCTGAACCTCGATGAACCTGTCGTAGCGCATCGAGGGCTCCGTCTTCCAGCGATCGCCGGGCAGGCCGAAGCGCGCGACCACCTCGCTGATCTCGGACAGGGTCAGGACTTGGCCGTGGTGTTCCTTTCTGTGGACGCGGTGATGCTCGTCGCGCGACAGCGGCAGGCTCGCCATGCTGTCGGGGTAGGTGAAGGTCAAGATGGCGGATGGCAAGGCCGCCAGCGGCAGGACCAGCGATGCCGGTCGCGAGCGGTCCAGGCCGTCGGCGAAGTCGCCGAGAAAGAAGTAGATCGGCCGTTCGAGGGGCGTGGGGCCGAGCTTCCGCCGGCGCTCGGAGATGAGCCAGTCCTCGACCGCGTGCCGTCGTCGCAGGTAGCTGGCCTTGATCCGGCGCGTCCCGCTGGCACGGATCTCGTCGAGAATGCGCTCCGCCTCTACCTGCGGCAGGGCGCAGAGGTTCCGGAAGGGCCCGCGGGCCGGGTCGTAGTTGTGGGTGACGACCTCGGGCAGCCGAGACATCAGCGCCGGCCGAAGGCGAAGAGGACCGCGAAGGCCAGGAGCGCGAGGCCGGCGCCGAGCGGCGCCGCGGCCGGACCCAGGACATCCATGGCGAAGCCGGTCGCCGAGGCGCCCAGGGTGCTGCCGACCGCGTAGGCCAGCGAGAGGACCGCGCTGCCGGCCACCAGCAGCCCGCCGGTGTAGTGCTCGCCGAGCAGGGTCAACGCGCAGGTGTAGAGGGCGAAGCTCGCGGCGCCCATCAGCGCGAAGACGGCGAGGATGACCGGCTCCGACTGCAGGAGCGGGATCGACAGGAAGCTGAAGGCGGCGATCAGGCCGCAGCCCACGGCGACCGCGGGACGCGAGAGCCTGTCGAGCAGCAGGCCGACCAGGGGCTGCGCGAGCGCCGTCGGCAGCGCCATGGCGGTCACGCTGAGCGCGGCGAAGGCCTCCGAATGGCCGGTCTTGACGAAGTAGACCGGCATGACCGAGATCGCCGCGATGTCGGCGAAGCCGAAGGCCAGCACCATGGCCGCGAGCAGCGGCGCGCCGCGGAGGAAGCGCAGGATCGCCCCGGCCGGCGAAGCCGCGGGCCGGGTGCGGGTCCGCCGGCTGAGGATCGCGGCGAGGAAGGCGACCGCCGCGACGTAGACGGCGAGCAGGGCGAAGGCGAAGCCGTCCTCCGTCCCGAAGAGCGGGATCGCCAGGGGCCCGAGGGCGAAGCCGGCGCACATCCCGGCGCCGTAGACCCCCGAGACCCGGCCCCGCAGCCGGTCGGGGCAGGCCGCGTTCAGCCAGGCCTCGCTCATGATGAAGATCACGCCGGCGCAGAACCCGAGCAGGAAGCGGGCGGCGAACCAGATCCAGAGGGCCTCGAAGCCGGCCAGCACGGCCAGGCAGAGTGAGCAGCCCAGCAGGCCGAGGACGATCAGCCGGTCGCCGGCCACACGGGCCGTGAGCCGTCCGATCAGAAGGGTCGCGGCCGCGATCCCGAGCCCGAAGCTGCCGGCGTTCAGGCCGATCAGGCTCTCCGGCACGGCGCGGCTCTCCAGGACCAGCGAGGCGAGCGGATAGGTCAGCCCCTGCGCCGCCGCGAAGGCCGTGACGCCGAGGACGACGGCGGTGATCGCCGCCCAATCCGGCATGAAGCCGTCGACGGCCCTTGAAGCGTTCATCCCGAGTCCAAGCCTTTTCCGGAGCGCGGCAAGGACAAGCTAGCAGGCTGCTGAAGAACCCTCCTTGAGGCTTGGGATTTGGGTTCTGGCGGGCGGTTTCCGGGTTGCTGGTCTGGGTTGTCTGTGTGTTGGTCCTTG
>JANQGU010000381.1 GCA_028282935.1 Kiloniellales bacterium
TCCCACACCTCGACCCACGGCGCCTTCGGCTCCCTGGCCTTCGGCATCGGCACGTCGGAGGTCGAGCACGTCCTGGCGACCCAGACCCTGATCCAGAAGCCGGCCAAGAACATGCGCATCACGGTCGAGGGCGCGCTGCCGCTGGGCGTCACCGGCAAGGACCTGGCCCTGGCCATCATCGGCAAGATCGGCACCGCCGGCGGCACCGGCCACGTGATCGAGTACGCCGGCGAGGCGATCCGGGCGCTGTCCATGGAGGGCCGCATGACCCTCTGCAACATGTCGATCGAGGGCGGCGCGCGCGCCGGCCTGATCGCGCCTGACGAGACCACCTTCGACTACCTCAAGGGCCGGCCCATGGCGCCCAAGGCCGGGCAGTGGGAGGCCGCCGAGGCCCATTGGCGCAGCCTGCCCTCCGATCCCGGGGCGGCCTACGACACCGAGGTCGCCCTCGCCGCCGCCGAGATCGAGCCCCAGGTCACCTGGGGCACCAGCCCCGAGGACGTGCTGCCGATCTCCGGCGCCGTGCCCGGGCCGGCCGAGGCGACCAGCCCGGAGAAGGCCCAGGCGATCCGCCGCTCGCTGCAGTACATGGGCCTGACCGCGGGCATGCGGCTCAGCGACATCACCGTGGACAAGGTCTTCATCGGCTCCTGCACCAACGGCCGGATCGAGGACCTGCGCGCGGTGGCGCAGGTCGCCGAGGGCCGCAAGGTCTCCGACGGGGTCCACGCCATGATCGTGCCCGGCTCCGGCCTGGTGAAGCATCAGGCCGAGGAGGAAGGCCTGGACAAGGTCTTCGTCGAGGCCGGCTTCGACTGGCGCGAGCCGGGCTGCTCGATGTGCCTGGCGATGAACGCCGACAAGCTGAAGCCGGGCGAGCGTTGCGCCTCGACCTCCAACCGCAATTTCGAGGGCCGCCAGGGTCCCGGCGGACGCACCCACCTGATGAGCCCGGCCATGGCGGCGGCGGCGGCGGTGACGGGCCGCCTGACCGACGTCCGCGACCTGGTCGACTGAGGTCTTGAAACGGAGCCGGCTGTGTCCCTCGGCGTCGCACCTCTCGAGCCACCGCTCATGAGACTGCACGCCGTCGCCGCCGCGCTGCTCCTTCTTCTGTCGCCGCCCGCCTGGGCCGAGGAACCTTCCGAAGCAAGCTTCGCCGACGAACTGAGGCGCGGCCTGGAGATGTCCGTGGTCGGCGCTGCCGGCGGGGCCGAGGTCCCAAGCCTTGAAGGCCAGAGCGTCGAGGCCCGGATCGCCGAGGCTTTGCGGACCTTCTACCTGGACCGCGACCTGGCGCCGGTCTGGGTCACCGAGACCGGGCCCGGACCGAGGGTCGAGGCGCTGACCGAGATCCTGGCGGCGGCGAAGGAGGACGGCCTCGATCCGGCCGACTACGGCCTGGAGGCGATCCGGGACCTGCTGTCGGCCCCCGAGGCCACGGCGCTGGCGCCCCTGGAGATCGCGCTCAGCCGCTCGCTGCTGCGCTTCCTCTTCGATCTCGGCGGCGTCCGCGGCCGGCAGGTCGCGACGGCGGCGGGTCTCGAAACCTGGCCCGGGGCCGGGCGTGAGGGGGCCGGGCGTGAGGGGGCCGAGCGCGAGGGGGTCGACGCGGCGGCCCTGATCGCGGCGGCCGCGGCGGAGGGCGACCTCACGGAGGTGGTCGCGGCGGCGCGGCCGCAGGGCGCCCGCTACGCGGGGCTGAGGGAGGCGCTGGCGCGCTACCGGCAGATCGTCGCCGAGGGCGGCTGGAATGCCATCCCCGCCGGCGGCCCGCTCCGGCTCGGCAGCATCAGCCCCCGGGTCCCGGCCCTGCGCGAGCGCCTGACGCTGACCGGCGACCTGAAGCCGTCGAAGCGCGGCGCTTCGGCGCTCTTCGACCAGGCGCTGGCCGCCGCGGTCCGGCGCGCCCAGCAGCGCCACGGGCTGCTGTCGGACGGCGTGGTCGGTCCGGGGACGCTGGCGGCGCTCAACGTGCCGGCGACGCGCCGGGTCGCGCAGCTCGCCCTGAACCTGGAGCGGTTGCGCTGGATGCCCGAGGACCTGGGGGAGGACTTCGTCCAGGTCAATCTGGCGGGCGCCAGCCTGCGGCTCGTCGAGGCCCGGAAGCCGCGCCTCGAGCTGCGCATCGCGGTCGGCCGTCCCTTCCGCGGGACGCCCTTCTTCAGCCAGGACCTGACCTCCATCGTCTTCAGCCCGGACTGGACCGTGCCGCCCGGCGTGGTCGGCGCGGAGCTGCTGCCGATCCTGCGCGACGACCCCGGCTATCTGTCGCGCAACGGCTTCACCGTCTTCAGCGACTGGAGCGAGGAGGCGACGGTCCTGGATCCGGGCGCGATCGACTGGACGACGGTCGACGGCGCGGCGCTCGCCTACAAGCTGCGCCAGGCGCCGGGGCCCGAGAACCCGCTCGGCCGCATCAGCTTCGTCTTTCCCAACGACTTCGGCCTCTGCCTGCACGACACGCCGGCGAAGGAGCCCTTCGAGGCGGGCGACCGGGGCTTCGGCCTCGGCTGCATCCGGGTCGAGACGCCCGAGCTGTTGGCCGAGGCCCTGCTGGCCGGCACCGCGGGCTGGTCGCAGGACCGGATCGCGGAGGTGCTGGCCGAGGGCACGCCGACGGCCGTCGGCCTGCCGGACCCGGTTCCGATCCACATCACCTACATGACCGCCTGGGCCGAAGGCAAAGCCGCTCAGTTTCGCGACGACGTCTTCGGCCGCGACGCCATGCTGGCGAAGGCGCTGCGGCGCCGGGGCGGGTAGCCGGCCGCCGAAGGAGCAGGGACTCGGGTCGAGGTGCTCGAAACCGGTCCGCCTCACTCCCCGGCCGTCCAAAAAAGCTCAGGGGTCGTCCAAAAAGCTCAGGGCGAGAGCGAGAGCCAGCAGGCCTCTCGCCTCACCCTGAGCCTGTCGAAGGATGCCCGGTGCCAGGCGCTGCCCGAGCGCTCGGCCGTCGCTCCCTTTGCTTTCGGCGCCGCGCCCGCCTTCGGAGCCACCCGCTCAGGCGCCGAAGCCGCCGTCGATGGTGTGCTGGGCGCCGGTGACGATCCCGGCTTCCGGGCCGACCAGGTAGGCCACCATGCCGGCGATCTCGCCCGGCTCGGCGTGGCGCGGAATCGCCATGAAGCTATGCATCATGTCCTTCATCGGGCCCTCGGCCGGGTTCATGTCGGTGTTCACCGGCCCGGGCTGGATGCTGTTCACCGTGATCCCGCGCGGGCCGAAGTCGCGGGCCAGCCCGCGGACCATGCCCTGGACCGCCGACTTGGTCAGCGCATAGGCGGCACCGCCGGCGAAGGGTATCCGGTCGCCGTTGACCGAGCCGATGACGACGATGCGGCCGCCGTCCTTCATCTCCCGCGCCGCCTCGACCGCGGCGTGGTAGGGCCCACGGACGTTGATGTCGATCATCCGGTCGACCTCCGCCGGGTCCAGCTCGAGGGCATCGCCCAGGACCGCGATCCCGGCGTTCACGACCAGGATGTCGAGGCTGCCCAGGCCGGCGACGACCTCGGCCACCGCGGCGCGGTCCGCGCTGTCGGCCTGGACCCTGCTGGCGCCGGTCTTGCCCGCCAGAGCCTCGGCCGCCCCGGCCGAGCCGGCATAGGTGAAGGTGGTCTCCGCGCCCTCATCGGTCAGCCGCTCGACGATGGCCGCGCCGATGCCGCGGCTGCCGCCCAGGACCAGGGCCCGTTTTCCGGTGAGTCTTGCCATTGCCTTTGCTCCTTGCTGAATTTATTAGTGACCACTAAATATATTGGGTCGGCATGATTGCAAGCGATTTTTGTAATGAGCGCTAAAAAAATAGGCCCGGGCCGCGGGCGGCCGCGCGGCTTCGATACCGAGGCCGCGGTCGAGACCGCCATGAAGCTGTTCCACGAGCGCGGCTACGACGGCGTCGGCGTGGCTGAGCTCGGCGAGGCGATCGGCGTCAAGGCGCCAAGTCTCTATGCCGCCTTCGGCAGCAAGCTCGGGCTCTTCGAGCGGGCGGTGGCGCTCTACCTCGCCGAGGGCGGCCGCTTCGTGGCCGAGGCCCTGTCCCGCGAGGACGGCCTCGTGGAGATCCTGCGCGACCTGCTGCTGAAGGCGGCGGAGGCCTACACCTCGGGGGACTGCCCCTCCGGCTGCCTGGTCATGGACAGCACGCGCAATGCCGCCGACCCGGAGGCTCGCGATCTGACCGCGGCCCTCAAGCGCCGGTCGCGGGCCGCGATCCGCGATCGGATCGCGCGGGACTGTCCCGAGCAGGCCGCCGAGCTTGCCGACTACGTGATGGTTGCGCTCTACGGCCTCTCGGCGGCCGCCCGCGACGGCCTGTCCCGCGAGGCCCTGCGCGGGGTCGCGGCAAGCTTCGCCGCCGAGCTCTCGCGCCGCATCGAGGCCGCCAAATAGGGCGAATTGCGGGCAGGCCTGCCCAGAAATTGCCGCTTCCCCACGACCCGCCGTGGCGTTAACCCTGCCGTGACAGGAAACACTGTCATCCACGACCGGTGACGAAGCCGGCGAACGACCAGACGAGAGGGACATGGTTTCTCACGACACCGAGGTTTCCCGGCCTGTTCCGGGACGGCGGGACTGCCTGCGCGGCCTGCTGGGAGTCACCGGCACCCTGGCGCTCGGCGCCCTGCCCGTAAGCGGCGCTCTGGCCGCGGCCCCGCTCGCGCCGCGCCTGCCGGCGACCCGCAGGCTTTCCTTCCACTCGCTGCACACCGACGAGCGCCTGAGCGCGACCTACCTGCGCGACGGCCGGCGCGATCGGGGGGCGATGGCCGAGATCGACGCCCTCCTGCGCGACTGGCGGACCGCGGAGGTCCGGCCGATCGACCCCCGGCTCCTCGACCAGCTCTTCGCCCTCAAGGAGAGCCTCGGCAGCAGCGGCACCTTCCAGGTGGTCTCCGGCTACCGCTCGCCCGAGACCAACGCCAAGCTCGCGGCGCTCAGCGACGGCGTCGCCAAGCGCAGCTATCACATGCGCGGCATGGCGATCGACATCCGCCTCTCCGACCGCCGGCTCCCCGAGCTCCACGAGGCCGCCCTGGCCCTGCGCTCCGGCGGCGTCGGGCTCTACACCAGGTCCGACTTCCTGCACCTCGACACCGGCGGGGTCCGGCGCTGGGGCGGCTGAGCCCCTTCCTCTCTCTGAGGGCTGCCGCGAGGTTTGATCTCGCCGCCGCTTTGCCTATGATGCCCGCTCTTCCGGGGCCCGCCTTCTGGCCTCGGTGAAGCGGAGCGAGGGACATGGAGCCTTTCACCAAGCTGACCGCGGTCGCGGCGCCGCTGCCGATGGTCAACGTCGACACCGACAAGATCATCCCGGCGCGCTACCTCAAGACCATCAAGCGCAGCGGCCTTTCCGAGGGCCTGTTCCGCGATCTGAGGACCGATGCCGAGGGCAAGGAGAACGACTTCGTCCTCAACCAGCCGGCCTACCGCGGCGCCCGGATCCTGGTGGTCGGCGACAACTTCGGCTGCGGCTCCAGCCGCGAGCACGCGCCCTGGGCGCTGCTCGACGCTGGCATCCGCTGCGTCATCTCGACCAGCTTCGCCGACATCTTCTACAACAACTGCTTCAAGAACGGGATCCTGCCCATCGTCGTGTCCAAGGAGGACCTGGACAGGCTGATGGACGACGCCGAGCGCGGCGCCAATGCGACCCTGACCGTCGACTTGGAGGCCCAGACCATCCAGGGCCCCGACGGCGGCAGCCTGGCCTTCGAGGTCGATCCCTGGAAGAAGCACTGCCTCCTGAACGGCCTCGACGACATCGGCCTGACCATGGCCAAGAAGGCCGAGATCGAGGCCTTCGAGGACAAGCAGAAGACCGGCCAGCCCTGGCTCTACGGCTGAGGCGAAAAAGCAAAAAAGGGGTCAGAGTCATTTTTCGCTGTGCCGTCGTGGCAGAGCCTCTAGATCGAACTCGCGAAAAATGACTCTGACCCCTTTTTTGCCCCGCGATAGCGGGACGGCGGCGCGGCACTGAAACACCAGCGGGAGGGTAAGCCGAGATGGCGTCCAACAAGAAGCTCCTGGTCCTGCCCGGCGACGGCATCGGGCCCGAGGTCATGGCCCAGGTCGGCCGCGTCGCCGAGTGGTTCGGCCGCAACCGCGCGGTCGGCTTCGACCTCGAGGAGGACCTGGTCGGCGGCGCCGCGATCGACGCCCACGGCACGCCCCTGGCCGACGCCACCATGGACAAGGCCCTGGCCGCCGACGCCGTGCTGCTGGGCGCGGTCGGCGGGCCCAAGTGGGACGACCTGCCCTTCGAGCAGAAGCCCGAGCGCGGCCTGCTGCGCCTGCGCAAGGAGATGGAGCTCTTCGCCAACCTGCGCCCGGCGCTCTGCTTCGCGCCCCTGGTCGAGGCCTCGACCCTCAAGCCCGAGGTGGTCTCCGGCCTCGACCTGATGATCGTGCGCGAGCTGACCGGCGGGGTCTATTTCGGCGAGCCGCGCGGCATCGAGACCCTGCCCGACGGCCAGCGCCGCGGCGTCAACACCCAGGTCTACACGACCGACGAGATCCGCCGGGTCGCCGCCGTCGCCTTCGAGCTGGCCCGCAAGCGCTCCAACAAGCTCTGCTCGGTCGAGAAGGCCAACGTCATGGAGTCCGGCGTGCTCTGGCGCGAGGAGGTGACCAAGCTGCACCAGGCCGAGTACCAGGACGTCGCCCTCAGCCACATGTATGCCGACAACTGCGCCATGCAGCTCGTGCGCGCGCCCAAGCAGTTCGACGTCATCGTCACCGACAACCTGTTCGGCGACATGCT
>JANQGU010000062.1 GCA_028282935.1 Kiloniellales bacterium
TGACCGACGCCGACATCGCCCACGACCCGCAGAACCTGCGCCGCCTGGTCGCCAAGGCGGAGGCGGAGGACCTCGACCAGGTCTCGCAGATGGTGATCCTGCGCAGCGAGGGCTTCTGGGCCCGACTCTTGATCCCGGCCTTCGTGTTCTTCTTCCAGAAGCTCTATCCCTTCGCCTGGATCAACGACCATGAGCGGGACCTTGCCGGCGCAGCCGGCGGCTGCGTCCTGCTGCGGCGGCGGGCCCTGGCGGCGGCCGGCGGCTTCGCGGTCATCAGGGACGCCCTGATCGACGACTGCACCCTGGCGCGCGCGATCACCGACCGGGGCCGGCCCGGCGGCGGCCGGCTCTTCCTCGCCCTGACCGACGCGGCCGAGAGCCTGCGGCCCTACGAGGGACTGGGCGGCGTCTGGCGCATGGTCGCGCGTTCGGCCTACACCCAGCTTCGGCATTCGCCCCTGCTGCTGCTCGGCACCCTGCTCGGCATGGCCCTGGTCTACCTGCTGGCGCCGGCCGTCGCCCTGGCCTTCCCCTGGCACGGCGCCGCCGGGCCGGCGCTGCTGGGCCTGCTGACCTGGGCGATGATGGCCGGCGCCTTCCTGCCGACCCTGCGGCTCTACCGGCAGCCGGCGGCCTTCGCCCTGTTGCTGCCGCTCGCGGGCCTGCTCTACGCCGCGATGACCCTGGACTCCGCGCTGGCGCATTGGCGCGGCCACGGCGGCGCCTGGAAGGGCCGGGTGGCCGGCGGCGCGGCGCTGGAACGCGGCGGCAACGCCGGTTAAGCTGCGCGCCATGAACGCACCCACAGGTCAGGTCGAGACGCCCTCGGGCAAGGGCGCCGGCGACGAGAACTTCCCGGTCGGCTCCTTCCTGCTGCCCCGGCGGCTGCGCCCGCACGTCGCGGTCTTCTACGCCTACGCCCGCGCGATCGACGACATCGCCGACAACCCGGACCTGGCGCCGGAGGACAAGGTCGCGCGCCTCGACCGCATGGCCGCGGCGATCGAGGGCCGGGAGTCCGGCGACCCGGCCCTGGCGACGGCCGAGCGCATGCGGGCGAGCCTGCTGGAGACCGACATCACCACCAAGCACTGCCTGGACCTGGTCTCGGCCTTCCAGCAGGACGCCGTGAAGCTGCGCTACGACGACTGGGCCGACCTGCTGGACTACTGCGACCGCTCGGCCAATCCGGTCGGGCGTTACCTGCTCGACCTGCACGGCGAGAGCCCGGAGGGCTATCCCGCTTCCGACGCGCTCTGCAGCGCGCTGCAGGTTCTCAACCACCTGCAGGACTGCCAGGACGACTTCCTGAACCTGGACCGCGTCTACCTGCCGGGGGACTGGATGGCCGAGGCCGGGACCACGGTCGAGGCGCTGCGCGCCGAGGCCGCATCGCCAGGGCTGCGCCGGGTCATCGACCGCTGCCTGGACGGCACCGAGGTCCTGGTCCGGCAGGCCGGCGAGCTGCCCGCGCGCCTGAACAGCCTGCACCTGGGCATGGAGTCGGCGGTCATCGTCCGCATCGCCGAAGAGCTGACCGTCCTGCTGCGCCGGCGCGATCCCGTGGCGGTCCGGGTCGAGCTGAGCAAGCCGGCTTTCCTGTGGTGCGGCCTGCGCGGCGCCCTCGGCGAGATCCTCGGCCGGCTGCGTCCCAGCGCAAAACGCTTGCAGCCGGCAGGCGAGCGCGGGTAGTTCAGGGGACGCCGCTCCCGGGGGTCCGAAGGCATGCCCAAGGCCGATACCTTGACCAGCGCCGATCTGGAGGCTGCGCGCGCGCACGCGCGGCAGGTCGTCGAGGAGTCGGCGACCTCCTTCCTCTGGGGCATGCGCATCCTGCCGGAAGAGCGGCGCCGCGGCATGTTCGCGATCTATGCCTTCTGCCGCGAGGTCGACGACATCGCCGACGAGGAGGGCCCGGACGACGAGAAGCACGCCCGGCTCGACGCCTGGCGCGAGGAGATCGAACGGCTCTACGCCGGCCGGCCGACCTACCCGACCGCGGTCGCCCTGCTGGAGCCGGTGCGCAGCTTCGCCCTGCCCCGCCAGGAGTTCATCGCCCTGATCGAGGGCATGGAGATGGACGTCGGCGAGGGTCTGAACGGGCCGCGACTCGAAGACCTGCGGTGCTACTGCCGGCGGGTCGCCGGGGCGGTCGGCATGCTCTCGATCAAGGTCTTCGGCGCCCTGGAGCGCGAGGCCGAGGAGCTGGCCGTGGCCCTGGGCGAGGCCCTGCAGCTGACCAACATCCTGCGCGACATCGCCGAGGACGCCGAGCGCGGCCGTCTCTACCTGCCGCGCGAGCTGCTGGACAAGCACGGGATCGCCTCGCGCGACGCCGTCGAGGTCCTGCACCATCCGGCCCTGCCGGCGGTCTCCGCCGAACTTGCCCGGACCGCGCGCGAGCGCTTCGAGCGCTCGCGCGACCTGATCGCCCGCTGCGACCGCCGGCACCTGAAGCCGGCGATCCTGATGATGGAGGTCTACGACCGCATCCTGCAGCGTCTGGAGGCGCGCGGCTGGGACAAGCCCGAGGTGCCGGTCAAGGTCCCGAAGCTGGAGAAGCTCTGGATCGCCTTCCGCCATGGGATGCTCTAGCCCATGACCGCCGCCGCCATCGCCAAGCCGCCTCCTGAGGAAGGCCGGCTCGAGACCGGCGAGGGTCGCTGCCACGTCATCGGCGCCGGCCTGGCGGGCCTGGCCTGCGCCGTCGCCCTGGCGGAGCGCGGCCGGGCGGTCAGCCTCTACGACGCGGCCGGGCAGGCGGGCGGACGCTGCCGCTCGCTCTTCGACCAGAGCCTGGGACGGCCGATCGACAACGGCAACCACCTGCTGCTGTCGGCCAACCAGGCCGCGCTGGGCTTCCTCGACACCATCGGCGCCGGCGACAGCCTGACCGGGCCGCCCGAGGCCAGCTTCCCCTTCCTCGACCTGCGCAACGGCGAGCGCTGGACCCTGCGGCCGAACAACGGGCCCCTGCCCTGGTGGATCCTCTTCTCCGGCCGGCGGGTGCCGGGCAGCCGCCTCGGCGACTACCTGAGCGGCCTGGCGATCCTCTGCGCCAAGGACCGGGACACCGTCACCGACCGCATCGCCGCCAAGGGACCGCTGTGGGAGCGCTTCTGGGAGCCGCTGACCGTGGCCGCCCTGAACACCGCCCCCGAGGAGGCCTCGGCCCGGCTGCTGCGGGCGGTCGTGATGGAGACCTTCGTCCGCGGCGCCGCCGCCTGCCGCCCGCTGATCGCGAAGCAGGGCCTCTCCGACAGCTTCGTCGAGCCGGCCCTGGGCTATCTGCGAGGCCGCGGGGCCGAGATCCTGTTCAACCGGCGGCTTCGCGCCATCGAGGACGAAGGCGCGCGGGTGACGGCGCTGGACTTCGGCGCGGAGCGCCGCGCGCTCGGCCCGGCGGATTCGCTCGTGATCGCCCTGCCCGCGCCCGGGGCCAAGGCGGTCCTGCCCGAACTCGACGCGCCGCTCGACACCCGGCCGATCGTCAACGGCCACATCCGCCTGCCGCGCCCGGTCAGCCTGCCCGGGGCCGGACCGGTCCTCGGCCTGATCGGCGGCACGGCGCAGTGGCTCTTCCTGCGCGGCGACGTGGTCAGCCTGACCGTCAGCGCCGCCGAGGAGCTGGCCGGGCTGTCCAACGAGACGGTCGCCGAGCGCCTCTGGCAGGACACCGCCAAGGCCCTGGGCCTCGATCCGGCCGAGGTGCCGCCGATTCGGATCATCAAGGAAAAGCGGGCGACCTTCGCCCAGACGCCCGAGGCCGCGGCGCGGCGTCCGGGGCCGAAAACCCGCTGGCGCAACGCCTTCCTGGCCGGGGATTGGACCGATACCGGCTTCCCCGCAACCATCGAAGGTGCCATCCGATCAGGGCAAGCCGCAGCAAAAAAACTTGCAAACCCTTAAGAATCCTGCAATTTCACGCTATTGCACTCGAACGCAGCCTGCTCTACCTTCTCGCGCGGCGGGCAGTTACCAGAAACAATGTGGGGTAGTCGACACACAATGGATTCCCACGCCCGAATCATCGAACCGGAATCCCCCAACCTCGAATCAGTCATCGAAGACGCCAAGGAAGAGCTGTTGAAGCGGCAACGCGACGACGGCCATTGGATCTTCGAGTTCGAGGCGGACGCGACGATTCCGTCGGAATACCTTCTGCTGCAGCACTTCCTCGGCACGGTCGAGGAGGAGCTGCAGGCGAAGATCGCCGTCTACCTGCGCCGGATCCAAGGCGATCACGGCGGCTGGCCGCTGTTCTTCGACGGCGACCTCGACATCTCGGCGACGGTCAAGGCCTACTTCGCCCTGAAGCTGGCCGGCGACGATCCCGATGCCCCGCATATGGTCCGGGCGCGCGAGGCGCTGCTGGAACGCGGCGGGGCGGCGCAGGCCAATGTCTTCACCCGCATCACCCTGGCGCTCTTCGGACAGGTGCCCTGGCGCGCCGTGCCGGTCATGCCGGTCGAGATCATGCTGCTGCCGCAGTGGTTCCCCTTCCACCTGTCGAAGGTGTCCTACTGGTCGCGGACGGTGATCGCGCCGCTGCTGGTGCTGATGGCGTTGAAGCCCCAGGCCAAGAACCCCAAGGGGACCGACATCCGCGAGCTCTTCCTCCGCGACCCGGAGGACGAGAGCTACAAGATGAACGCCACCGGCAAGGCGCTGGGCTCGGTCTTCGTCGGCATCGACAAGGTGCTGCGGGCGGTCGAGCCCCTGTTCCCGAAGAAGAGCCGCGCCCTGGCCATCGAGAAGGCCGTCGACTTCATCAAGCCGCGGCTCAACGGCGAGGACGGCCTGGGCGGCATCTTCCCGGCCATGGCCAACGCGGTCATGGCCTTCGAGGCCCTGGGCTATCCGCGCGACGACGCCGACTTCACGACCGCCCGCGACGCCATCGAGAAGCTGCTGGTGGTGCGCGAGGACGAGGCCTATTGCCAGCCCTGCCTGTCGCCGATCTGGGACACCTGCCTGGCCGCCCACGCCCTGCTCGAGGCCGGCGAGGACCCCGACAGCGGCGCCATGCGCAAGGCCTACCAGTGGCTGCTGGACCGCGAGATCACCGAGGTCAAGGGCGACTGGGCCTGGCAGCGGCCGGACCTGTCGCCCAGCGGCTGGGCCTTCGAGTACCGCAACGACCACTATCCCGACGTCGACGACACGGCGGTGGTGGTCGCCGCCCTGGACCGGGCCAAGACCCCGAAGCATCACGCCGCCGTCGAGCGGGCCGCGGTCTGGATCGAAGG
>JANQGU010000072.1 GCA_028282935.1 Kiloniellales bacterium
GCTGCGCCGTGCAGGCCGCCGTCGCGGCGGGGCGGCTGGACCCGGCGCGCTTGAAGCGGCAGCGCAAGCTGGTCGCCGAGGAGGCCCGCAACTCGGGCAGCCTGGCCGAGCGGCGCCAACGCTCGCGCGCCCTGGGCCGGATGTACAAGGCGGCCCAGAAGCAGAAACGGGACCGCCACGATGACTAGCGGGCCGAGGGAGGACGCGTGTCCGGCTGTCCCTCGCGTTCGCTTGGATGTGCCAGTCTGTCCGGAAGCGGTGGCAGTGCTACGATGATGCGCTGGTCGGCTGTTGGAGGCCGGACCATGAGCGGGAAAGGGGAAAGATGCTGGAGGATCTGAAGGGTAAGCGGGTCGTCGTGACCGCGGCGGCGAGCGGGATCGGGCGGGAGATCGCCGAGGGTTTCCTCGGCGCGGGCGCGCGGGTCTTCGTCTGCGACGTCGATTCGGCGGCCCTGGCGGAATTCCTCGGCAGCCACGAGGACCTGGAAGGCCTCGTCGCCGACGTCGCCGAGCCGGAACAGGTCGCCGGCTTGTTCGAGGCCGCCGAGGCGGCACTGGGCGGCTTGGACGTCCTGGTCAACAACGCCGGCGTCGCCGGCCCGACCGCGCCGCTGGAGGAGGTCGCCTTCGAGGACTGGCGCCGCACCCTGGCGGTCAACCTGGACGGCATGTTCCTTTGCCTGCGGCGGGGCGTGCCGCTGCTCAAGGCGGCCGGGCCGGGCGGCGCCATCGTCAACGTCTCCTCGGCGGCGGGCCGCTTCGGCTTTCCCCGGCGCACGCCCTACGCCGCCTCCAAGTGGGGGGTGATCGGCCTGACCAAGTCCCTGGCCCACGAGTTGGGACCCCTGGGCATCCGGGTGAACGCGATCTGCCCGGGCGCGGTCGCCGGCCCGCGCATCGACCGGGTGATCGCCGCCGAGGCGGCGGCCAGCGGCCGCGACGAGGCCGAGGTCCGGGCCAGCTATGCGCAGTTCTCGGCCTTGAGGAGCTTCGTCGAGCCCGAGGACATCGCGAGTATGACGCTCTTCCTCTGCTCGGAGGCGGGGGCGCGGATCTCCGGCCAGGCGATCTCGGTCGACGCCTATACCGACACCCTGGCGCGCTAGATCAAACCCCGTTCAATCGGAGTCGATTGAACGGGGATAATTTGATCTATCCGGGCGCCGGGTCGCCTCAGAACGCCACCTGGTTCCGCTTCGGCAGGATCATCCTGGGCTCGGCGAGGCTCGGGTCGAACTGCACGACGCCGAAGATCATGTTGACGTTGGCGCCGTCGTCGGACAGCGGCGTGGCCAGCATCTCGACCGATTTTCCCGGGATGTAGATGTAGGGCACCTTGGCCGAGGAGGGGCGGCGCTCCTCGACGACCCGCTGGAACAGCGACCAGATGCGGCTCGGCGGGCACTGCTCCGGCAGCTCGCGCAGGCTCTTGCCGGTGTAGTCGGCGGCCGAATGCCGGACGATCTGGGTGCCCAGCAGGCGATAGCGGAAGTCGAGCGGTTCCCGCAGGACATTGACCAGGAAGACCTGCGGCAGCAGGTCCGGGATGTCCAGGGGGTCGATGTCCGCGCGCGACGGCAGGCCGCGGTCGCGGCGGCGTTCCTCCCAGTAGCGCAGTCCGACGTCGGCGCCGCTCTGGGTCGTATGGAAAGCTGAAGTGTTCATGCCGGGGTCGACTCTTAGGCGCGCCCCGCGATCCCCGAGGTGGCTTTTGCCACAGGTTCGAGGGATGCCTGTGGATTTCTCCTTCATGCGCGCTCGGGCAGCGCGATCCAATCGGGCAGCCGCGGCGTCAGCGCCCGTCCCTCGGCGACCAGGGGTCCCTCCAGCCGTTCCAGGCGGAGCAGGGCGAGCCCTTCATCCCCGACGCTGGAGCAGAGGGTGCCGGCGTCCTTGCCCTCGCAGGTGACCTGGCTGCCGGGCGCGGGCGCCGGGCCGTCGAAGCGCACCGGCAGCAGGCGCTTCTTCACCAGGCCGCGGTAGCGGGTGCGCGCGGTCAGCTCCTGGCCCATGAAGCAGCCCTTGTCCCAGTCGATGCCGTGCAGCTCGTCGAAGCCGTTCTCGAGCAGGATCGCCTTCTCGACCTGCAGGTCGCGGCTGCCGTCGGGCACGCCCAGGGAGATGCGCAGCCGGTCGTAGTCCGCCCGGGTGGCCGGCGCGAAGCCCGGCAGGTCCCCAGGCAAGTCCCCAGGCAGGTCCCCAGGCAGCTCCGGGGCCGCGGCGCCGTCCGGCCTGGCCATCACCGCCCGCGCGCCGAGCCCGACGAGGCGCGGGTCGACCGCGACCTGACCGCCCTTCAGGGGCGCGGTCCTGCCGGGCTCGGCCGGCAGACCCAGGCGGTCCAGCGCATCGCCGCCGAAGAAGGCGGCCACGAAATAGGCCTCCGAGGCGTCCCGCACCGCGACCTTGGAGCGCAGCTTGTAGAGCGAAAGCCGTTTCTTGAGGTCGGCCAGCCGGGCCGCCTCGCAGTCGAGCAGCAGCAGCTCGGGCTCCGGATTGAAGACGACGAACTCGTGCAGGAACTTGCCCTGGGGAGTCAAAAGGGCGGCCCAGATCGCCCGCTCCGCGCTCGCCTTCTCGACGTCGTTGGAGATCAGGCCCTG
>JANQGU010000262.1 GCA_028282935.1 Kiloniellales bacterium
GATCACCATCGCCGGGCACCGGACCAGCCTGTCCCTGGAGCAGGCCTTCTGGGACCGGCTCGCGGAGTTCGCGCGGCGCGACGGCGTGTCGATCAACAGCCTGCTGACGGCGATCGACGAGGGCCGGGCCAGCAACCTTTCCAGCGCCGCCCGGGTCTATGTCCTCGAGCGACTGGTTGGGGAGCGACTCGTTGGGGAGCGACTGGTCGGGGAGCGGCTGGGCGGCGCGGCCGGCCAGAAGCTCACTCCGCGGGGGGACTCTTGAGGCCCTCGAGGATCTGCTTGATGAAGTCCTCCGGCTTGGCCGGCTCCGGCTTCGCCTGAGGCGCCGGCGGCGCCACCTCGTCTTCCGCCGGCGGCGTCCACTCCGGCTGCGCGGCGGCCTCCGGCGCAGGCGGCGCTTCTTCGCCGGCCGTCGCGCCGGCCGGATCGGGCGCAGGCACTTCGAGACCTGGCTGCTCGATCGTGGGAAGCTCGGGCGCAGGCTCAGGCTCCGGTTCCCTGCGACGCCGGAAGGCCTCGCCACCCACCCGGACGTTCGGCTGATCCAGGGCACCGGTCAGGCCGACGCTCAGGTAGGCCGCCCCCGGCTGCGCTTCGCGAAAGACCTCGGTCTCGGACTCCAGGGTCCATTCCACCAGATCGGCCTGACCCGCCAGGCGCGCCACCGCGCCCTGACCGGTGAGCTGGGTGTCGCGCGTCGTGGCGACACCGTTTTCAAGGACGAAGCTGCCGCTGAGCGCCGCCGGGGTCCCGACGAAGGCGCCGAGGAGCAGGGTCGAGGCATCGGCAACGCCCTGGATCTGCTTGAGCTCCTGCCCGAGGACCCCGAGCAGCAGCGCGCCGACCTGCTCTTCCTGCTTGGCCGTGACGGTGACCTTGCCCTCGATCGTGCCCTGTCCGTCCAGGCCGGCGATGAGGTCGTGCTCGCTGCGCCCGCGGGAGACCAGGTCGGCGTTCATGGTCACCGGCCCCGCGGCACGGTCGAAATCGAACTTCTGGCGCAGCAAGGGCTTGAGGTCGACGTCGACCGCGGAGATCCCCGCGCCCAGCTCTATCCCGTCGCGCAGGTCCGCCTTGCCGATCACCGTGAGCCGACCGCCGAGAAAGCCGCCGGCAAAGTTCTTGAGGTTCAGGATGCCGTCCTGAAGCTCGGCGTCGAGCGCGGCCTCCTCGAGCTGCAGGTCCTGGAGCTGCAGCGCCGCCGCCGTCAGCTTCAGCGTGGCATCGAAGCCCAGGAGGCCGGCGGCGTCGATCGGCGTCCGCGACCAGCGCCCGTTGGTGCCGCCGCCGGCGGACGCGCCCTGGGTACCGGCCCCGGCACCCAGCAAGGCCGCCAGCGGCAGGCTGTCCGAGGAAAGCTCGGCGCTGACCTTGGGACGCTCGCCGGCAAGGTCGAAGGCGACGCCCCCCTCGAGGCTGCTCTCGCCGAGCCGGCCCTCGAGATCGGCCAATCGAAAGGCCGTGCTCGTTCCGGTGAGCTGCGCCTTGAGATCGAGCAGGCCGAGGTTCCGGCCTTCGAGGCTCGGGTCGGCGAGCCGCGACAGCAGGAACCCGAGGTTCTTGTGCTGCGCGCTGACCGCCAAGTCGAAGCTGCCCGGCCCCTCCAGGGGCTGGACCCGGCCCGCCGTTGCGAAGGTCCCACCCAGGCTGTCCATGGTCAGGTCGAGGTCGACGCTGGTCAGGTCGCCGGCGATCGAGCCGCTCACCGCGCTCGGCCCCAGCTTGGCGTAGAGGTCCGAGTCCAGGCTCAGGGCCTTGGCGAGGCGCCCGGGATCGCCGATTCCCAGCTTGACCTCGAGATCCGCCTTCGGCGCGTCGTCCAGGTTCTCGACCGCCCCCGTGACCTCGAGCCGGGTGCCGGCGAAGTCGCCGATCCGGCCGTCCTTGAGGGTCAGCTTGCCTTCCTGCAGGGTGCCGGCCAGCGCGACGTCCCGGTAGGTGGCGTCCTGGGCCGTCAGTTCGCCGACCTGGACGTTGAGGTTGGCATCGAAAGACGACCAGAGGCTTCCGGCCTCGCCGCCGTCGGCGGTCTCCGAGTCCGACCCGGCCTTGCCCAGGCCGGCGGGCAGATAGGCGTCCAGGTCGAGCTTGTCGGCAGCCAGGCCGACCCCGAAGGCCGGCCGCTTGCCTAGGGCGACGACCACGCCGCCGTTGATCTGGCTGAGGTCCAGGGTCAGGTCCAGGTCGGTCAGGTCGATCCGCTTGGCCGAAGCCGCCAGGCTGCTCTTGAGGTTCATCCGGCGCAGCCGGTCCGTCGGCAGGTCCTCGACGTCGACGCCGAGCCAGGCGAGCTGGCTGCGCAGATTGCTGGTTGCCGCCTCGACGCGGCCGAGGAAGCGCGTCTCCTTCGCATCCGGCTCGAAGCCGCCGGACAAGGAGACCGCCGCGCCTCCCGGCAGGAGCGCCGCCGCCTGATCGACCGTGAAGGTTCCCTCCTCGATCCGGGCCGCGACCGCGACCTGGCGGACCACCTGCTCCTTGTAGACCAGCGCCTCGATCCCGAGATCGAGCCGGGCCACGAAGCCGTCGGGCAGGCCGAGGCTCGCCGAAGGCGCCCCTTCCTCGGCGGCTGCCGCTTCCGGGTCTCCGCCCTGGAGCCCGCCTTCCGGCGCCGGGAGCGCATCGAGGTCCAGGCGTGGGATCGTCACCTCCAGCTTGCCTTCCGGCTTGTCGCCGAGGCGAAGCAGGCCCTCGCCCGTCGCCGAGCTCTCGCCCAGGGTGATGGCGATCTTCTGGGCCGAGATCTCCTCCGGCTCGCCGGCAACCTCGGTCTCGATGAGGAAGGGCAAGGCCAGGGGCGAGGGCTGGCCGGTCGCCGGCTGGCCGGCCAGGACCGCCACGGTCTGGGCCAGATCGCTCCCCTCCGCCTGGAGCTTGCCGCGGAAGGCAACGGTGTCGGGGTGCTGGGACAGGGAGCCCGAGAACTTCGCCTTGGCTTCGCTGCCGCGCAGGCGGAACACGATGCGCAGGGGCGTCGCGCCGGCCTCGGTCCAGCGGCCGATCGCCAGCTCGACGCCGGAATCGACGCCGCGCATGCGGACATCGCCGTCCAGCAGCAGCGGACCGCGCAGCGATTCCGCCGCGAGCTTGACGTCGACCTTCTCGATCTTCTCGTCGACGGCGTCCAGGGCGTTCCGATAGATCAGGGTGCCGTCGCTGATGGTGAAGCTGTCGAAGCGGACGTCGACCGGAAAGTCGCCGATCTGCCGCTGTGCCGCCGCGCCCCCGCCCGACGCGGCGCCCGCCCGTCCCCCTCCGGACTGTCCCTCGCCGGCGACCTCCCAGTTGCGCCGGCCGTCCTTGAGGATCTCCAGGAGGATCACCGGCTCGACCAGCTCGATGGTCTGCACCCGCACCTCGCCGCCCAGAAGCGGCAGAAGCTCGACGCGGACCTGCAGCGCCTTGACCTGCGCCATGTCCTGCGCGGAACCGCCGGGAATGTTCGCCAGGCGGACGTCGGCCGCGGAGAAGCTGGGGGTCGGAATGATCTGCAGGTTGATGTCGCCCTCGATCGCGAGGGCCCGGCCGGTCGCCTTCTCGAACTGGGCGGCGATCTCGGTCTTGTGGGCGTTCCAATCGACCAGCCCCGGCCCCACCAGCACCACCGCGACGGCGAGCACGATCAAGCCGAGAAGGCCATAGAGGACGTACTTCACAGATGCTCTCCCCGCCACCCCCGTGCGCCCGAGATTGCAGCCCCGGCCAGCGCCTGCCGCGATCCTGACGTCACTCCGGGGTCCCGCAGCCGCAGCGGTCCCCACGCGAGCCTCGTTGCAGGCCGTGCGGTCTTCTTGGCGTGGAAGACTAGCGCAAGGGACCGGGGCACGGTCCAGCGAATTCGACGGCACACGGGCGGTTTATGGCCCAAGCCATGGACCCTGGCAAGGCGTTCTCCCTGCCGCGCCGCGACACCCGTCAGACGCTGACGATCTTGCCCGGATTCATGATATTGCCCGGGTCGAGGGCCTGCTTGACCGCACGCATCACGGCGACCGCTTCGCCATGCTCCGCCTGAAGGAAGCCGAGCTTGCCGTAGCCGATCCCGTGCTCGCCGGTGCAGGTCCCGCCCAGCGCGAGCGTGCGCATGATCATCTTGTCGTTGACCGCCTTGGCGCGGGCCATCTCCTCGGCGTCGTCGGGATCGATCAGGAAGACCAGATGGAAATTGCCGTCGCCGACATGGCCGACGATCGGCGCGATCAGGCCGGAAGCGTCGATGTCGGCGCGGGTCTCCAGCAGGCACTCGGCCAGCTTCGAGATCGGCACGCAGGCGTCGGTGGCCCAGCCCTGAGCGCCGGGCCGCAGGGCCAGCGCCGCGTAGTAGGCGTCGTGACGGGCCTGCCAGAGCTTGCTGCGCTCCTCCTGGCGCGTCGCCCAGCGGAAGTCGCCGCCGCCCAGTTCGGCCGCGATCTCGCCGACCTGCTCGGCCTGCTCCCGCACCCCGGCGGTGCTGCCGTGGAACTCGAAGAACAAGGTCGGCTTGGCCGGATAGTCCAGGTCCGAGTAGCGGCTGCAGGCCTCCATCTGGAGCTCGTCCAGCAGCTCGATCCGGGCCACCGGGATCCCGCTCTGGATGGTCAGGATGGTGGTGTTCACGGCGCCTTCGAGGTCGTCGAAGGCGCAGACCGCGGCCGAGGTCGCCTCTGGAATGCCGTAGAGCCGCAGCTGGACCTCGGTGATCACCCCCAGGGTGCCTTCCGAGCCCACGAAGAGCCGCGTCAGGTCGTAGCCGGCCGCCGACTTCCGCGCCCGGCCGCCGGTCCGGATGATCCGCCCGTCGGCGAGCACGACGGTCAGGCCGAGGACGTTCTCGCGCATGGTCCCGTAGCGGACCGCGTTGGTCCCCGAGGCCCGGGTTGCGGCCATCCCGCCCAGGGAGGCGTCGGCGCCGGGGTCGATGGGGAAGAACAATCCGGTGTCGCGCAGGTACTCGTTGAGCTGCTTCCGGGTCACGCAGGCCTGGACCCGGCAGTCCAGGTCCTCGGTGTTGACCTCCAGGACCTCGGCCATCGCGGAGAGGTCGATGCAGACCCCGCCCCTGAGCGCCGCCACGTGGCCCTCCAGGGAGGTACCGGTGCCGTAGGGAATGACCGGCTTGCCGTGCGCCGCGCAGAGCCGGACGATCTCGGCGACCTCCTCGGTCGAGCGGGCGAAGGCCACGGCCTCGGGCGGATAGGCCGCGTGGTAGGAGACGTCCTTGCCGTGATGCTCGCGCACCGCGGCCGAGGTCGACAGCCGGTCGCCCAGGAGGGCGTGAAGGGCCTCGATCCCGGGATCCCTTGCAGCAGGTTCGGTGCTCACGGGCAACCTCCGTTTTCGGCAGGATATCAGAGCGCCCCGGCCCCCGTAAGACCGGGCTTGACCCTGGGCCTACCCCGCTCACCCTGGGGGTTCAGGGCCCCTTGGCCATGTTCTCCGGCAGCCAGGTGGCGACCTCGGGGACCAGGACCAGCAGCGCGACCGCCAGGACCATGATCCCGAAGAAGGGCACCGCCGCCCGGGCGATGAAGCCCATGTCCTTTCCGGTCATGCCCTGCAGGACGAAGAGGTTGAAGCCGATGGGCGGCGTGATCTGCGCCATCTCGACCACGATCATCAGGTAGATGCCGAACCAGATCATGTCGAAGCCGGCGGCGCGCACCATGGGCTCGATCACCGCCATGGTCAGCACCACGGCGGAGATGCCGTCCAGGAAGCAGCCGAGCACGATGTAGAAGACCGTCAGCGCCGCGATCAGGGCGAAGGGCGAGAGCTCCAGCGTGGCGATCCAGGTCGCCAGGGCCCGCGGCAGGCCGGTGAAGCCCATGGCCAGGGACAGGAAGGAGGAGCCGGCGAGGATGAAGGCGATCATCGCCGAGGTCCGGGTCGCGCCCAGCAGGGACTCGATGAAGCTGGCGCGGCTGAGCGAGCCCTGGAGGGCGGAGAGGATCAGGGCGCCCACGACCCCGAGCACCGCCGCCTCGGTGGCGGTCGCCAGGCCCAGGTAGATCGAGCCCATGACCGCGAGGATCAGCAAGATCACCGGCAGGAGCTGGGTCGCGGCGCGGAGCTTCTCGAGCAGCGAGTAGGCCTGGACCTCCAGCTCCGAGCGCCGGCCGCTGAGCAGCGACCAGAGAACGACGTAGCCCATGAACATCAGCGCCAGGCAGATGCCGGGTAGGATCCCGGCGATGAAGAGCTTGGCGATGGATTCGTTGACCGTGACCCCGTAGATGATCAGCGTGATCGAGGGCGGGATCAGCAGGCCGAGGGTGCCGGCGCCGGCCAGGGTGCCGATGATCATGCGCTCCGGATAGGCGCGCCGGCGCAGCTCGGGAATCGACATCTTGCCGACCGTCGCCACGGTCGCCGCGGAAGAGCCGGAGATCGCCGCGAAGATCGCCGAGCCGGCGATGTTGACGTGCAGCAGGCCGCCCGGCAGGCGCTGCATCCAGGGGGTCAGGCCCTGGAAGAGGTTCTCCGACAGCCGGGTCCGGAACAGGATCTCGCCCATCCAGATGAAGAGCGGCAGGGCGGTCAGCGACCAGGAGGAGCTGGCCGCCCAGATCGTCGTCGCCATGGCGTCGCCGACCGGCCGGGTGGTGAAGAGCAGCATGCCGAAGGTGGCGACCCCGGTCAGGCTGAGCGCCACCCAGATCCCGGAGCCGAGCAGGAAGAACAGGACCGCGATGAAGATCAGGGTCAGGCCGAGCTCGTTCATACCTCGCCCTCCGCGATGCCGCCCGCCGAGACCGTCGGGTCGTCGCGGCCGGCCAGGAAGACGATCAGGCTGTGGACGAAGCAGATGGCGAGCACGACGGCGCCGAAGGACAGCAGGGTCTGCGGGATCCACAGCAGCAGGGCGTCGTCGCCCTCGCTGCGGTCGCCCAGCAGCCAGGAGACGTGGGTCATGCGGACCAGGAACCAGGCCAGATAGACGGCCAGGACCGTGCCCATGCCCAGGCACCAGAGCTGGACCCCGCGCCGGACCTTGCCGTGGACCGCGTTCAGCAGGATGCCGACCCGGATGTGGCCGCCGGCGCGCAGCGTGTGGGCCAGCGCCAGGAAGCTCGCGCCGCCCATGGCGTAGCCGGCGTACTCGGTCAGCCCGGGCACGTAGGCGCCGAGCAGGCGGCTGACGATGCTGGCGATGATCAGCAGCGCGAGGGCCAGCAGCAGGGCGGCCGCCGCGTAGCCGCACCAGAGGTAGAACCGGTCGAGCAACCGGTCCACGGCAGCGAGAATGCGCATGGAGGAAGGTCCCCTGAAGGCGGCGAAGGCGGGCAGCGAAGGCCCGTCGGGGCCGCTGCGGCCGAAAACCGCAGCGGCCCGGCGGGCGCCCGCGTCACTTCTTCTTGTAGGCCTCGATCACGGCCTTGCCGTCGTCGCCGGCCCGCTCCAGCCATTCCTGCGTCATCTGGCCACCGATCTCGACGAAGTCGGCGCGCAGCTCATCGCTGGGACCTTCGATGGTCATGCCGTTGGCGGCGAGCTGCTCCTTGTACCAGTCGGCCAGCTCCTGCGCCTTGGCCCAGCCGGTGGCCTCGGCGTCGGCGGCCGCCTTGGTGACGACGCCCTGGGTCTTCTCGTCCAGGGCCTTCCAGGACTCGAGGTTCACCACCACCATGTTCTTGGGCAGCCAGGCCTGGACGTCGTACCAGTACTTCACGTGCTCCCAAATCTTGCGGTCGTAGCCGGTCGAGCCGGAGGAGATCATGCTGTCGGCGACGCCGGTGGCGAAGGCCTGGACCAGCTCGGCCGCCTCGATCTTGGTCGGCACCGCGCCCATCAGCTCGGCCAGGCGCGAGGTCGCCGCGTTGTAGGCGCGGAACTTCACGCCCTTCATGTCGGCCGCACTGGTGACCGGGTTCTTGTTGTAGAGCCCCTGGGGCGGCCAGGGCACGGTGTAGAGCAGCTTGACGCCCTTGGCTTCCAGGACCTTCTCCAGCGTCGGCTTGGAGGCCTCGTGGAGCTTCCGGGCGGCGTCGAAGCTGGTCGCCAGGAACGGCAGGGCGTCGACCTCGAAGATCGGGTCCTCGTTGCCCAGCGCCGAGATCAGCCGCTCGCCGATCGGCGCCTGGCCGGTGCGGACCGCGCGGAAGATCTCGCCGCCCTTGAACAGCGAGCCGCTGGGATGGGTGACGATCTCCAGCGCGCCGCCGGAGGCCTCGGTCACCGCCTTGGCGAAGGCCGTCGCGTTCTCGGAGTGATAGTTGGTCGCGGCGTAGGCCAGCGGCATGTCCCACTTCTCGCCGGCCTGGGCGGCCGCGAGTCCGGCGACCAGGGCGGCCGCCGCGGCAGTGGCGGCGAGCGATGTCCTCGTGTGCTTCATCTTTCCAACTCCCTGCTTCTTTTCTGGGTCCAGTTCAGATATCCCCCGGAACAGCGCGGTCCCCTTGAGGGTTTCCGCGCCGCCGGACCATCTGCCGGCCTTCGTGTCTCGGCACCGGCAGTCTAGCGCGGGCCGCCGAGATTGCCCGCTGATTCTTTGCCGGCGCCCGGCCGGATCTCCGGTCCTGGCCGGTCATGCCGCGCCCGCCGCGATCCAGCCGATCGCCTGGTTCAGGTCGTAGACCGGCCGCCCGGTCGCCTCGGCCAATGCCCGGCGATAGGGCGAGAGATTGGTGCACTCCAGCAGGATCGCCGCCAGGCCGGGACAACGGGCCAAGAGGCGCCGGCCGGCCGCGCAGACATCGGCCTCGGCCGCCGCCCGGTCCAGCTCCCGCAGGTCGCCGGCGATCACCCGGTGCAGCTCCCGGCCGCCCTCGATCCCCTCGACCAGGGTGCCGGCGTCCGTCCAGGGGCCGAAGTGCGCGGCGGTCAGGCAGCGGGCGTCGAAGGTCAGGACGCCGATCGTCGCCGCCTCGCCGTAGACCTGCCGCAGGAAGGGCAGCAGCGCGAAGGCCGAGGCCATCACCGGCACCGGCAATGCCCGTTCCAGGCGGTCCTGCAGGGCGCCGAGAAAACCGCAACTGGTCGCGATCAGCGACACCCCGTCGTCGCGGGCCAGGGCCTCGGCCGCCGAGACCAGCGCTTCCGCGGCGGCCGTCTCCAGTTCGCCCCTGTGCACCACCGCCGCCACGCTCGCCGCCTCGACCCGGCGATAGGACACGGGAAAGGCAAAGCTCTCCGGATTGCCGATGTCGCCTGGAAGCCGCGGGAAGCGGGTGTTCAGCAGGACGACGCCGAGGCGGAAGGACACGGCGCCGGCTCCTCACAGCGAGGTCGCCGCGCGGGCGGCCTGGTCGTAAAGCCCGGAGAGCGCGCGCAGCAGCTCGGCCGCCTTGCCGATCTCGGGGTTCAGGGCCTCGACCCGGTCGCCGGTGAAAGGATCGAGGGCGGCGATCAGGCAGGCCTCGCGGATCTCGCGGTAGCGCGCGCAGGCCGCCTGGCCGGCCTCGTTGGTCGAGAAGAAGATCTCCTTGCCGCGCCGCCGGCGCTCGATCAGGCCCAGCTTGGCCAGCTTCTTCAGGGCGTAGGTCACGAGGTGGCTGTCCTCGACGTTCAGCGCCAGGCAGATGTCGGCCAGCTTCTTCTCGCGGTCCCGGTGGTTGACCCAGTGCAGCACCAGGACATCGAGCGCGCCCAGGTCCTTCAGGCCCGTCGCCGCCATGCAGCGCACGATCCAGCGGTTGAAAGCGTGGCCGGCGATGATCAGCCCGAACTCGAACTCGCTGAGCTCCGGCGAGGCCTCGGAGACCAGGTGCGCCGAGGAGACGATCTGCTCGCCGCGCGAGGGGGCGGTCATGGCTTCGATCCCCGAGGGGCGGTGCGGCTTCGTCCCCCCCACCCCGGCCCTCCCCCTCCAGGGGGGAGGGGGTCTCGCAACGGCGCGGTCCTTTCTCCCTCCCCCCTGGAGGGGGAGGGCCGGGGTGGGGGGGCAAACGGCACCAAAGCCAGCCGTACGGAGATCATCACTCCGCCGCCTCCCGTGTCGTCCCCGGCGCACCGAAGCCGCCGCCGCCGGGGGTCTCGATGACGAAGACGTCGCCCGGACGGAGGTCGGCGCGGTCGGTGCCGGTCAGGACCTCGCGGCCGCCGTCGGCCCGCTCCACCCAGTTGCGGCCCAGGGCGCCCGGCTCGCCGCCGTCGATCCCGAAGTTCGGGACCTTGCGGTGGTTGGAGAGGATCGAGACCGTCATCTCGTCCAGGAAGCGCAGGCGCCGCACCGTGCCGTCGCCGCCGCGCTGACGGCCCTTGCCGCCGGAGCCCCGGCGGATGGCGAAGGACTCCAGGACCACCGGGAAGCGCCACTCCAACACCTCGGGATCGGTCAGGCGCGAGTTGGTCATGTGGGTGTGGATCGCGTCGGTGCCGTCGAAGTCCGGCCCCGCGCCGGAGCCGCCGGCGATGGTCTCGTAGTACTGGTGCCGGTCGTTGCCGAAGGTGAGGTTGTTCATGGTGCCCTGGGCCCCGGCCAGCACGCCGGTGGCGCCGAAGAGGCAGTCGGTGATGGCCTGGCTGGTCTCGACGTTGCCGGCGACCACAGCGGCCGGATAGCTGGGCTTCAGCATGGAGCCCTCGGGGATCACGATGTCGAGCGGCTTGAGGCAGCCCTCGTTCATCGGGATCTCGTCGTCGACCAGGGTCCGGAAGACGTAGAGCACCGCCGCGCGGCAGACCGCCGAGGGGGCGTTGAAGTTGCTCTCGAGCTGGGCGCTGGTCCCGGAGAAGTCGATCCGGGCGCTGCGCGCCGCCTTGTCGACGGTGACCGCGACCTCGATCCGGCTGCCGTTGTCCATGGGATAGACGAAGCGGCCGTCGGCCAGGCGGTCGAGCACCCGGCGGACCTGCTCCTCGGCGTTGTCCTGGACGTGGACCATGTAGGCCTGGACGACCTCGAGCCCGAAGTGCGCGACCATCTTGCGCAGCTCCTGCACGCCCTTCTCGTTGGCGGCGATCTGGGCCTTGAGGTCGGCGATGTTCTGGTCCGGGTTGCGCGCCGGATAGGCGCCGGAGGCCAGCAGCGCCCGCATCTCGGCCTCGCGGAAGCGGCCCTCGGCGACCAGCCTGAAGTTGTCGATCAGGACGCCCTCCTCCTCGACCGTGCGGCTGTCCGGCGGCATCGAGCCGGGCGTGGTGCCGCCGATGTCGGCGTGGTGGCCGCGGCTGCCGACATAGAACAGGATCTCGCGGCCCTCGGCGTCGAAGACCGGCGTGATCACGGTGATGTCCGGCAGGTGGGTGCCGCCGTTGTAGGGCGCGTTGAGGACGTAGACCTCGCCGGGCGCGAGGCGGTCCCGGTTCTGGCGGATCACGGCGCGCACGCTCTCGCTCATCGAGCCCAGGTGGACCGGCATGTGCGGCGCGTTGGCGACCAGGTTGCCGCCGGCGTCGAAGACCGCGCAGGAGAAGTCCAGCCGCTCCTTGATGTTGACCGAATAGGCGGTCTTCTCGAGCGTCGAGCCCATCTGCTCGGCGATCGACATGAAGAGGTTGTTGAAGATCTCCAGCATCACCGGGTCGGCCTGGGTGCCGACCGCGTGGGCGCGCTCCAGCGGCACGACCCGCTCCATGACCAGGTGGTTGCGCTCGGTCAGGCGGGCCTGCCAGCCCGGGTCGACCACCGTGGTGCTGCCCGACTCGAGCAGGATCGCCGGGCCGTCGAGGCGGTCTCCCGGCGTCAGGTCGGCGCGGTCGAAGACCGGCGTCTCGTGCCAGGCGTCGCGGGCGAACATCCGGGTGGTCGCCTTGGGCTGCGGCGCGGCCCCCTCCGCCGGGACCTCCAGCCGTGGGTCCTCGGCGGCGTCGGTCGCGCCGACCACCTCCACCGAGACCGCCTCCACGATGTGGCCCTTCTCGGGCATGAAGAAGCCGTAGCGCTGCTGGTGGGCGGCCTCGAAGGCCGCGATCACCGCCGCCCGCGGGCCGTAGTCGACGACCATGGCGGAATCGGTGCCGATATAGCGCAGATGGACCTTCCTGAGGACCGAGATCCGGTCCTCGGCGATGTCCTGGCGCCGCAGCTCCTCGCGCGCCTCGGCGGCCAGGGCGTCGAGCCGCTCGCCGAGCTTGGTCAGCAGGTCCTCGTCGAGCTCGGCCTCGACCGCCTCCTCTCGCATCGCCCGGACGTCGGCCAGGCCCATGCCGTAGGCCGAGAGCACGCCGGCGAAGGGGTGCAGGAAGATCCGGGTCATGCCCAGGGTGTCCGCGATGTCGCAGGCGTGCTGGCCGCCGGCGCCGCCGAAGCAGTTCAGGACGTACTCGGTGACGTCGTAGCCACGCTCGATCGAGATCTTCTTGATCGCGTTGGCCATGTTCTCGATCGCAATCCGGCGGAAGCCGTCGGCGACCGCTTCGGGCGTACGCTTGTTCCCCGTCGACTCCTCGATACGTACGGACAGATCGGCAAAGGCCGTCCCGACGACCTCGGCATCCAGGGGCTGATCGCCGGCGGGACCGAAGACCGCCGGGAAGAACGCCGGCACGACCCGGCCCAGCATCACGTTGGCGTCGGTCACGGAGAGCGGCCCGCCACGCCGGTAGCAGGCCGGCCCAGGGTTGGCGCCGGCCGAGTCCGGACCGACCCGGTAGCGCGCGCCGTCGAAGTGCAGGATCGAGCCGCCGCCGGCCGCGACCGTATGGATCTGCATCATCGGCGCCCGCATGCGTACGCCTGCGACCTGGGTCTCGAAGGCACGTTCGTACTCGCCGTTGAAGTGCGCGACATCGGTCGAGGTGCCGCCCATGTCGAAGGAGATCAGCTTGTCGAAGCCGCCCATGGCGGCCGAGCGTACGGCGCCCACGATGCCGCCGGCCGGGCCGGAGAGGATGGAGTCCTTGCCCTGGAACAGGCGGGAGTCGGTCAGGCCGCCGTTGGACTGCATGAACATCAGGCGGGTGTCGCCCAGCTCGCCGGCGACCCGGTCGATGTAGCGGCGCAGGATCGGCGAGAGATAGGCGTCGACCACCGTGGTGTCGCCGCGCGAGACCAGCTTCATCAGCGGGCTGACCCGATGGCTGACCGAGATCTGGGTGAAGCCGATCTCCGCGGCCAGCTCGGCGACCAGGCTCTCGTGGTCGTGGAAGCGGTAGCCGTGCATGAAGACGATGGCGGCGGCCCGCAGGCCCTCGGCGTAGGCGGCCTCGAGGTCCCGGCGAACCGCCTCGAGGTCGAGCGGCCGCAGCACCTCGCCCTGGGCGCTGAGACGCTCCTCGACCTCGATCACCCGCTCGTAGAGCAGCTCCGGCAGCTCGATCCGGCGGGCGAAGAGCCGCGGCCGGTTCTGGTAGGCGATCCGCAGCGCGTCGCGGAAACCCTCGGTGACCAGCAGGACGACCCGTTCGCCCTTGCGCTCCAGCAGGGCGTTGGTGGCCACCGTGGTGCCCATCTTGACCGCGCCGATCGCCGCGGCCGGGATCGGCGCCCCGGGCGCGAGGCCGAGCAGGTCCCGGATCCCCTGCAGGGCGGCATCGGCATAGAGCTCCGGGTTCTCGGACAGGAGCTTGTGGGTCAGGAGCGTGCCGTCGGGCCGCCGCGCAACGACGTCGGTGAAGGTCCCGCCTCGATCGATCCAGAATTGCCAGTCTTCCGTCATAGCGCCCTTCCGCCCTGAGCCCTGATTGCCTGCGCCCGGTCGCGCCCGACCTGGCCGGGCGCCCAATGCCGGCGATACGTTGGCATTTTACTGATAAAATGTCAACGTCGTGGTGCCATGCTTTTGCCCTTTTTGAACCTCCGCCGCGTCACGATCTGAGATAGAGTGACCGACATGTGGATCCGGCGCGTGCTTCTCGGTTCTCTTCTGCTCCTCACGCTCCTGCTCGGCGGCCCCTTCCTGGCGGCCGTGACCGGGATCGCCGACGTCTCCGGAAACTGGCGCACCGCGACCCGGGCGCCGGCGGGCCTGGCGCCCGATCCGAAGGCGACCCCGACCGCGGTCGTGCAGGTCTACGGCGCCCGCGCCTTCGGCTGGCGCGGCGCCTTCGCCGTGCACACCTGGATCGCGGTCAAGCGCGCCCAGGACCTTACCTTCACGACCCACGAGGTGATCGGCTGGCGCTATTGGCGCGGCGGCACCTCGGTGGTCAGCGGCACCGGGGCGCCCGACCGCCACTGGTTCGGCGCCAAGCCGACGCTCTACCTGGACCGGCGCGGGCCCGAGGCCGAGGCCCTGATCGATCGGATCGAGGCCGCCGTCGAAAGCTATCCCTTCAAGGAAAGCTACCGCACCTGGCCGGGGCCGAACTCCAACACCTTCACCGCCTGGATCGCCCGCAAGGTCCCGGAACTGGGCTTGGAGCTGCCGCCGACGGCGGTCGGCAAGGACTACCTGGGCACCACGCGCTTCGCCGCCTTCAGCCCCAGCGGCACCGGGGTCCAGGTCTCGCTGCTCGGCCTGCTCGGCGGTCTCGCGGCCTGGGACGAAGGGCTGGAGCTGCACGTCCTGGGCATGACCCTGGGCATCGACCCCCTGGACCTGGGGGTCAAGCTGCCCGGCATCGGTCGCCTGGCTCCGCAGCCGGCGAAGGGCCCGCCGGGACCCGCGACCGGGTAGAACAGGCCGGGCCCGGTGCAATTACCGCGCGTCGGCCTTGCGATTGCCCCCATGCCGTGGAATAAGCGAAGGGAACCGGCCGCAGCGGCGGCCTGCCAGGACTCGACAGCACCGTGAGCATTTGGGGCAAACTGCTGGGCGGCGGCGTCGGTCTCGCCCTCGGCGGACCGCTGGGCGCGCTTTTGGGCGCGGTCGCCGGGCACGCGGTCGACAAGATGAGCCAGTCGATCCGCGAGGCCGGCGAGGAGGGCGAGGCGGGCGACGCCACCAAGCGCATCGCCTTCACCATCGGGGTGATCGTCCTAGGCGCCAAGATGGCCAAGGCCGACGGCCGGGTGACCGAGGACGAGGTCCGCGCCTTCCGCGAAGTCTTCCACGTCCCTCAGGACGAGCTGAAGAACGTCGGCCGGCTGTTCAACCAGGCCCGCCGGGACGCCCGCGGCTTCGAGCCCTACGCCAAGCAGATCGGCCGCATGTTCCGCGACAACCCCGCGGTCCTGGAAGAGCTGCTCGACGGCCTGTTCCACATCGCCCGGGCCGACGGCCGCATCGCCGATCCCGAGATCGACTATCTGCATCGGGTCGCGGAGATCTTCGGCCTGGACCGGCGCGCCTGGGAGCGCCTGCGGGCGGCCAATCTGGGCAACGCCGAGGACGATCCCTTCAACCTCCTCGGCGTTTCGCCGGAGGCCGGCGACGACGAGATCAAGACCGCCTACCGGGCTCTGGTCCGGGAGACCCATCCCGACCGCCTGATGGCGCAGGGGATGCCGCAGGAGTTCATCGACCTGGCCAACGAGAAGCTGGCCAAGATCAACGCCGCCTACGACCGGATCGCCAAGGACCGGGGCCTGAATTGACCGGACCCCGCCGCCAGGCCGCCGCCCCACCCGCCGCAGCGGTCTACGAAGCCACCCGAGCGCTGCGGCCGGTGCCCTAGTGTCCTTCGCCATCAAGCCGCTGCACGTTCTGCTCTATGTCGTGGTCATGGCGGTTTGGGCGCTCAACTTTCCCATCGCCAAGATCGGCCTGGCGCAGCTGCCGCCGATGCTCCTGATGACGCTGCGCTTCGCCCTGGTCGCGGTGCTGCTGCTGCCCTTCGTCAAGCGCCCCCAGGGCCAATGGCGCCAGATCCTGCCGATCTCGGTGACCCTGGGGCTGCTGCACTTCGCGCTGATGTTCACCGGGCTGAGCCGCCTGGACGCCGCCACCGCGGCGATCGCGATCCAGCTCCAGGTGCCCTTCGCCTCGATCCTGGCGGCGGTCTTCCTCGGCGACCGCCTGGGCTGGCGCCGGGCCCTGGGCATGGCCATCGCCTTCGGCGGCGTCGGCTTTATCGCCGGCGAGCCGCGCCTTCAGGGCCAGTACCTGGCGCTCGGCTTCGTCCTGGCCGCGGCGGCCATGTGGTCGATCGCCAACCTGCAGGTCAAGCTGCTGGGCAAGGTCGACGGCATGATGCTGATCGCCTGGACCGCCGTCTTCGCCGCCCCGCAGCTTCTGGTCGCCTCCCTGCTGCTGGAGAGCGGCCAGCTTGAGGCCCTGGCCGCCGCCGACTGGCGCGCCTTCGCCTCGGTCGCCTACCAGGCCGCCTTCGTCGTGGTCCTGGGCTACGGCCTCTGGTACTGGCTGCTGCAGCGCTACGACGTCAACCAGGCCATGCCCTTCACCCTGCTGGTGCCGCCCTTCGCCGTGATCGCGGCAATCGTCTTCCTCGACGAGACCCTGACCCTGCCCATGGCGCTGGGCGGCGGCATGACGGTCCTGGGCGTCGGCATCATCGTCCTGCGCCGCCCGCGCACCACGGCGCCCGAGACGGAACGGCTGTAGTTTGTCTAGTGTGTCGGTTCCTAGCGCTGCAGGTCACAAGGCCGCATTCTGGCCCGAAGATCGCACTAGCTTCACCGCTCCGAGCCTAGGCCTCGGACCCACGGCCGGAGGTTTACAGGCTTCAGCATGACCACCATCGAACGCCCCTCGCCCAACCACAACGCCCGGCCGGAAGGCCAGGCGGCCGACATCCTGCTGCTGCACTACACCGGCATGGAGAGCGCCGAGGCGGCGCTGGCGCGGCTGTGCGATCCCGCGGCCGAGGTCAGCGCCCACTACTGCATCGACGAGGACGGGACGCTTTACCTGCTGGTGCCGGAGGGGCGGCGCGCCTGGCACGCCGGCCGCGCGTCCTGGGCCGGGGAGAGCGACATCAACGGCCGCTCGATCGGGATCGAGTTGGTCAACCCGGGCCACGAGTTCGGCTACCGCCCCTTCCCCGAGCCGCAGATGGCCCGGCTGATCGCGCTGGCCGGGGAGATCCTGGGCCGCCACCCGATTCCGCCCGAGCGGGTCCTGGGCCATTCCGACGTCGCCCCCCTGCGCAAGGAGGACCCGGGCGAGCTCTTCGACTGGCCGCGCCTGGCGGCGGCCGGCATCGGCCTCTGGCCCGAGGACCCGCCGGCCCCGGCCGAAGCCCCGCCGGGGGCCCCATCCGAGGCCCCGTCCGAGACGGAGGTCCGCGCCGCCCTGGCGCGCTTCGGCTACGGCTACCTGGAGGAGGACCTGCCGGCCGTGCTCCGCGCCTTCCAGCGCCACTTCCGGCCCTCCGCCGTCACCGGCGAGGCCGACGCCGAGACCGCCGCGCGGCTCTTCGCCCTGGCGGGCCGCAAAGACGGAGTCGGATCGGGATAGCGGTGCATCCGCAAAAAAGGGGGCCCGAAAAAGGGGTCAGAGTCGATTTTGGAAAAGGGGTCAGAGTCATTTTTCGCATTGACCCATGGTCCCTCGACAGCAGTGGCGCGACGAAAAATGACTCTGACCCCTTTTCCAAAAAATCGACTCTGACCCCTTTTTCGGGCCCCTTTTTCGCTGACCAGCCGCCTCGCTTGACCCGCGAAGCCGCCGGGCATACCTAGAAGATAGGGTCAGACGGCCGGATGGCCGCCTTCGGGCCGCTTCGGCGGTGCCGGGGGAGGAAAGTCCGGGCTCCACGGAGACACGGTGCCGGGTAACGCCCGGCGGGGG
>JANQGU010000264.1 GCA_028282935.1 Kiloniellales bacterium
TAAGGCCTGGCCCGCGGGTCGTCGCGCAGGATCGCGAAGAGCACGTGGTCCTGCCAGCGGCCGTTGATCTTCAGGTAGTCGCGCGCGAAGCCCTCTTCCCGGAAGCCGGACTTGGCCAGGAGCCCGCGGCTCGGGCTGTTGTGCGGCAGGCAGGCGGCCTCGACCCGGTGCAGGCCGAGGCGCGAGAAGGCGAAGTCGAGGGCCGCCGAGATCGCCTCGGTCATGTAGCCCTGGCGGGCATGGGGCCGGCCGATCCAGTAGCCCAGGCTGGCGGTCTGGGCGACGCCGCGGCGGACGTTGAGCAGCGAGAGGCCGCCCAGGAGCTGGTTGTCGGCGGCGCGCAGGACGAAGAAGGCGTGGCCCGAGCCCTGGCGCCATTCGCTGGCGTAGTAGCCGAGGCGGCGGTGATAGGCCTGGCGGGTCAGGGCGTCGCGCGACCAGGTCGGCTCCCAGGGCAGCAGGAACTCCCGGCTTTCCGCGCGCAGCTCGGCCCAGGCCTTCCAGTCCCCGGCCTGCGGCGCGCGCAGGTAGACCCGTCCGGCGTCCAGACGGAGCTGCCGGGCCGCGGCCGGATAGAGGAAGCGCAGGAACATGCCGCGGCGGCCCTCGCGGTCAGGCCAGCGAGCGCGCGAGGTCCTCGAAGGGCCGGGCGCCGTTCAGGGGGCCGAGGCTGGCCAGGGTCGGGCTCCCGGAGGCCAGGCGCGCGGCCAGGTCGCGCACAGCCGCGACGTCGATGGCGTCGATCTTGGCGACGATCTCCTCCACCGGCAGCGGCCGGCCATAGATCAGCAGCTGCTGCGCCAACTGCTCGCAGCGCGCGCCGGTGCTCTCCCGACCCATCAGGATGCTGGCCTTGAGCTGCGCCTTGGCCCGGGCGACCTCGGCCGCCTCGGCGTCCTCGGCCAGGCGCCGCAGCTCGCCGCCGACCAGGGGCACCAGCTCGCCGACCTGGCCCGCGCCGGTCCCGGCGTAGATCCCGAAGACCCCGCCGTCGGTGAAGGCCGCGGTGAAGGAATAGATGCTGTAGACCAAGCCGCGCTTCTCCCGCACCTCCTGGAAGAGGCGCGAGGACATGCCGCCGCCGAAGAGGGTCGAGAGCACCGAGAGCGTATAGTACTGCGGGTCGCGGATCCCCACCGCCGGCAGGCCGATGACCAGGTGGACCTGCTCCAGCGCCCGGTCCTCGCGGTACTCGCCGCCGGTGTAGTGCGCCTCCTGGTCGCGCCTCTCGGCCTCCGCCGGCAGGCCACCGAAGGCCTCGCCGGCCAGGGCGACGAAGCGGTCGTGGTCGACCCGGCCGGCGGCCGCGATCACCAGGTTGGGGCCGCGGTAATGCCGGGCCAGGTAGTCGACCAGGGTGTCCCGGCCGAGCCCGCGCACGACCTCGGCGCGTCCCAGGACCGGCCGGCCGAGCGCCTGCCCCGGATAGGCGGTCTCCTGGAAGTGGTCGAAGACGATGTCGTCGGGCGTGTCGTAGGCCTGGCCGATCTCCTGCAGCACGACCTCCCGCTCGCGGACCAGCTCGTCCTCGTCGAAGCTGGGGTGCTGAAGGATGTCGGCGATGATGTCGACGGCCAGGGGCACGTCGTCGGCCAGGACCCGGGCGTAGTAGGCGGTGTTCTCGCGGCTGGTATAGGCGTTGAGGTGGCCGCCCACCGCCTCGATCTCCTCGGCGATGTCCTGGGCGCTGCGACGCGCCGTGCCCTTGAAGGCCATGTGCTCCAGCAGGTGGGCGACGCCGTTGACCTCCGGCGCCTCGTGCCGGGTGCCGACGCCGACCCAGGCGCCCAGGGCCGCCGTCTCGACCCCGTCGATGCGGTCGCTGGCGATGGTCAGCCCATTCTCGAGACGCGTTACCTCGACCGTCATGTCGCTTCAGTCCTTCCGCTTCAAGCCGCGCCCCGGAGGTCCCGGGTGCGTCGGATCGCCTCCTGGACCGCGGCCAGGTCGTTGGGCAGGACCCGCAGGCGCTCCTCGCGCTCGTAGAGATCGGCCAGGCGCGGCGGGAGCTGGGGCCGGACGCCGCTCGCCCGCTCCACCGCGTCCGGGAACTTGGCCGGATGGGCCGTCGCCAGGGCGACGACCGGCCCCTCGATCTCGCCGACTCGGGCCTCGGCCGCGGCCACGCCGATCGCGCTGTGCGGGTCGAGCAGCTCGCCGGTCGTCCGGTGGATCCGCTCGATGGCGGCCAGGGTGCCGGCGTCGTCGAGGCGGTAGGCGGAGAAGAGCGCCAGCGACGCCTGCCAGGCGGCGCGCTCGAGCTCGAAGCGGCCTGAAGCCCGGAAGCGGGTCAGGGTCTCGGCCACGGCCCGGCCGTCCTGGCCCAGCAGGTCGTAGAGCAGACGCTCGAAGTTGCTGGAGATCTGGATGTCCATGCTCGGCGAGAAGGTCGCCCGCACCTCGTCGATCGCCATGGCGCCGCTCTCGAAGAAGCGGGTCAGGATGTCGTTGACGTTGGAGGCGACGATCAGGCGCTCGACCGGCAGGCCCATCTGCCGCGCCGCGTAGCCGGCGTAGACGTTGCCGAAGTTGCCGGTCGGGACCGCGAAGCTGAGCCGCCGCTCCGGCGCGCCCAGGGCCGCCGCCGCCGCGAAGTAGTAGACGATCTGGCCCAGGATCCGCGCGCAGTTGATCGAGTTGACCCCGGTCAGGGCGGTCTCCTCGCGGAAGGCCGGGTCGTTGAACATGGCCTTCACCAGGTCCTGGCAGTCGTCGAAGCTGCCCTCGATCGCCAGGTTGTGGACATTGGCGGAGTCCACCGTGGTCATCTGGCGGCGCTGGACCTCGGTGACCCGGCCCTTGGGGTGCAGGATGAAGATCTCGACCCGCTCGCGGTCGCGGCAGGCCTCGATGGCCGCCGAGCCGGTGTCGCCCGAGGTCGCGCCGACGATGGTGATCTTGCGGTTGCCGCCGCGCGCCGCCAGCACCTCGTCGAAGAGCCGGCCGACGACCTGCAGCGCATAGTCCTTGAAGGCCAGGGTCGGGCCATGGAAGAGCTCCTGCAGCCAGAGCTGCCGGTCGAGCTGCTTCAGGGGCGCGACCGCGGCGTGGCCGAAGCCGGCGTAGGCCTCTTCCAGGATCTCGGCCAAGCGGGGCCCGGGGATCACGCCCTCGACGAAGGGCGCCAGCACCCGCTCGGCGAGCGCGGGATAGCTCAGCCGGGCGAAGCCGCGGATCTCCTCCGGCGAAAAGCGCGGCCAGGCGCTGGGCAGGTAGAGCCCGCCGTCGCGCGCAAGCCCGGTCAGCAGCACCTCGTCGAATGGCAGCGCCGGGGCCTGGCCCCGCGTCGAGATGTAGTCCACGCAGCGGACTCCCCCGGGGAAAACGGCCGCTACTCTAGACTTGGCCCCGCAGCGGGGCAAGCGAGGGCGCGGGGCGATCTCCCGGGCCGAGAATCGGCTTGTCCCGCCTGCCCGATCGGGCATAGATCGGCCATCATGATCCTCCGCCCCGCGACGCCCGCCGACCTGGAAACCCTTCGCCACTGGGACCGCCAGCCGCACGTCGTCGCCGCCGGCGGCGGCGACGACGGCTTCGACTGGGAAGCCGAGCTGCCGCGCCGCCTCGCCTGGCGCGAGCTGCTGATCGCCGAGACCGAGGGCCGCGCCCTCGGCTTCATCCAGATCATCGATCCGGCCGAGGAGGAGACCCGATACTGGGGCGAGGTCGCGGCGGGGCTGCGCGCCATCGACATCTGGATCGGCGAGGCGGCCGACCTCGGCCGCGGCTATGGGACCGAGATGATGCGCCTGGCGCTGGCGCGCTGCTTCGCCGACCCTGCCGTGACGGCGGTCCTTCTCGATCCCCTCGCGAGCAACACCCGCGCCCACCGCTTCTACGAGCGGCTCGGCTTCCGGCGCGTCGAACGCCGCCGCTTCGGCGACGACGACTGCTTCGTCTACCGGCTGGAGCGCGGCTGGAGCCCTCCGGGGGCCTGAATCAAGCCGGGACTGGGAGCCGCCGCTCAAGCCCCTCCCCCCCTTGTGGGGGAGGTCAGGGAGGGGGGTAAGGTCGGCCGCAGACCCGGTCCTTAGCAACCACCTTGCGGCCTGTCGGCCGCCACCCCCTCCTCTATCCTCCTCCATCAAGGGGGAGGAGGCACGAGACTTGCCCTAATCCGATCTAGCCCGAACGGCCGTGGGCGGCCCGGCCATCGTCGGACCCTCTTTTTCCCCAGAAATCCGCGGTTTTCAACCGCACTTTTCCCGCGACGCGGGAATGGTTAACATGAGGGACACAATCTGTCCTTGAAAAAAGGACAATATCTCCCCTTATAGAGGAGGTGGATGAGATGAAGGCCAGCCGCGCGATCTTCGTCCTGGAACCGGACGAGGTGCAGGCCGACGCCCTCCGCCGCTACGCGGAGCGCTACGCCGAGGCCGCCAACTGGTTGATCGAGGAGGTCATGGAAAGCCACGTGACGGATCAGGTTCAGCTGCACCGGCTCTACTACCGGCGCCTGCGCGAGGACTACGGGCTGCCGTCGCAGTCCGCGGTGCTCTGCCTGAAGCACGTCGCCTTCCGGATCCGCCAGCCCGGGCCGACGCTGCCCGTCTCGCCCACGGGTCCGGTTCCCTACGATCGGCATCTGCACAGCCTGCGCTCTGTGGATCGCCTGTCGCTGGCCACCCTCGAGGGCCGCGTGGTCCTGCCCTGTGCGTTCTCGGGCTACATCCGCGCGATCCCGACCGTGGCCCAGGGCCAGCTCGCATTCGAGGACGGCGACTGGATCTTCGCCATGAAGGCGGAGCTGCCGGACCAAGCCGTGGAACACGCGCGTGCGCGAAAGGAGGCACCGATGTCCGACAAGCTGCTGTCCCGCATATCCCGCCTGGTTTCGGGCGTTGCCCACAACGCCCTGTCCCAGGCCGAGCAGGCGGCCCCGATTCCGGTCATGGAGCAGGCGGTCCGCGAGATCGAGGAGGCGACCAAGGAGGTCCGCACCGAGATCGGCAAGGCCGAGGCGACCAAGTTCAACCTGGAGCGCCGCATCGCCGACCTGGAGAGCGAGCACGAGGAGCTCCAGGCCAAGGTCGACCTGGCCCTGAAGGAGGGCAAGGAGGAGCTGGCCGAGGCCGGGGTCGCCCGCCAGCTCGACATCGAGAACCAGGTCGCCCTGCTCAAGCGGGCGGTCGCCGACGCGGTCGAGGACGCCGCCAAGCTGGCCGATTCCCTGAACGCCCTGCAGGCCAGCCGGCGCGAGGCCCAGGACCGCCTGCGCGACCTGAAGTCGGCCGGCAACGGCGGACCCGGCGCCGGCACCCCGGCCGCCAAGCGCAGCGCGGCGGCCAAGGCCGGCGCGGCCATAGAGAAGGCACAGCGGCTGGGCGAGGATCTGACCGGGGTGCCGGGCGAGGCCGGCGAGATCAGCAGCAAGGACCTGGAGGAGCTGGCCGAGCTGCACCGCAAGCACCAGATCCGCGAACGCCTGGCCAAGCAGAAGGCCCGCCTGAAGAAGGGCACGTGATCGACGCCAAGGACCCTAGACGAAGGCCCGAGACAAAGGGAGGCACACGCAAAGGGCGACGAGACCGGAAAAGGGGGAAAGGGACATGAACACGCTCGACTTCTTTCTTGCGGCCGAGAACACGTCCTTCGCCGCGGCCAGCATGATCATCCTGGCCATCGCCGCCGTGCAGATCCTCGGCCTGGTCCTCGGCTTCGGACTGTCCGAGACCCTGGAGAACCTTCTGCCCAACACCGAGGTCGACCTGGACGCGGACGCCGACGTCGATATCGATGCCGACCTCGACCTGGGCGAGCCCGGTTGGCTGGAGCAGTTCTTCGGCTGGCTGAACGTCGGCCGGGTGCCGGTGCTGGTGCTGCTGCTTACTTTCCTCACCAGCTTCGCCGCGACCGGCTACGTCCTGCAGGCCTTCGCGCTCGGCATCACCGGGCTTCTGCCGAACGTCCTGGTCGGGCCCCTGGCCCTGGCCGCCGCCTTTCCGACCACCCGGGCGACCAGCCGGCTGCTGGGCCGGATCCTGCCCAAGGAGGAAAGCAACGCCATCAGCCCGGAAGAGCTCGTGGGCGAGATCGCGACCGTGACCCTCGGTCCGGTCGGCCGGCAGACCGCCGGCAAGGCCCGGGTCATGGACGCCCACGGCAACCTGCATTTCGTGCGGGTGCGATCGGCCCGGCCCGACGCCAGCTTCGACGTCGGCGCCGAGATCCTGCTGGTACGCCGCGACGGCAGCATCTTCGAGGCCATCACGCCGCCCGCCATCTTCAATACCTGAGCGGCACAGCACGACCTGACACAACAATCGAAAGGGGGAATTCATGGACTACGGTTCTGTCAATGACGGCTTCAACTGGATCGCGGGCTACATCGCATTCGGCGTCGTCGCCTTCATGGTCACCGTCGGCATCATCTTCGCCAAGCTCTACGTCCGGGCGCCCAAGGACGTCGCCTTCGTGCGCACCGGCATGAGCGGCCAGAAGGTGATCAAGGACGGCGGCGCGCTGAAGATCCCGATCTTCCACGACATCACCTGGGTCAACCTGCGCACCCTGCGTCTGGAGGTGCAGCGCAAGAACGAGAGCGCGATGATCACCCTGGACCGCATGCGGGTCGACATCGGCTGCGAGTTCTACGTGCGGGTCAAGCCGGACGTGCAGTCGATCGCGCTGGCCGCCCAGACCCTGGGCGAGCGCACCCTGCAGAGCGAGAACCTGCGCGAGCTGGTCGAGGCCAAGTTCGTCGACGCCCTGCGCGGCGTCGCGGCC
>JANQGU010000294.1 GCA_028282935.1 Kiloniellales bacterium
GTCGGCTCGTCCATGATCAGCAGCTTGGGGTCCTGCAGCAGGCAGCGGACGATCTCGATGCGCTGGCGCTCGCCGACCGAAAGCGTGTGGACCTCGCGCTGCGGGTCCAGCGGCAGGCCGTAGGCGCGCGAGACCTCCTCGACCCGGGTCGAGAGCGCGCGCAGGTCGCCGGGCCGGTCCATGCCCAGGGCGACGTTCTCCAGGACGGTCATGGCCTCGAAGAGCGAGAAGTGCTGGAACACCATGCCGATGCCCAGCGCCCGGGCGGCCCGCGGATCGGCGACCTTGACCGCCCCCCCGTCCCAGAGGATCCCGCCCTCGTCGGGATGCAGGACGCCGTAGATCATCTTGACCAGGGTGCTCTTGCCGGCGCCGTTCTCGCCGAGCAGGGCGTGGATCTCGCCCGGTTGGACCGCGAAGCTCACCCGGTCGTTGGCGAGCACGCCGGGAAAGCGCTTGCTCGCCGCCCGGACCTCCAGGCGCGGCGGTACTTCTCCGCTCGCTGCCACGCTCAGGCCGCTCCCGCCGCGCGCAGACGCTCGACCGCGGCCAGCACCCGCTCCGGCGTCGCGGGCGGGTCCAGGCGCGGGCAGACCTTGTACCCGGCGACGCTGGCGACCGCGTCGGAGAGCGCGTGGAGCACCGAGATCGCCAGCATCAGCGGCGGCTCGCCGACCGCCTTGGAGCGGTAGATCGTCTCCTCCCGGTTCTCGGCATTCTTCAGGATCTCGACGTTGAAGACCCTGGGCCGGTCGCCGCAGGCCGGGATCTTGTAGGTGCTGGGCGCGTGGGTGCGCAGCCGCCCCGCGTCGTCCCACCACAGCTCCTCTGTGGTCAGCCAGCCCATGCCTTGAACGAATCCCCCCTCGATCTGGCCCAGGTCTATCGCCGGGTTCAGAGACTTGCCGACGTCGTGGAGGATGTCGACCCTTTCGACCCGATACTCCCCGGTCAGCGTGTCGACCGCCACCTCGGAGCAGGCCGCGCCGTAGCCGTAGTAGTAGAATGGCCGGCCGCGCCCCTTGGCCCGGTCCCAGTGGATCTTGGGCGTCTTGTAGAAGCCTGTCGAGGACAAGGAGACCCGTCCCGCGTAGGCCTTCTGCAGCAGCTCGGCGAAGGCCATCTCGCTGTTGCCGACCCGGACCCGGCCCGGCAGGAAGACCACCTGCTCCCGCGGCACGCCCCAGTGCTCCACCGCGAAGTCGATCAGCCGCCTCTTGATGGTCCGCGCCGCGGCCTGGGCCGCCATCCCGTTCAGGTCAGAGCCCGCGGAGGCCGCCGTGGCCGAAGTGTTGGGGACCTTGCCGGTGGTGGTCGCCGAGATCCGCACCTGCTCGATGTCGACCTGGAACTCCTCCGCCACCACCTGGGCGACCTTGACGTAGAGCCCCTGCCCCATCTCGGTGCCGCCGTGGTTAAGGTGTATGCTGCCGTCGGTGTAGAGGTGGACCAGGGCGCCGGCCTGGTTGAAATGGGTCGCGGTAAAGGAGATGCCGAACTTGACCGGGGTCAGCGCCAGGCCGCGCACGATCACGAGGGCCTCGGCGTTGGCCGCGCGCAGCGCCGCCCGCCGCGCCCGATAGTCGGCCGAGGCCTCCAGGGCCTCGATGACCTCCAGGGCGATGTTGTCCTCGACTTCCTGGTGGTAGGGCGTGACGTTGCGCTCGGTCTTGCCGTAGAGGTTGCGCTTGCGGACGTCCAGCGGGTCCTGGCCGGTGGCGAAGGCGATCTCCTCGATCAGGCGCTCGCCGCCGAGCATGCCCTGGGGCCCGCCGAAGCCGCGGAAGGCCGTGTTGGATACGGTGTTGGTCTTCAGCGGCTCCGAGGTCAGGTGCACCGCCGGATAGAAGTAGCAGTTGTCGGCGTGGAACAGCGCCCGGTCGGCGACCGGGCCCGAGAGGTCGGCGGACCAGCCGCAGCGCGCGGCATAGGTCATCTTCACCGCCTGGATCGCGCCCGCCTCGTCGAAGCCGGCCTCGTAGTCGACCAGGAAGTCGTGGCGCTTGCCGGTGATGATCATGTCGTCGTCGCGGTCGGGCCGGAGCTTCGCCGCCCGGCCGGTCGCCTTGGCGACCAGGGCCGCGACCACGGCAAAGAGGTTGCCCTGGCTCTCCTTGCCGCCGAAGGCCCCGCCCATGCGCCGCACCTCGACCGTGACCGCGCCCGAGGGCACGCCCAGGACCTTGGCCACCATGTGCTGGACCTCGCTGGGATGCTGGGTCGAGGAGAAGACCGTGACCTCGTCGTCCTCGCCCGGCAGGGCCATGGCGATCTGGCCCTCCAGGTAGAAGTGGTCCTGGCCGCCGATCGACATGCGACCGGCGATGCGCCGCGGCGCCCGCTCGAGCGCCGCCGCCGCGTCGCCGCGCGACAGGGTCAGCGGATCCGCGACCAGCGTGCCCTCGGCCTTGGCGGCCTCCAGGGTGACCACGGGCTCCAGCGCCTCGCTCTCCACGACGGCGAGACGGGCGGCCCGGCGCGCCTGATCCCGCGTCTCGGCCGCGACCGCGAAGAGCGGCTGCCCGGCGAAGAGCAGCCGGTCGGTCGCGAAGACCGGCTCGTCGTCGCGGTGGGTCGGGCTGATGTCGTTGACGCCCGGGATGTCGCCCGCGGCAAGGACCGCGACCACGCCCTCGGCCGCCCGCACCGCCTCGAGATCGAGGCCGGTGACGCGGGCGTGGGCCTCGCCGCCGGTCCCCAAACAGACGTGCAGCAGGCCCGCGGGCTCGCGCAGGTCGTCGATGTAGGCGGCCGCGCCGGAGACGTGCTTGTGGGCGCTGTCGTGGCGCCGCGCCTGATGCACCGCGCCGCTGATCCGCTCTGGCGCCCGCGAGTCAGGCATGGGCCAGGCTCCGGTCGCCGACCAGGCGGGTCTCCGTCGCGGGATCGCGGGTCTCGATGTAGAGGCGCCGCAGCAGGTTCTTGGCCACCTGCAGGCGATAGCCGGCGCTGGCCCGCCAGTCCGTGATCGGCGCGAAGTCCTGATCCAGCGCCGCCATGGCGCGCGCCACCGCGGCCTCGTCCCAGTCGGCGCCGGTGAGGCAGGCTTCGACCGCCGAAGCCCGCTTCGGCGTCGCCGCCATGCCGCCGTAGGCGATCCGCGCCTCGGCGATCCGGTTGCCGTCGAAGCGCAGCCGGAAGGCGCCCAGCACGGCGGAGATGTCCTGGTCGAAGCGCTTGGAGATCTTGTAGGCCCGGAAGACGCTGCCGGCCGGCGGCAGCGGCAGCGAGACCTTCTCGACGAACTCTCTGGGCTGCCGGTCCTGCTTGCCGTAGTCGAGGAAGAAGGCCTCCAGCGGCAGGCTGCGCCGCTTCTTGCCCTGGCGCAGGTGGAGCGTGGCCCCGGCGGCGATCAGCAAGGGCGGGGAATCGCCGATCGGCGAGCCGTTGGCGATGTTGCCGCCGATGGTGCCGAGGTTGCGGATCTGGACCGAGCCCAGGCGGCGGATGACCTCGCCCATGTCCGGATAATGGCGGGCCAGGATCTCGGCCGCGTCGGCATAGCTGGCGCCGGCGCCGATCTCGATCGCCCGCTCCGTCTCGACGACCCGCGCCAGCTCGTCGATGCGGCCGAGCGAGATCACCGTGCCGAGGCGCTGCAGCGCCTTGGTCACCCAGAGCCCGACGTCGGTCGAGCCGGCGACGATGGTCGCCTCCGGATGGGCGGTCAGCAGGTCGGCCAGCGCGTCCGTGGTGGCCGGCGCGAAGAAGCGCCGCGGTCCCTGGCCGAAGGCCAGGGTGACGTGGTCGCGCAGCGCGGTGAGGGCCTCCAGGGTCTCCGGCTCCCGCGCGGTCACGTGGTCGCGCCGCGGGTCCGCCTCGTACATGCGGGTCGCCGCCCGGGCGATCGGCGCGTAGCCGGTGCAGCGGCAGAGGTTGCCGGCCAGGGCGTCGTCGATCTCGGTCTCCGAGGGCGCCGCCGCCCGGTCCCGGCTCAGGGCGAAGAGCGACATCACGAAGCCCGGGGTGCAGAAGCCGCATTGCGAGCCGTGGCAGTCGACCATGGCCTGCTGCGCCGGATGCAGGGTCCCGTCGGTCTCGGCGAGGTGCTCGACGGTCAGGAGCTGGCAGCCGTCCAGGGTCGGCAGGAACTGAATGCAGGCGTTGAGGGCCTCGTAGTGCAGCCGCCGCCCGTCCCGGGGCCGCACGCGGACCACCGTACAGGCGCCGCAGTCGCCCTCGTTGCAGCCCTCTTTGGTGCCGACCAGCCCCTCCTCCTGGCGGAGGTAGTCGAGCACCGTCATGGTCGGGTCCAGCGCCTTGACGACGCGGGCCTCGTGGCCGAGCAGGAATCGAATCTCCTCGCGCATCTGCTCCCGGCCGCTCCCTCTAGCTGCCCCGGTAGGTGCTGTAGCCGTAGGGCGAGATCAGCAGGGGCACGTGGTAGTGCCCGCCGGCCTCGGCGATGCCGAAGCGGACCGGCACCTGGTCCAGGAAAGGCGGCGTCCGCGGGGCAATCTCCTGGGCCCGGAAATAGTCGCCGACGTGGAAGACCAGCTCGTAGCAACCGGTCTCGAAGTCGTCGCCGGACAGCAGGGGCGCCTCGCAGCGGCCGTCGGCATTGGTGAGGGCCTCGGCCAGCCGGCGGCGGCCCGCGGCCTCGTCGCGGTAGAGCTCGATCCTGACGCCCGCCGCCGGCCGCCCGCCCGCGGTGTCGAGCACATGGGTGGTCAGCCGGCCCTTCCCTTCGGCCCCGGATTGAGTCATGCCTTCGCCTCTTCCATCCGATCGAGTCGCCTCGCGATAGCGTAGCAGCTTATACCAAGGAGCGTTGATAATGACCCATTTGATGGCGCGCAGCGGCCCGCCGGGCAGGCGCAACCCGCAGCGCGATGCTTGTGCATCGGGCAAGGGGTGCAACGCACCCGGCGGGCCGCTGCGCGCCACCGAAGGCCGGGTTTGCTTGCCCGCCCGCTGCGTTGCGCTCCGCTTACGGTACAATGCACCACTGCGCGAAGCGCGCCTGACGGGCGGGCAAGCAAACCCGGTCAAATGAGTCATTATCA
>JANQGU010000093.1 GCA_028282935.1 Kiloniellales bacterium
CGCCGTCGCGCTCAACCACTACGGCCTGCCCTTCGAACGCCAGGTCCTTTCCGTGTTCCAGGACTTCGACGCCCTGCTCGAGATAAATCCCCTGGGCAAGGTCCCGGTCCTGATCCTCGACGCGGAGGACGCGCTCTACGACAGCCGGGCGATCCTGGAATACCTGGAGGCGGCCGCACCGCCGGAGCGCCGCCTCCTGCCGGCCGAGGCGGCGGCGCGGCGCGAGGTCTTCCGCATCGAGGCAGTCGGCGTCGGCCTGGCGGAGAAGCTCTACGAACGCGGCATCGAGTTCGCCCGCCGCAGCCCGGGCACCCAGGACCCGGTCTGGATCGAGCGGCTGGAGCGTCAGGTCGACAGCGCGCTTCTCTGGCTCGAAGCGCGGGGGCTGGGGGCGCGCACCGCCGGGCCCTGGCTGGTCGGCGAAGACCTGACCCGCGCCGATCTTGCCGTCGCGGTCGCCGTCACCCATGCCGTCGAGAAGCTGCCGCAGCTCTTCGACCCTGCGCGATTGCCCGGTCTGGCCGCACATCGGCAGGCCTGCGAAGCGCTGCCCGCCTTCGCCGCGGCCGCCTATTCCGCCACCGAAGCCTCGGCCACGGGCTGGCGCCCCGAGGTGCGTTAGAGCGGACTTGCTCAAACGCCGGTGTTTCACCCCCACCCCGGCCCTCCCCCATCAAGGGGGAGGGAGAAAACTAGGGCCGCTGCCCGAAAAAGCCCTCCCCCTTGATGGGGGAGGGTTGGGTGGGGGTGACTCTCCGATAATCCGCAAGTCGGCACTCCGCCCTGCAGGGTCCCCTCCGCGTCGGAGGCCCTGGCGGAGAGCCCAATAGACGCGGGCCAGGATCGCCGTTAAGCTGTGAAACAACCAAGAAACACAAAGAACACAGGCTTGGGAAAGCAGGATACAGGCTTACTCAAGGGGAGGATCACAAAAATGAGCCTTGTAAGGACTCTCACCGCGGCCTCTGCGCTGGCCGCGCTGCTCACCGCGAGCGTCACGGCGCAGGCGGAGGTCCCGGTCAAACTGGAGCCCTACGTCACCGGTCTGAACGCCCCGCTGGCCATGGTCCAGCCGGAGGGCGACGACCGGATCTTCGTCATCGAACAGTTCGGCCGGGTGCGGATCGTCAGGGACGGCGAGCTCGAGCCCGACCCCTTCCTCGACATCCGGAACCTGATTCCGCAGCTTTGGAAGGACTTCGACGAGCGCGGCCTGCTGGGTCTCGCCTTCCATCCGAACTTCGCGGAGAACGGCCGCTTCTACGTCGCCTACAGCGGCCACCTGGACTTCCAGGGCGACCTGGGCAAGCAGTTCTGGTGGGACCACACCAACGTCGTGGCCGAATACAGGGTCTCGGCTGAGGACCCCGATGTCGCCGATCCCAAGTCCGGCAAGATCATCACCTCGATTGACTGGCCGCAGTTCAACCACAACGGCCATTGGATCGGCTTCGGCAAGGACGGGATGCTCTACATCTCGACCGGCGACGGCGGCTACGCCAACGACTGGGGCATCGGCCACAACGTCACCGAGGGCAACGGCCAGGACCTGACCAGTCTGCTGGGCAAGATCCTCAGGATCGACGTCGACGGCGGTGACCCCTACGGCATCCCCGACGACAATCCCTTCGTCGGCAACAACGACGCCATGCCGGAGATCTGGGCCTACGGCCTGCGCAACCCCTGGCGCTGCTCCTTCGACACCGGCAGCGACCGGCTGATCTGCGCCGACGTGCAGCAGAACAGCTACGAAGAGGTCAGCGTCATCGAGAAGGGCGGCAACTACGGCTGGCGCAAGATGGAAGCGACCCACTGCTTCGACTACCAGAACCCGGACAACCATCCGAAGACTTGCGACAGCGACGGCATGATCCTGCCGGTCCTGGAGTACCAGAACTGCACCGCCAAGCCGGACGGCTGCAAGGGCATCTCGGTGACCGGCGGCTACGTCTACCAGGGCGGCCAGGACGCCTGGAAGGGCAAGTACATCTTCGGCGACTGGAGCAAGTCCTTCGGCGAGATGGACGGCCAGATCTTCGTCGGCTCGCGCGCCGACGACGGCACCTGGAGCATGGACACGGCCAAGGTCACCAACATGGAGGGCAACACGCCCTACATCCTGGCCTTCGGGCAGGACGCGGGCGGCGAGGTCTACGCCTTGACCTCGATCACCACCGGCCCGGTGGGCGGCCTGGACACGATCTACAAGATCGTCCCGGCCAACTGATCCGCGCCAGCGGAGAGAATAGATGGATCGAGGCGACCCCGGCGCAGGCCGCCGGGGTCGCCTCCTCCTTGTGGCAAAGCGCGGTGACGACGAAGGACGAGTCCGGCACCGCCCGAGAGACGAGGGACTTCGGCCGAACCATGACGCTGCGTGCTTTGAGCGCCTCGCTCGCCCTCACGTCGATCCTGGCCCTTTGCGGCGCGGTGGCGGCCGCGGACGGCGGCAAGGAGCCGTCGCCCGCCTTCAGCGACGACTTCCTTGCGACCCCGAGCAACATCGAGGCCGGCAAGGAGATGTGGAAGGAGCAGTGCCGGCACTGCCACGGCCGCTCCGCCTATCCGGGCAAGGCCCCCAAGCTGAAGCCGCGCCGCTACAAGCCCGACTTCGTCTACGACCGGGTCACCAACGGCTTCCGCAAGATGCCCGCCTGGAAGGAGGTCTACGACCAGGAGGAGCGGATGAAGATCGTCGCCTACGTCCTGAGCGAGGACTTCTCGCCCTGAGGGGTGGGGCGGGCGATCGATTCACTGCGTCGCCCATCAACCACTCCTCTGTCATGCCCGGACTTGATCCGGGCATCCATCTTGCCGTTGACCCATGGATTGCCGGACCAAGTCCGGCAATGACAGACGAGTGGTGGAGCCGGACATGACAGCGGAGTGGTGGTGAGGGTCGGGGGCGTGCCTACAGCCGGTAGAAGGCTTGCGCGTTGCCGCCGAAGACGGCGGCGCGTTCCGTCTCGGTCAGCCCGGCGGTCAGCGACTCGGCGGCGCGGCGCCAGGCGTCGTAGCTGGCGGCCAGGGTGCAGACCGGCCAGTCGGAGCCCCAGATCAGGCGCTCCGGGCCGAAGTTGGCGAGCAGGTGGTCGACGTAGGGACGGAGGTCGGCCTCGGTCCAGTCCGGCAAGGCCTCGGTGACCAGGCCGGAGAGCTTGCAGAGCGCGCGGGTCTCCCGGGCCAGGGCGGTCATGTCGTCGGCCCAGGCCTCGAAGGCGCGGTCGCGGATCTGCGGCTTCGAGCCGTGGCAGATGACCGTGCGCAGCTCGGGGTAGCGGCCGAGCAGCGCGAGCAGGTTCTTCAGGTGCCGGGGCAAGGTCAGGGCGTCGAAGCAGAGGTCGAGGTCGATCAGCGCCCGGAAGGCCGGGTCGAGCTCGGGCCGCAGCATCCAGTCGTCGTCCGGGATGTCCTGGATCATCGGACGGAAGCCCTTCAGGGTCCGATTAGCGGCCAGGCGGGCCATCTCGGCCGGGGCCGCGGGATCGGCGAAGTCGACCCAGCCGACGACGCCCCGGACCCAGGGCGTCCCGGCGGCGAGGCCCAGCATGTAGTCGGTCTCCGCCACGGTGGCCGCGGCCTGGACCAGGACCACGCCGTCGATGCCGTAAACCTGGCGCAACGGGTCGAGGTCGGCGGGAGCGAAGTCTCGGTATATCGCCGTAAAATCAGGCGTCAGCCAGTCGTAGTCGCCGCGGGCCAGTTGCCAGAAATGGACGTGCGCATCGATGCTGGGCGCATCGATGCCGGACGCGTCGGTGTTGGGGGCCATGCCGCCGTCCTCAGGCCGGATCGGCCTCGGGCAGCGGCGAGTCGGCCCGGATCAGGCCCTCGGCCTTGAGGTCGCGCCACAGGGCCGCCGGCACCTTGGCGTCCAGGACCTCGAGGTTGCGCGTCACCTCCTCCGGCGCGGCGGCGCCGGGGATCACCGAGACGATCGCCGGATGGTTCAGCAGGAAGTGCAGGGCCGCCTCGACCAAGCGCACGCCGTGGGCCTCGCAGACCGCCTGCAGGCGCCCGGCCCGCTCCAGGATCTCCGGCGGCGCCGGGTGATAGTTGTACTTGGCACCCTCGACCGGGCCGGTGGCCAGGACACCGCTGTTGTAGGGCCCGCCGAGGATGATGCCGATGCCGCGCTCGACGCAGAGCGGCAGGAAGGACTCCTGCGCCTCCTGCTCCAGCAGGGTGTAGCGGCCGGCGAGCAGGAAGCAGTCGAAGTCGGCGCTCTTGGCCAGGCGCTCGCAGATGTCCCATTCGTTGATGCCGACGCCGATGGCCTTGACGTCGCCGGCGGCGCGCAGCTCTTCCAGGGCCCTGTAGCCGCCCTCCATCAGCTCGCGGATCTTGGCGTCGGAGGCCTCGCGGCTGCCGTGGGTCCAGATGTCGACGTCGTGGACCAGCAGGATGTCGACGCGGTCCGTGCCCATACGCTTCAGGCTGTCCTCGTAGGAGCGCAGCACGCCGTCGTAGCTGTAGTCGTAGTCGAAGCGGCGATCGGGGATGTCGTGGAAGATGGTCTCGGGCACCTCCTCCGGCGGGCAGTCGATCAGGACCCGGCCGATCTTGGTGGAGAGCTGCAGCGCCTCGCGCGGCCAGCGCGCCAGGGCGCGGCCCAGACGTTCCTCCGAGAGGCCGAGGCCGTAGAGCGGCGCCGTGTCGAAGTAGCGGATGCCGGCCGCGTAGGCCGCGTCGAGGGTCGCCTGGGCGACCTCTTCCGGGATCGGCCGGTAGAGGTTGCCGAGCGGGGCACAGCCGAAGCCCAGGGCGGTCAGGGGCAGCGGGCCGTGCTTCCGGGTCTCAAGACTGCGCGTCATCATGGTGCTTCGCTCTCCTCCGTCGCGGCCCGCAGGCGGTCGCCGCTCTCGCCGTCGAAAACGCAGAGCCGGGCCGGGTCCAGCGCGATCCCGACCTGGCTGTCGATGGGCAGCTCGAAGTCGTCCGGCATGCGGGCGACGATCTGGGTCTCGCCGAGCTGGCAGGTGACGATGCTCTCGCTGCCGGTCATCTCGACCGAGTAGAGCCGGCCCCGCAGGGCGCCCTCCTCGGGCGCCACCACGCGGCAATCCTCGGGCCGGAAGCCGAGCACCGCAGCGCCCGACGCGGCAAGGCCGGGGCAGGCGACCTGCCCGGCGCCGTTGACGAAGGCGCCGGCCTCCAGGCGGCCGGAGACCAGGTTCATCGGCGGCGCGCCGATAAAGCCGGCGACGAAGAGGTTGGCCGGGTTGCGATATATCTCGCGCGGCCGGTCGATCTGCTGGACCACGCCCTGGTTCATCACCGCCACCCGATGGGCCAGGGTCATGGCCTCGATCTGGTCGTGGGTGACGTAGATCGTGGTCACGCCGAGCTCCTGCTGCAGGTGCTTCAGCTCGGCGCGCATGTGGCCGCGCAGCTTGGCATCGAGGTTGGACAGCGGCTCGTCCATCAGGAACAGGCTGGGCCGGCGCACCATGGCCCGGGCCAGGGCGACGCGCTGGCGCTGGCCGCCGGAGAGCTGGCGCGGGTAGCGTTCCAGGTAGTCCTCCAGGTGCACCTTGCCGGCCGCCTCGCGCACCGCCGCGTCGCGCTCGGCCTGGGGCAGCTTCCGCAGCTTCAGCGGATAGCCGATGTTCTCGGCCACCGTCATGTGCGGGTAGAGGGCGTAGGACTGGAAGACCATGGCGATGTCGCGGTACTTGGGCAGGACCTCGGTCACGTCGCGCTCGCCGATCAGGATCCGGCCCTGGGTCACCGGCTCCAGGCCGGCGACCATGCGCAGCGCCGTGGTCTTGCCGCAGCCGGAGGGCCCGAGCAGGACCAGGAACTCGCCCTCGGCGATCTCGAGGTCGAGGCCCTTGACCACCTCGACGACGCCAAAGGACTTGTGGAGGTTCTTCAGGGCGACGCGCATCAGCCTTTCACCGCTCCGATCAGCAGGCCGCGCGCGATGTAGCGCTGCAGCAGGACGGTCATCGCGACCACGGGCGCGATCATGATGATGATCAGCACCGACATGTACCACCACTGCGGCCCGCGCGTGGCGTTCTGGGCCGCGACCAGCAGCGGCATGGTCTGGGCGTCGGCGGTCGAGAGGAAGAGCGCCAGCAGGTATTCGTTCCAGGCCAGGATCAGGACCAGCAGAAAGGTCGCGGCCAGGCCCGGCTTGGCGAGCGGCAGGACGATGGTGAAGAGGATGCGCAGCTTGGAGGCGCCGTCGATCTGCGCGCTCTCCTCCAGGTCGATGGGGATGCCGGCGAAGAAGTCGCGCAGGATCCAGACCGCGATCGGCAGGTTGACCGCCATGTAGGTCAGGATCAGCGCGGCGTGGGTGTCGAGCAGACGCATCTGCTGGAACATGATGTAGATCGGCAGCACCGCGACCACCGGCGGCAGGATGCGGTTGGAGATGATCCAGAACTGGATGTCCTCGTTGCCCACCGCGCGCCGGAGGCGCGGCCCAAGCGTCACGACCAGAAGCAGGAAGAGCGCAACGCCGACGGCCAGGCTCAGCTGCCAAGGCAGGCCGAAGGCGGCGGTGGCGACGACAACCGCCGCCAGGATCAGCAGAAAGCCGAGGATCAGGCCGAGCTTCACCCGGTACTGGATGCGCACCAGGGCGTAGGCGGCGAAGGCGCCGAAGAGCACGGCCAGCAGGGTGCTGGCGAAGGCGATCACCACCGAGTTCAGGTAGGGCCGCAGGGTGTCGTTGCCGAGCTCGACGAAGACGTAGCGCCAGGCGTGGCCCGAGGGCGCGAAGTCGACGAAGGGCAGGTAGTCGGGCCCGTCGTTGACCTGCACCGGCAGCTTGAAGGAGGTGATCAGCAGCCAGTAGAGCGGGAAGAGCACGACGAAGGTCCAGCCGAGCAGGGCCGCGTAGGTCAGGACCTTGGTGCCCGGGGCCAGGGATTGCAGGTCCTTGGGCTCGAAGAGCCGGCGCCAGAGGGAGCTTTCTACGGGCGCGGTCATGCCTCGTGCCTCCGGGCCGGTCGGACGACGAAGTTGAAGAAGGAGACGCAGGAGATCACGGCGACGAAAAGCAGCATGTAGCCGACCGCCGCCGAGCCGCCGAGGTCCTGGGTGCGCCAGGCGATGAAGGCGTGCAGGGTCATGGACTCCGTGGCGATGCCCGGCCCGCCGTTGGTCAGGATGTTGGGCAGGTCGATGATCTTGAAGGCCTCGATCAGGCGGATCAGCACCACCGTCGCCGCGACCGGCGCGATCGCCGGCCAGGTGATGTCGCGGAAGACCTGCCAGGCGTTGGCGCCGTCGATGCGCGCCGCCTCGACCTGCTCGCGCGGCTGGTTCTCGATCGCGGCCAGCAGGATCAGGAAGAGGAAGGGCGTCCACTGCCAGGTGTCGCCGATCAGGACCACCAAGCGCGCCGACCAGGGGTCCGCCGACCAGGCGAACTCGGCCAGGCCGAAGAGCTGCCAGATCGGCGCGAAGGGCCCCTTGCCCATGTCGGCCAGCATGCGGAAGGCGTAGGCGATGCCGACCGGCGTCACCATCAGGGGTACGAAGAAGACGACCCGGAAGAAGTTGCGGCCGCGGATCTGCTGGGCGCAGAGCAGGGCCAGGCCGAGGCCGAGCGCGAACTGAACGGCGACCCCGGCCAGCACGTAGAACAGGGTAACCACCAGCGAGCCCGGAAAGCCCGGCGCGTTGAGGGTGATCAGCAGGAGCAGCAGCAGGCCCAGTGCGACACTAGCGGCGATCAGGCGCCCCAGGATGCCGACCACGCCCACCCGGCCGCGCCGGAGGTAGCGGAGGAAGCCGAAGACGACCGCCGCGGCCGCGGCCAGCAGCAGCAGCCATTCGAACCAGGACAGGGCCCCGAAGGTGCCGAGGAAGTGATACTGCTGGGAGCCGAAGAGCAGCTTCCTGAAGTTGCGGAAGCCGACGTAGCGCAGCTCGTAGCCGCCGGGCGCCAGGCTGAACTTGGACAGCGCCAGGTAGGCCGAGATCAGCATCGGGAAGATCGACAGGCCCAGCAGGATCAGGACCGTCGGCAGGATCAGGAGCTGGGCGATCTGGCGGTCGAGCCATTCGGACAGCCGCGAGGACGGCACCTCCTGCAGCGTCGCGGTCATGCCGGGACTCCGGATCGTGAGCCGTCGGATATGGGGGCGCTGCGGCAGGCCCCCGATCGGGGCCTGCCTCGCGTCGCGGTCATGCGCCTATTGTCCCAGCGTCGCCTTGTAGAACTTGAGCTGGTCTTCGACGCCGTTGTCCTCGTTGAGCTCGACCCAGCCCTCCTCGATCGCGGCCATGGCCTTCTGCTTGTCGATCTCGCCGGCCAGGAGCCTGGCCAGCGCGGTGTCGAGGACCACCTGCTGATAGGCCTGGTTCTTGGGAATCCGCAGGTCGAGCACCATGTTGGGGCTGTTCAGGCTGGCCTGGATCGCGCCCAGGTAGTCGGCGGCGGCGGCCTCGCTCATCCCGGCCTTGATCCAGTTCTCCTTGTTCTCGAACTGGGACAGCCGGTAGGGGTTGAAGCCGGTGATGCCGATGGTGACGTCGACGTTGGACTGCGCCGGCTGGCTCATGAAGGAGAAGAAGTCGTAGGCCGCAGCCTTGACCTTGGGGTCGGCCGCCTTGTTGATCCCGCCGGACCAGCCGCCGAAGGCGGCGAAGGGCGCGCGGTTGACGCCGTCGATGGCGTGCGGGCAGGTGCCGGCGTCGCAGGCCACCAGCTTGCCGGACTCGCGGTCCAGGACCTTCTTGGAGCCGGGCAGCATGACCGCGCCGACCTTGTCGACGACCTTGGAGTTCTCCGGGTCGATCGCCAGGGTACCGATGTCGCCCCAGTCCAGGGTCAGGGCGCAGCGGCCGGTGGTGAAGAGGCTGCGGGTGTCGCCGACGTCGAGGTTGATCTCGTCCGGCGGCGCGTACTTGGTGGTCTCCAGGTAGACGTCGAGCGCGGCCGAGAAGCCCTCGTTGTTGACCAGGGGCTTCATGTCGCCGGTGTCGAAGAAGGCGCCCTGGCTGGTGCCCTGGGACTGAAGGAAGCTGGCGGCGATGGAGGTGATCATCCAGTAGGACTGGGCGTTGCGCTTCTTGGCGATGCAGGAGCCGTAGTCGGCCTGGCCGTCGCCGTCCATGTCCTTGCCGTGCAGGGCCTTGGCCGCAGCGACGTAGTCGTCCCAGGTCGCCGGCGCCGAGAGCCCGGCTTCCTCGAAGAGGTCGCGGCGGTAGTAGACCATCTGGAAATCGCCATCCAGCGTGATCAGGTAGGTCCGGCCGTTGTACTGCTGCGAGAACTCGCGGAAGAAGGGCGCGATGTCGTCGACCGCGAGCGCGCTGTCGGCCGCGACCTTGTCGGTCAGATCCTCCAGGTAGCCGGGCCCGACGTAGTCGACCATCCACTGCGGGGCCAGGACCGCGGCGTCGACCGAGTTGGTGCCGGTCGCCCAATCGGTCAGCAGCTTGGTGTAGAGGTCCGAGAAGGGCACCGTGATCACGTTGACCTTGGCACCGGTCAGCTTCTCGAAGTCGGGCGCGCGGCGCTGTAGCGGCTCCGCGATCTGCGGGCCGGTGAAGGTCATGACGTTGACCGTGACGCCGTCGTAGTCGCCGGCGGCCGCCGGGGCGACCACAGCAAGCGACGAGATGCCGAGCGCCAAGCCCCCGGCAACCAAAGCCTTCCGAATCATCTGTCTTGCCTCCCTCTTGTTCTTTTTTCTGATTCTCTTTTTGATTCTCGTTTTTTTGGCCGCCGCAACCCAACGTTGTCCTGAACCTTCGGCCTGCCGGGACTCCGCGGCGCCAGGCCATGTTAGAGCGCCGGTTTCCGGGGTCAAGCCGCCTCGCATGACCCTTAGGTTGTAGAGCCGGGAGCGCTCCTGCGGTCCGGTTCCTTGACGCAAATCAAGTCGCCGTGCCACGGGAGCCTCTAGGGTCTAGGCTCCGCGATATGAGGGCCGCCGCCATGGGACTGGCGTCATCGGGGCATCGACCCAAGCGGGCCGAGAGGCCCGGAGCCGACGGAAAGGAGGCGCTGCCCTTTGCCGCCTTGCTGCAAGGCCGGCAGGCCCCCGCCGGCTGCAGCCTCGCCCAGGAAGGCGGCGCCCTGCCCGACCTCTTGATCCTGAACCGCGGCCTGGTCGCGCTCTACCAGTCCAAGCCGGGCCAGGGCGAGCAGATGGTCGGCTGGTGCTTTCCCGGCGACCTGCTGGCCACCGCGACCGCGGAGGGCCGCTCGCCGGTGACGGCCCGGACCCTGGTGCCCTCGACGCTCTGGGCCCTGCCCTGGGACTCCTTGGACCGCTTCGCGCAGAAGCAGCCGGGAATCCACCGCTGCCTGCTGGACCTGGCGGAGCGCAGCATGGCGCGGATGCGGGCACACCTGATGGTGGTCCTGGCGAAGTCGAAGCTGGAGCGCCTGGCCGCCTTCCTGCTGGAGGTCCGGGACCACGAGGACGCGCCGCGGCGCAAGGCCGGGCTGATCGAGCTCGCCATGGACCGGGAAGTGATCGCCCAGTACCTGGGCCTGACCGTGGAGTCGGTCAGCCGCGCCTTCACCGCCCTGAAGGACCAGGGCCTGATCGAGATGGAGGACCCCCGGCACATCCGGCTCTCGGACCTGGCGGGGCTGACGGCTTTGGCCAAGGGTGAGGGCGAGGTGGCCGGCTAGGGGCGCCGTCCCCTCACCCTCCCACCGCTCCGCGGCGGGCTCCTCCCTCTCCCAGGGGGAGAGGGATGTGGAGGCTTGGCGAGGCCAAGGGCCGAGCCTTAGCCGGAGCTGGGTGAGGGGATCGCCGGACATGACACCTCACACCGACAGCAGACCCAATAGCCGCTCCCGGTCGGCGGCGAGGGCGGCGGCGTCGCCCTGCCAGACGATGCGGCCCTTCTCCATCACGCTGTGGCGGTCGGCGAAGGCCGTAAGCTCCTTCAGGTTCTTGTCGACGATCAGGATGGTCAGGCCGGCCGCCTTGAGGCGCCGGAAGCAGGCCCAGATCTCGGCGCGGATCCTGGGCGCCAGGCCCTCGGTGGCCTCGTCGAGGATCAGCAGCCGCGGGTTGGTCATCAGGGCCCGGCCGATGGCGAGCATCTGCTGCTCCCCGCCCGAGAGGGTCCTGGCGTATTGGCCGCTGCGCTCCCGCAGCCGCGGGAAGAGGCCGTAGACGGCGTCCAGGTCCCAGGCCGTCCCCTCGGCGAGCGGCGGCCGGGCGGTCGCGACCAGGTTCTCCCGCACGGTGAGGGTGGGGAAGACCTGGCGGCCCTCGGGCACCAGCGCGATGCCCAGGCGGGCCATGCGGTGCGACGGCAGGCCGGTGACCTCGCGGCCGTCGAAGAGGATCCGCCCGCCGCTCGGCTTCAGCAGGCGCAGGATGGCGCGGATGGTCGTGGTCTTGCCCATGCCGTTGCGGCCCATCAGGGTGACGACCTCGCCGGCCGCGACCTCCAGGTCGACGCCGAAGAGCACCTGCAGCGGGCCGTAGCCGGCGCTGAGTGCTTCAAGACGCAGCATCGGTGGCCTCCCCCTCCCCGGTCTGGTCCTCGCTTTCCCCAAGATAGGCCTCGCGCACCGCCGGATCGTCGCGCACCGCGGCCGGCGGCCCCTCGGCGATGACCCGGCCCAGGCTCATGACCGCGATGCGGTCGGCCAGGGCGAAAACCGCGTCCATGTCGTGCTCGACTAGCAGCAGCGCAACCCGGCCCTTGAGGCCGCGCAGCACCTCGATCATGCGCTGCGAGTCGGCGCCGGCCATGCCGGCCATGGGCTCGTCGAGCAGCAGGACCCTGGGCTCGGCGGCCAGGGTCATGGCGAGCTCGAGCTGGCGCTGCTCGCCGTGCGCCAGCTCGGCCGCCGGCAGCCCGGCGCGCTGGTCGAGGCCGACCGCCTCCAGGGCGGCCCGGGCCGGCGCGGTCAGGCGGACATCGCCGCCGGCCGGGCGCCAGAGGCCGAAGCTGCGGCGGCTCTGGGCCTGGACCGAGAGCATGACGTTCTGCAGCACGGTGAACTCGGGAAAGATCGAGGAGGTCTGGAAGGTCCGGCCGAGCCCGGCCAGCGCCCGGGCGTGGGCCGGCAGCCGGGAGATGTCCCGGTCTTCGAAGAGGACCTGCCCCGCGTCGGGCGCCAGGGCGCCGGCGAGCTGGGCCAGCAGGGTCGACTTGCCGGCGCCGTTGGGGCCGATCAGGGCCAGGCACTCCCCGGCCGTAAGGTCCAGCGTCACCGCCTCGGAGGCGACGACAGCGCCGAAGCTCTTGCAGAGGCCGCGGACGGAGAGCAGGGCGGCGGTCATCGGCTCAGCCTCGCCTCGAGCCAGCCGAGCAGGCCGCGGCGCGAGAAGAGCGCGACCAGGACCAGGATCGGCCCGAGCACGAACATCCAGTGCTCGGTGAAGCGGCCCAGCACCTCCTCCAGCAGGACCAGGGCGGCGGCGCCGAAGACCGGACCGATCAGGGTCCCCATGCCGCCGAGCAGGACGATGACCACCAGCTCGCCGGACTGATGCCAGGACAGCAGGGTCGGGCTGACGAAGAGGTCGAGCTCGGCCTGCAGGGCGCCGGCCAGGGCGGTCCCGGCGCCGGAGATGGCGTAGACCGCGAGCTGGTAGCGGCGCAGCGGGAAGCCCAGCGCCGCCATGCGGCCCGGGTTCTGCTTGGCGCCGCGCAGCACCATGCCGAGCCGGGCCGCGACCAGGCGCCGGGCCAGCAGGAAGTAGCCGCCGAGCAGGATGAGACAGAGGTAGAAGAAGGTCACGTCGTCGCCGAGGTCGAGGCCGGGAAACTCGGCGCGGGCGAAGAGCACCAGGCCGTCCTCGCCGCCGTAGCGCGGCAGCGAGATGAAGAAGTAGTAGAGCATCTGGGCGAAGGCCAGGGTGATCATGATGAAGTGGACCCCGGCGGTGCGCAGGCAGATCGGCGCCAGGACCGCCGCCAGGAGACCGCCGGTCAGCATGGCCAGGGGCCAGGTTACCAGGGCCTGGGCGCTGCCACCGATCTCGAAGGGCCAGGTCATGAAGGCGCTGCCGTCGAAGGCGTGGCTGGCCAGGATGCCGGCGGTGTAGGCGCCGATGCCGAGGAAGGCGGCGTGGCCCAGGCTGACCAGCCCGCCGTAGCCGAGCACCAGGTCGAGGGCGACCGCCGCCAGGGCCAGGATCACCACCCGGGTGAAGAGGGTGACCAGGAAGGGGTCGTCGAAGAGCCAGGCCGCCAGGGGCGAGAGCGCGAGCAGGCCGAAGGCGGCGGCGATCAGGAGGACCCGGGTCATCTCACGCGCCCTCCGCCGGGAAGAGGCCGTGCGGCCGCCAGACCAGGACCAGGGCCATGACGATGTAGATCATCATCGAGGCGAGTGAGGCCGCGACCCCGGCCGCCGCCGAGGGCTCCAGGAAGGCGCCGAAGGCCAGGGGCAGCAGGACCCGGGCCAGGGTGTCGGTGACCCCGACCAGCAGGGCCCCGACCAGGGCGCCCTTGATCGAGCCGATGCCGCCGATGACGATGACCACGAAGGTGAGGATCAGGATCTCCTCGCCCATGCCGATCTGGACCGAGAGCAGCGGCCCGATCATCGCCCCGGCCAGGCCGGCGAGCAGGGCGCCGAGCCCGAAGACCAGGGTGTAGACCAGGCGGATGTTGACCCCCAGCGCGGCCACGATCTCGCGGTGGGTGGCCCCGGCGCGGATGATCATGCCCAGCCGGCTGTGGCGGATCAGCAGATAGAGGCCGAGGGCGACGGCGATCCCGACGCCGATGATCGCCAGGCGGTAGGCGGGATAGGGCAGGCCTGGCAGCAGCTCGACCGCGCCCGAGAGCAGCGCCGGCGGGTCGAGCAGCAGGGGCCGCGGGCCGAAGAGGATCTTGACCAGCTCGTTGAAGAAGAGGATCAGGCCGAAGGTCGCCAGGACCTGGTCCAGGTGGTCGCGGTCGTAGAGCCGGCGGATCACCAGGAACTCCACCGCCGCCCCGACCAGGGCGGCCCCGGCCAGGCCGGCGAGCAGGCCGAGCAGGAAGGAGCCGCTGGCCCCGGCGGCCAGGGCGCAGAGGTAGGCCCCGACCATGTAGAAGGAGCCGTGCGCCAGGTTGATCAGGCGCATGATGCCGAAGACCAGGGTCAGCCCGGCCGCCATGAGGAAGAGCATGACCCCGAACTGCAGGCCGTTCAGCACCTGCTCGACGAACAGCAGGGCGGGCATCAGGTGGCGCCCGGAGCCAACGCTTGTAGCTCTGTGTCCGGCAAGGACCAATACCCCCCACCCTGGCCCTCCCCCTCAAGGGGGGAGGGGAAATGTGCCGCGACGCCGACGCGTCCCCTCCCCCTTGAGGGGGGAGGGTTAGGGTGGGGGTGATCCCCCGGCCCGAACGAGCGGCGCAAGGTTCGGTGACGACTAAGGTGCCCGCCCGCCCCTAGAGCTTGCAGTCGGCGGCGTAGGCGTCCCGGTGGTCCTTTAGGGCGACGCCGAGGGTCTGGTTGGTCAGCACCGGGGCCTCGCGCACCACCTTGCGGACGTAGATGTCCTGGATCGGGTGATGGTTCGCGCCGAAGGCGAAGTCGCCGCGGACCGACTCGAAGTCCGCCGCCTTCAGGGCCTCGCGGAAGTCATCGGCCTTGGAGACCTCGCCGCCGACCGCCTCGAGGGCGCTGGCGATCAGGCGCGCGGCGTCGTAGCCCTGGCTGGCGTAGAGCGAGGGCAGGCGGCCGTACTTGGTCTGGAAGGCGGCGACGAACTGCTTGTTGGCCGCGTTGTCCAGGTCCTTGTTCCACTGCGAGGTGTTGATCACGCCGAGCGCGGCGTCGCCGACCGCCTGCAGGATGCCCTGGTCGAAGGAGAAGGCCGGGCCGAAGACCGGCAGGCCGACGCCCGACTGGCCGTACTGCTTGAGGAAGGCGATGCCCATGCCGCCGGGCAGGAAGAAGAAGACCGAGTCGGCGCCCGAGGCACGGATCTGGGCGATCTCGGCGGCGTAGTCCTTCTGCCCCAGCTTGGTGTAGACCTCGGCCAGGGGCGCGCCCTGGTAGAAGCGCTTGAAGCCGGTCAGGGAGTCCTTCCCGGCCGGGTAGTTGGGCGCCAGGATGAAGGGCTTCTTGAAGCCCTCCGCCTTCATGTACTCGCCCATGGCCTCGTGCAGGTTGTCGTTCTGCCAGGCGACGTTGAAGTAGTTCTCGTGGCAGCCCTTGCCGGCCAGGGCCGAGGGCCCGGCGTTGGGGCTGACGTAGAAGACCCCGGCCCGCGTCACCTGCGGGACCACGGCCATGGCCAGGTTCGACCAGATGATCCCGGTCATGATGTCGACCCGGTCGCTCTTCTGGAAGCGGGTGGCGATGGACTTGGCCTTCTCCGGCTTGCGGGCGTCGTCCTCGATCAGGACCTCGACCGCCTGGCCGCCCAGGGTCCCACCCTCCTGCTCGACCGCCAGCATGAAGCCGTCGCGGACGTCGACGCCCAGCGAGCTGCCGCCGCCGGAAAGGGTGGTGATCATGCCGATCTTGACCGGCTCCGCCGCCTGGACGGCGCCACAGATCGTCGCGGCCGCCAGGGCGGCCCCTGCCAATAGCTTGGTGGTCATGTGCTACGTCTCCCTTGCTGCTCCCTGCGGGCCGGGACGGGCCCTTGGTTGTCGTTTCTTGTCCTTGGTCTTGTCCTTGGCCGTTGCCCGCGATCAGGGCTCCGGCACCACCGCGGTGGACTCGATCTCGACCCGGGCCCGGTCCTCGACCAGGGCCGCGACCTGGACCAGGGTCATGGCCGGGAAGTTCCGGCCCATGACCTCGCGGTAGACCGCGCCCAGCTCCGGGCCGCGGGTCTTGTACTCCTGCTTGTCGAGCACGTACCAGGTCATGCGCGCGACGTGCTCGGGGCCCGCGCCCGCGGCCTCCAGCACGCTGACCGTGTTGCGCAGGGCCTGGCGCACCTGGTCGACGAAGTCGTCGCTCTCGAAGACCTCGGCCGGGGTCCAGCCGATCTGCCCGGCGACGAAGACCAGGCGGCCGCTGGCGCTGATCGCGTTGGCGTAGCCGCGCGGCCGGGGCCAGGCCTCGGGGTTGACGATCTCGTTCATGCCGCGGCCTCCTGCGCTACGGGCGGCGGCCCGAGGCGGCGTCGGCGCCGGGCCAGGTCATCGGGGATCGGGAGGACCCGCGAGGCCTCCCCCGCCCCGCGGGCCCGCAGTCTCCCGGCACGGCGGCGGCAGGTCAAGACGCCCCCTCCGTGCGCAGGCGGAAGCGCTGCAGCTTGCCGGTCTGGGTCTTGGGCAGGGTCTCGCGCCATTCGATCTCGCGCGGGTACTTGTAGGGCGCGATGCTTGCCTTGACGTGGTCCTGGATCGCCTTGGCCAGCTCTGGGCTCGCCTTGACCTCGGGCTTGAGGACGACGAAGGCCTTGACCAGGGCGCCGCGCTCCGGGTCGGGCGTGCCGACCACGGCGCATTCGGCGACCGCCGGATGGGTCAGGACCGCGTTCTCGACCTCGGGCCCGGCGATGTTGTAGCCGGAGGAGATGATCATGTCGTCGGCCCGGGCCTGGAACCAGAAATAGCCCTCCTCGTCCATGAGGTAGGCGTCGCCGGTGATATTCCAGCCGTCCTGCACGTACTTGCGCTGCCGGGCGTCGGCCAGGTAGCGGCAGCCGGTCGGCCCCTTGACCGCGAGGCGCCCGACCCGGCCCGGCGGCAGGGGCCGGCCGTCCTCGTCCAGCACGCTGGCGCTGTAGCCGGGCACGACCTTGCCGGTGGCACCGGGGCGGATCTCCTCCTCGCGGGCGGAGATGAAGATGTGCAGCAGCTCGGTCGCGCCGATGCCGTCGATCAGGCGCAGGCCGGTGGCGTCGAAGAAGGCGTCGGAGGTCGCCTTGGGCAGGGCCTCGCCGGCCGAGACGCCCTTGCGCAGGCTGGAGACGTCGTGGCCCTCCAGCGCGGCCAGCATGGCGCGGTAGGCGGTCGGCGCGGTGACGCAGATCGTCGCCTTGTGGGCCTCGATCGCCTTGACCAGCTCCGGCGGGCTCGCCTTCTCCAGCAGCAGGCTGGCGGCCCCGACCCGCAAGGGGAAGAGCAGCAGGCCGCCGAGCCCGAAGGTGAAGGCCAGCGGCGGGCTGCCGCAGAAGAGGTCCGAGGCCTCTGGCCGGAGGACCTCGCGCGAGAAGCCGTCGCAGATCGCCAGCAGGTCGCGGTGGTTGTGCAGGCAGCCCTTGGGCTCGCCGGTGGTGCCCGAGGTGAAGGCGATCAGGCTGATGTCCTCGGCCGCGGTGTCGACCGCCTCGAAGTCGGCCGGCTGCTCGGCCATCAGGGCGTCCAGGGAGTCGTCGCCCGGCGCATTCCAGTAGCGCAGGGTGGTCAGGCCGGGGCAGCTCGCCCGCGCCGCCTCCAGCTCCTCGGCGAGGGCGGCGTCGCAGAGCGCGTGGCTGATCTCGGCCTTGCGGATAATGGCCTTGAGCTCGGCGGCGCGCAGCAGCGGCATGGTGCCGACCGCGATGCCGCCGGCCTTGAGCACCGCGAGGTAGCAGGCCGCCATCATCGGCGTGTTGGCCGAGCGCAGCAGGACCCGGTTGCCCGGCACCAGGCCGAGGTCGCGGGTCAGGACGTTGGCGATGCGGTTCACCCGCTCTTGCAGATCGCGGTAGCTCCAGGTCGCCCCGCCGCCGATCAGGCAGCGCGCCGCGCCGTGGCCCTTTTCGATCCAGCGGTCGAGCAGCTCGGCCGCGGCGTTGAGCCGCTCCGGATAGGCGTAGTTGGGATGGCTGAGGTCGATCTCCGGCCAGGTGTCCGCGGGCGGCAGGTGGTCCCGGGCGAAGGGGTCGAGGTGGGCGGAATATGACATCGTTGCAGGTTGCGGCTGTGCCATCACGTCTGCTCCATTTGCCGGGCGATGACGAGTTTCTGGACCTCCGTCGCTCCCTCGTAGATGCGCAGTGCCCGGATGTCCCGGTACAGCGCCTCGACCTTGCGGCCGACCCTGACGCCCTCGCCGCCGTGGAGCTGCAGGGCCTGGTCGATGACCTTCTGCGCTTCCTCGGTGGCGAAGAGCTTGGCCATGGCGGCCTCGCGGGTGACCCGCGCGGCCCCCTGATCCTTGGTCCAGGCGGCGCGGTAGACCAGCAGCGCCGCGGCGTCGATGGCGGTGGCCATGTCGGCGATCTTGCCCTGGGTCATCTGCAGCGAGACCAGGGGCTCGCCGAAGATCCGGCGCTGGCGCGACCAGGCCAGGGCCTCGTCCAGCGCCCGCCGGGCGAAGCCCAGGGCCGCCGCGCCCACCGTGGCGCGGAAGACGTCCAGGGTCGCCATGGCGATCTTGAAGCCGTCGCCGCCGCTGCCCAGCCGGTTCGCCGCCGGCACCCGGCAGTCGGCGAAGCGCAGGGTGGCCAGGGGATGGGGCGCGATCATCTCGATCCGCTCGGTGACCAGCAGGCCCGGGGCATCGGCCTCGACCAGGAAAGCCGAGAGGCCCTTGGCGCCGGCGGCCTCGCCGGTGCGGGCGAAGACCACGTAGTGGTCGGCGATGCCGCCGTTGGAGATCCAGGTCTTGGCGCCGTTGAGGACGAAGCCCTCGCCCTCGCGGGTCGCCGTGGTCTCCAGGGCGGCGGCGTCGGAGCCGGCCTCGGGCTCGGTCAGGGCGAAGGCGGCGATGGCCTCGCCCCGCGCGACCGGCGGCAGGATGCGCGCCTTGAGGTCCTCGCTGCCGAAGAGGGTGACCGGGCCGCTGCCCAGGCCCTGCATGGCGAAGGCGAAGTCGGCCAGGGCGTGGTGCCGGCCCAGGATCTCGCGCGCCAGGCAGAGGCTGCGCACGTCGATCCTCTCGTTCGAACCGCCGTGGGCGGAGGGGACGGTAAGCTCCAGGAAGCCGGCCGCGCCCAGGGCCTTGACCAAGCCCCGGCAGACCGCGTCGACGTCGCCGTGATCCCGGGTCAGGGCCTCGACCTCGGCCTCGGCCCAGGCCTCGAGCCGCCCGGCGAGGTCGCGGTGCGCCGGGTCGAGGAAGGGCCAGTCGAGGAAGCTGCGGTCGGCCATGGCTCAGTCGCCCTCGAAGACCGGCTTGCGCTTGGCCGCGAAGGCCTCGAAGGCGCGGCGGAAGTCCTTGGTCGCCATGCAGAGCGCCTGGGCCTGGGCCTCGGCCTCGATGGCCTCGTCGATGCCCAGGTCCCATTCCTGGTGGAGCTGAGTCTTGGTGATGCCGTGGGCGAAGGTTGGGCCCTCGGCCAACGATTGCGTCAGGGCCTGGGCCTCGGCCAGAACCGCCTCGGGCGGGCAGATCCGGTTGTAGAAGCCCCAGCGCTCGGCCTCCTCGGCCGACATCGAGCGGCCGGTGTAGAGCAGCTCCGCCGCCCGGCCCTGGCCGATGACCCGCGGCAGCAGGGCGCAGGCGCCCATGTCGCAGCCGGCCAGGCCGACCCGGGTGAAGAGGAAGGCGACCTTGCTGTCCGGCGTGCCCAGGCGCAGGTCCGAGGCCAGGGCCAGCATCGCCCCGGCGCCGACGCAGACACCGTCGATCGCGGCGACGATGGGCTGCGGACAGGCGCGCAGGTTCTTCACCACCTGCCCGGTCATGCGGGTGAAGGCGAGCAGCTCCGGCATCGCCATCCGGGTCAGCGGCTCGATGATCTCGAAGACATCGCCGCCGGAGCAGAAGTTGCCGCCGGCGCCGGTCAGGACCACGGCCTTGACCTTGGGGTCCAGCCGGAGCGCGGCGAAGAGGTCGCGCAGCTCGGCGTAGGACTCGAAGGTCAGGGGGTTCTTCTTCTCCGGCCGGTCGAGGGTGAGGGTCGCGACCTTGCCCTCGACCTGCCAGCGGAAGTGCTCTGCCTTGTAGCTGCCCAGTTCGGTCATCGCGCCGCTCCGTTGCTGCGCCGGCCCGGGCGCGAGACCGAGGCCTTGAGCCGGGCGAGGAGGCCGAAGAGCCGCTGTTCGTCCTCGCGCGGCAGGTCGGTGAAGAGCTCGGTGATCCAGCGCTCGTGCTCCGCCGCCATGGCCTCGAAGCGCTTGCGGCCCTTGGCGGTCAAGCGCACGAACTGGCTGCGCCGGTCTTCGGCCGAGCGGACCCGGGCGACGAAGCCGTCGCGCTCCAGGCGGTCGGTCAGGCCGGTGACGTTGCCCTTGGAGACCATCATCAGCTCGCCCAGGGCGCCCATGCCCAGGCCCTCCTCGGGGCCGCGGTAGAGCTGCGCCAGGAAGTCGAACTGCGGCAGGGTCATCGCGTAGCGGCGGCGCAGGCGCGAGCGGATCTCGGACTCGATCAGGTTGGTGCAGGTCAGGAGGCGCAGCCAGAGCCGCAGCTCGTCCTTGGCCTGCTCGCGCCCGGTCTCCAGGTCGACCGCCTCGGCCGCGCCGCCCAGCCCCTTCATCTCACATCACCTCCCCGCCGGAGACCGAGATCGCCTGGCCCGTCACCGCGCCCGAGGCCGGCAGGGCGAGCCAGAGCACCGCCTCGGCGACCTCCTCCGGCGCGACGAAGCGGCCCTGGGGGTTGGCGGCTCTGAGCCGGGCCGCGGCATCCTCGCGGCCGCGTCCGGTCGCCGCCTCGATCCGCGCCAGGGAACGCTCCAGCAGGTCGGTCTCGGTGAAGCCGGGACAGACGGCGTTGACCGTGACCCCGTCGCGTGCGGTCTCCAGCGCCAGGGCGCGGACCAGGCCGAGCACCCCGTGCTTGGCGGCGCAGTAGGCGGCGACGTAGGGATAGCCTTTCAGGCCGGCGGTGCTGGCGACGGCGACGACCCGGCCCCAGCCGCGGCCCCGCATGTCCGGCAGGACCGGGCGGAGGCTGTTGAAGACCCCGGTCAGGTTGACCGCCAGCATGGCCTCCCAGAGCGCGGAATCGGTCTCGCCGAAGGGCGCGCTCTCGGCCGCGCCGGCGTTGCAGACCAGGACGTCGAGGGGGCCCTGGGCCTCGGCGATGGCCGCCAGGGCCGCGGCGGTCCCCGTCGCATCGGTGACGTCGGCCTGGGCCCAGGCACCGGGCCGGGCGAGGCCGGCAAGGGCCTCCTCCAGCGGTCCGGGTCGGCGGCCGAGCAGCGAGACCACGGCGCCCGCCGCGGAGAGCCGCTGCGCCACCGCGCGGCCAATGCCGCTGCCGCCGCCGGTGACCAGGGCGTGGCGGCCGTCCAGCGGCAGGTCTGAGATCGGCGCGTCAGACATTGATCGCCATCTCCAGCTTGCGCTCCAGCAGGCGCAGGTATTGCTCGCGCCCGGCCAGGTAGGGCTTGGGCCAGGGCTGCTCGGCGAAGCCCAGCTCGGCCGCCGCGTGCAGGCTCCAGTAAGGATCGGAAAGGTGCGGCCGGGCCAGGGCGACCAGGTCGGCGCGGCCCGAGAGCAGGATCGAGTTGACCTGGTCGGCCTCGAAGATGTTGCCGACCGCCAGGGTCGCGATGCCGACCTCGTTGCGGATCCGGTCGGCGAAGGGAGTCTGGAACATGCGGCCATAGACCGGCTTGGCCTCGGTCGAGGTCTGCCCGGCCGAGACGTCGACCAGGTCGACGCCGCGGGCCTTGAGCCGGCGGGCGATCTCGACCGCGTCCTCGGGGGTCAGTCCGTCGGGGTGCCAGTCGCTGGCCGAGATCCGCACCGAGATGGGGCGGTCCTCGGGCCAGACGGCGCGGACCGCGTCGAAGACCTCCAGGGTCAGGCGCAGGCGGTTCTCCAGCGAACCGCCATAGGCGTCGTCGCGCTTGTTGGTGAGCGGCGAGATGAAGGCCGAGAGCAGGTAGCCGTGGGCGGCGTGGATCTCCAGCATGTCGAAGCCGGCCGCCAGGCCGCGCTCGGCCGCGGCGACGAAGTCGGCCTTGACCGCCGCCAGGTCCTCGGGCGTCGCCGCGCGCGGCACCTGGTTCCGGGGGCTCCAGGGGATCGGCGAGGCCCCCAGCACCTCCCAGTTGCCGGTCTCCAGGGGCTCGTCCATGCCTTCCCAGCCGAGCCCGGTCGAGCCCTTGGGGCCGGAGTGGCCGAGCTGGAGGCAGATCCTGGCCTCGCCGTTGGCGTGGACGAAGTCGACGATCCGGGTCCAGGCCTCGGCCTGGGCGTCGTTCCAGATGCCGGTGCAGCCCGGGGTGATCCGCGCCTCGGGCGAGACGCAGGTCATCTCGGTGAAGATCAGCCCGGCGCCGCCCAGGGCCCGGCTGCCCAGGTGGACCAGGTGGAAGTCGCCGGGCAGGCCGTCCTCGGCGCTGTAGGTCGCCATGGGCGAGACCACGACCCGGTTGGCCAGGGTCATGCCGCGCAGGCGGAAGGGCGTGAACATCGGCGGCAGAGCGGTTTCGCTCGGCTGCCTCCCGGCTCGCCCCAGGGCGCGCTCGGCGAACCACGTCTCGGCCCGAGCCAGCCAGTCCGGGTCGCGCAGGCGCAGGTTCTCGTGGCTGACCCGCTGGCTGCGGGTCAGCAGGGCGTAGGCGAACTGCACCGGATCGTGGCGGACGTAGCGCGGCACCGCCTCGAACCATTCGGTGGAGTTGCGCGCCGCGCTCTGCAGCTTGAGCACCTCGACCCGGCGGACCTCCTGGTAGTCGGCCAGGGCCGCCTCGAGGCTCGGCTTCTCGTGGAGCAGGCGGGCCAGGTCGATGGCGTCCTCCAGGGCGAGCTTGGTGCCGGAGCCGATCGAGAAGTGCGCGGAGTGCGCGGCGTCGCCCATGAGCACGATCTTGCCGTGGTGCCACTTCCCGCAGGAGACCCGCGGGAAGTTGAGCCAGGCCGAGCCGCGCAGGTGGGCGGCGTTGCTCATCAGGCGGTGGCCGTCGAGGTAGGGCGCGAAGCGGGCCTCGCACCAGGCCACGGTCTCCTCGGTGGTCATGCGGTCGAAGCCGAGGCCGGCCCAGGTCTCGGGCCCGCACTCGACGATGAAGGTCGAGGTTTCGGCGTCGAACTGGTAGGCGTGGACCCAGATCCAGCCGTGCTCGGTCTCGTCGAAGATGAAGGTGAAGGCCTCGAAGGTCTGGTCGGTGCCGAGCCAGATGTACTTGTTCTCGCGCAGCTCGACGTCGGGCTCGAAGGCCTCGGCGAAGCGTTCGCGGATCCGCGAGTTGATGCCGTCGGCGGCGACGATGAGGTCGCAGTCCTCGTAGGGCGAAAGGTCCTCGGCCCCGACCTCGCTCTCGAAGTCGAGGACGACGCCGAGCTCGCGGGCGCGGTCCTGCAGGATGCCGAGCAGGCGCTTGCGGCCGATGCCGATGAAGCCGTGGCCGCCCGAGGTGATCTTCTCGCCCTTGAAGAAGACGTCGATGTCGTCCCAGTGGGCGAAGCTGGCCTCGATGGTGGCGGCGGAGACCGGGTCGTTGACCCGGAGGTTCTCCAGGGTCTGGTCGGAGAAGACCACGCCCCAGCCGAAGGTATCGTCGGGGCGGTTGCGCTCGACCACCCGGACCTCGTGGGCCGGGTCGCGCAGCTTCATGGAGATGGCGAAGTAGAGCCCCGCCGGCCCACCGCCGATGCAGGCGACCTTCATCGAAGTCCCGTTGCTTCGGCCGCTTTCCAGGATCGCGGTCTCCCCGGGGCCGCTGTCGCTCGGGTCGCGCATGGCGTCGTCACCTGGCCTCTGATTCCGACCCAAGACTATCAATACCTAAATAGTTTGTATATAAATTATTTGCCGGGACGAGATCCTGGTTTCAAGGGGACGGCCGCGCCGCGGCGCCTGCCGTGCCGCCGACGCTTTGGCCGGCGGCACGGCGAGTCGCGGGCGGAGCGTCAGAGCACGCGCTTCATTTCCCGATAGGCGCCGCTGGCGCGGAGAGTCAACGTGACATCCCTGTCGGTCCGGTTGCGCCAGAACCAACCGTGGTCGCCGTCGAAGGCGGCGACCAGCACGCCCTCGTCGCCGGGCACGCCGCGGCCCTTCTCGTAGGATATGGACTGGCCGCCGCCGTTGCCGTGGGTGTCGTAGTTCAGCCGTCCGCCGTTGGCGGTCCACTCGAAGCGCGCCTGCGCGCCGGCCTCCATGACGAGCTTCACCTCCGTGCCCTGGCCCGGCGAGAGCGTGATGCTGATCTCGTCCCTCCAGGCCGCCGGCTCGGGTGCCGCCTCGGCCGCGGCCTCGGCCATGGCTTCGGGCGGGCGCTCGGCGAGGACCGCCTCGCTTGGGCCTTCGCTTTGGACCGGCGCGCTTTCCGTGGCGGCCGGCGCCGGCTCGGCCGCCGGGGGTGGCGCCGTGGCCTCGGCTTGTGGCGCCGGCGTCTCGGCGGCAGCCGCGGCGGCTTCGGCTTCCGCCGCGCGGCGGCGGTCGGCCTCGGCCTCCTCGGCGAGCTGGGTCTTGATCTCGCCCATCTCGGTGAGGCCCAGGATCCGGCCGACGCCCGTGGGGTCGATGCCGTACTCGGCGGGCAGCACGGCGGTCATGAGGATCGCCGCCGCGGCGACGATGGCGAGGGCGGTCGAGCGGAGCAGGCGCGCCGCGCTCGGAAGCTCCTCGGCGGCGGGCTTGTTGGCGTTGTACATGTCGATCTCTCTTCCTGAATATCCAGTAGAGGCCGCTAGGCGACGAAATAGCCGGTGAGCTGATAGCCGATGAGCACGAAGCCCGCGGTCATCATCGCGACGTTCGCCGTGTAGGCGTGCGTCCAGAAGCCGGGCCTTCGCCGCCAGTAGCCCATTACGATCAGGATGGCGGCCAGCGCGAGGAGCTGGCCGATCTCGACGCCGACGTTGAAGGCGATCAGGTTGGCCAACAGGCCGTCGGAAGCGATCTCGTAGTCGAGGATCTTGCTCGACAGGCCGAAGCCGTGACAGAGGCCGAAGATCAGGGTCGCCGCCTTGGTGTCCGGCTGAAAGCCGAACCAGCGTTGATAGGCGCCCAGGTTGTCGAGCGCCTTATAGACCACCGAGAGGCCGATGATCGCGTCGATCAGGTAACTGTTGATGCCGATGTTGAAGTAGACCCCGAGCAGCATCGTCGTCGAATGGCCGAGGGCGAAGAGGCTGACGTATATCGCGATGTGCTTCAGCCGGTAGAGGAAGAAGATCACGCCGAAGAGGAACAGCAGGTGATCGTAGCCCGTGACCATGTGCTTGGCCCCGAGGTAGGTGAAGGGCAGCAGGTGGACGCCGGAGATCTCCTGGATGTAGCCCTTGTCGCCTTCGGCGACGGCGTGGGCGGCGGCGGCGCCGGTGAGCGCCAGCAGGGCTCCGGTCGTCAGGAGCGGAAGGGAGAGGAGGGCTCGGAGCGCAGGGCGCGCCCGCGGGCCATCCCCCGGACAGGGGTGATGCATGATTCGATCCGTCGTTGCGTTGCCGAGACAAGCCCCTGGAGAGGGGCGCCTTCAAATCCCGGTCAGGCGCGCGGCGGTCGATCTATGCAGAAGCAGGGGCCGTGGTCGCAGGAGCGGGGCGGTGGCGCATCCCAGGAATCGCAGGTCCGAAGGAAGGAGAAGCCCTGAGGGTCGGCGGCCGCCTGGGTGACGTGATCGTGGTCGGCCGGGTTGTGCCCCTGCGCGGGGACGCCTTCCGCAGCCCAGCGCCAGCCGTGGTCGTGGCCATGATCCTCGTCCTCGGCCGCCTCGGCGACGTGACGCTCGATCTCGGCGAGGACCAGGGCCGGGTCATGGGACGCGGAATGACCCACGGGGGACAGCAGCGTCGACAGCGCCATCGCGAGTGCGAGCGCCAGACAGAGGCCCCTGCGACCGACCCGAGTTCCCATGTTTCGCGTCTGCTCCAACGACCCAGACGAAGCGGTCCCGGAGGGTCGGCCCCTTAGGTGCGAGGCCCTGATACGGACTCTCCGAGCGGCGCCGGCGATCTTTGGCCGAGTTGGGTGCCAATGCAAGCAAAAGAGGAAGGCGGCCAGCCGGCGCGCCCGGAAGCCCGTCGCGGAGAGCCTGCGTCCGATGCCCTCTTGAAGACGCTCACGATCCCGGGCAAGCTCACGACAAGCGCCGCGACCAGAGACGGAACGAAAAGGCGCGAAGTCGAGGCACGGCTCGACATCACCCGGGCGCGCGAGACCCGATCCAATCGGGACGCGGGCTTTGGGAGGCTTTCACTGGGGGATATCATGACCATGAAAAAACTGATCGGCGGCCTGGTGTTTGCGGCCGTCCTTGTCACCGGCAGCTTCGCCGCCCAGGCGCAGAAAGCGGGCGGCACCTTCGTCTTCCTGGTCCAGCCGGAACCGCCGTCCCTGGCGTCCTACCTCTCGACCTCGGGGCCGATCGGCCTGGTCGCGCCGAAGATCTACGAGGGCCTGCTGGACTACGACACGGACCTCAACCCGGTGCCGGCGCTGGCGGAGAGCTTCGAGGTCAGCGAGGACGGCAAGACCGTCACCTTCAAGCTGCAGAAGGGCGTGACCTGGCACGACGGCAAGCCCTTCACCTCGGCCGACGTGCAGTTCACGGTCATGGAGGTGCTGAGCAAGGTGCATCCGCGCGGGCCCAACTCCTTCCGCGAGGTCACCGCGATCGAGACGCCGGACGAGCACACCGCGGTCTTCAAGCTGGCCAACCCGGCGCCTTACATGCTGCGCGCGCTCTCGGCCTATGAATCGCCGATGGTGCCCAAGCACCTGCTGGAGGGCCAGGACCCGCGCAACGCCGACCTGGCCAACAACCCGGTGGGCACCGGGCCCTTCAAGTTCGTCGAGTGGAAGAAGGGCCAGTACGTCCGCCTGGACAAGAACGAGAACTACTGGAAGGAGGGGCTGCCCTACCTCGACCGCGTGGTCGGCCGCTTCATCCCGGACGCCTCGACCCGCACCGCGGCGATGGAGAACGGCGAGGTCCACTACGGCGCCTACGGCGCGATCCCCAACGTCGACGTCGTGCGCCTGCGGGAGATGGACCACATCGGCGTGACCACCGACGGCTACGCCATGATCAACCCGGTCTCGCTGATCGAGTTCGACACCACCCGGCCGCCCTTCGACAAGCCGGAGGTCCGCCAGGCCATCTCCATGGCCCTGGACCGGCAGTTCCTGATCGACAACATCTGGTTCGGCTACGGCAAGCCGGCGACCAGCGCGCTCTCGACCAACTTCGCGGCCACCGGGCTCTACGCCGAGGGCATGCCGAACTATCCGGCCAAGGCCGACGTCGCCGCCGCCAAGAAGATCCTGGACGACGCCGGCGTCGCCCCGGATGCCGACGGCGTGCGCGCCAGCGCGGTGCTGGACCTGATCCCCTACGGCGAGGACTGGCGCCGGGCCGGCGAGTACATGAAGCAGGCCCTGGGCGATATCGGCATCAAGGTGGAGCTGCGCTACGAGGACGTGCCGACCTGGCTGAAGCGGATCTATGCGGACTACGACTTCCGCATGAACGTCAACTACTTCTACCAGCTGCCGGATCCGGTGCTGGGCGTGCACCGCCACTACGGCACCGACCAGATCCGCCAGGGCACCCACTTCGTCAATTCCTCGCGCTACAGCAACCCGAAGCTGGATTCGCTTCTGGCGGCGGGGGCAACCGAGGCGGACGCGACCAAGCGCGGCGCGATCTACAAGGATATCCAGTCGATCCTCGCCGAGGACCTGCCGGTGGTGAACCTCTTCGAGATGCAGTTCCTCACCGTCTACAACAAGAAGCTGAAGGACCACGAGACCTCGGCGCTTGGGGCCTACGGCTCCTTCGAGCGCGCCTGGCTGGACGAGTAGCATGAGCCGCCCGGGCGCCGGCCGGCACGCCAAGAGGCCGGCGCCCGGACGCTTTTCCCCAGGACGCTCCGGTACGGCATGAACCACTCGGTCAAACGCCTGCGCTACGTGCTCAAGCGGCTGCTTCAGGCGCTGCCCATCGTGCTCGCCATCGTGGTCGTCAACTTCTTCCTGCTGCACATGGCGGAGGGCGACGCGGTCGACGTGCTGGCCGGCGAGGCGGGCTCGGCGACGCCGGAGTACATGGCCGAGCTGCGCCAGAAGTTCGGCCTGGACAAGCCGCTGCCGGTGCAGCTGGCGATCTATCTGAAGAACGTCCTGAGCTTCGACCTGGGCTATTCCTTCCGCCACGAGATGCCGGTCTCGCAACTGGTGCTCGACCGCTTCGTGCCGACCCTGCTGCTGATGGTCAGCACGATCCTGCTGGCGGTCGGCCTGGGCATCGTGCTCGGCCTGATCGCGGCGGTGGGGCTCAACACCTGGCGCGACAACCTGATCTCGGTCTTTGCGCTGGTCACCTACGCGACGCCGCTGTTCTGGGTCGGGCTGATGATGATCGTGGTCTTCTCGCTCAACCTCGGCTGGTTCCCGACCAGCGGCATGGAGAACATCGCAGCCTTCCACACCGGCTGGGACCGGGTCTGGGACATCGCCCATCACTTGGTGCTGCCGACCATCACCCTGTCGCTCTTCTACCTGGCCCTCTACACCCGCCTGATGCGCGCCTCCATGCTGGAGCAGGCGGGCATGGACTACGTGACCACCGCCCGGGCCAAGGGCGTGACCGAGCGGCGGATCGTCTTCGTCCACGTGCTGCGCAACGCCCTGCTGCCGGTGGTCACCATGGCCGGGGTGCAGGTCGGCGCGCTGATCGGCGGCTCGGTGATCGTCGAGTCCGTCTTCGCCTGGCCGGGCCTGGGCATGCTGGCCTTCGAGGCGCTCTTCGCCCGCGACCTCAACCTGCTGCTCGGCATCTTTTTGCTGTCCGCGCTGCTGGTCGTGGCGGTCAACCTGGTGGTCGACATCGTCTACTCCCTCCTGGACCCGCGCATCGAGGTGAGCTGATGCCGAACTGCAGACATCGGAGTTTCACCCCCACCCCGACCCTCCCCCGTCAAGGGGGAGGGAGAGGTCCGCGGCCGTCGCCTTATCAAGCCCTCCCCCTTGAGGGGGGAGGGTTGGGAGGGGGTGAACCACCGAAGTCAGCAGGTGAGTTCCAAGCATGACCCGCGAGAACCTGGCGCACTTCTGGCGGCTCTATCGGCGCAACTATTCCGCGGTCGCCGGCCTGGCGATCCTGGCTGCGATCATCGCCCTGGCGGCGACGGCGCACTTCTTCTTCCCGGACGATCCCTTCAAGCTGGCCGGGCGGCCGATGTCGCCGCCGGCCACGGGCGGCTTCCTGCTGGGCAGCGATTCCCTGGGCCGCGATGTGGCCGCCGGCATCGCCCACGGCGCCAAGACCTCGCTCCTGATCGGCCTGGTGGCGACCCTGGTCGCGGTCGGCTTCGGCGCCCTGATGGGCGGGCTTGCGGGCTACTACGGCGGCTGGATCGACGACCTCTTGATGCGCACGACGGAGATGTTCCAGACCATCCCCTCCTTCGTCTTCGCGATCCTGCTGGTCGCCATCATGAAGCCCTCGATCGAGAGCATCGTCATCGCCATCGCCGTGGTCTCCTGGCCGGCGGTGGCGCGCCTGGTGCGCGGCGAGTTCCTGTCGCTGCGCAATCGCGAGTTCGTCCAGGCCTGCCACACCCTGGGCATGAGCGACCTCAGGATCATGCTGGGCGAGATCCTGCCGAACTGCCTGTCGCCGATCATCGTCACCGGCTCCCTGATGGTCGCGACCGCGATCCTGATCGAGAGCGGGCTGTCCTTCCTCGGCCTGGGCGATCCCAACATCATGAGCTGGGGCTTCCTGATCGGCGCCGGACGGACGGTGCTGCGCAGCGCCTGGTGGGTCTGCACCTTCCCGGGCCTGGCGATCCTGATCACGGTGCTGGCGATCAACCTGGTCGGCGAGGGCTTCAACGACGCCCTCAACCCGCGCCTCCGGGAACGACGGTGAGGACGGAATGACGGGACAACTGCTCGAGATCCGAGACCTGCACGTCGCCCTGCCCGAGGGCTCGGAGCGCCGCTACGCGGTCGAGCAGGTCGACCTGGAGCTGGCGCCCAACGAGATCCTCTGCGTGGTCGGGGAGAGCGGCAGCGGCAAGTCGCTGACCGCCCGCGCGGTCATGGGCCTGCTGCCGGCGCCCCACGTCAAGGTCGAGAAGGGCGCCATCCGCTTCGGCCAGGAGGACCTGACCCGGGTCGGGGACGCGCGGCTGCGCCAGATCCGGGGCAGCGAGATCTCCATGATCTTCCAGGAGCCCATGACCGCCCTCAATCCGGTCATGACCATCGGCGACCAGATCGACGAGGTCTTCCGCTTCCACGCGCGCATGGGGCGCAAGGAGCGGCGGCAGAAGGCGACGGCCCTGCTGGACGACGTCCACCTGCCGGACCCGGCGCAGATCATCGGCGCCTATCCCCACGAGCTCTCGGGCGGCCAGCGCCAGCGGGCGATGATCGCCATGGCCCTGGCCCTCGACCCCAAGATCCTGATCGCCGACGAGCCGACCACGGCCCTGGACGTCACCACCCAGGCGCAGATCCTGAAGCTGATCAAGGAGCTGCAGGCCGGGCACGACACCGGGGTCCTGTTCATCACCCACGACTTCGGCGTGGTCGCCGACATCGCCGACCGGGTCGCGGTGATGCAGCAGGGCCGCGTGGTCGAGGCCGGCAGCGCCGACAAGGTGCTGAACGCGCCCGAGCATCCCTACACCCGGGACCTGATCGCCGCGGTCCCGAGCCTGGTCCCGCGGGCGGCGCGGCAGCGCTCGGCGGAGCCGGTGCTGCAGGTCCAGGGCCTGACCAAGGTCTACCGCAGCGGCGGCGGCTTCTTCGGGCTCGGCGGCAAGGAGCGCAAGGTCACGGCGGCCAAGGAGGTCGCCCTGGAGCTGCGCCGCGGCGAGACCCTGGGCATCGTCGGCGAGAGCGGCTCGGGCAAGTCGACCGTCGCCCGCTGCATCGTCCGCCTGAACGATGCCGACGAGGGCCAGATCCTCCTTCACGGCAGCGACCTCAGGCCCCTGGGTCGGGCGGCCATGCGGCCCTTTCGGGCCAAGATCCAGATGGTCTTCCAGGACCCCTTCGCCTCGCTCAACCCGCGCACCCGGGTCGGCCGGATCATCGCCCAGGGCCCGTTGATCCAGGGCCAGTCGCCCGCCGCCGCCCAGGACCGGGCGCGGGAACTGCTGGAGATCGTCGGGCTCGACGCGCGGGCCTTCGACCGCTATCCGCACGAGTTCTCGGGCGGCCAGCGGCAGCGCATCGGCATCGCCCGGGCCCTGGCCCTCGATCCCGAGGTGCTGGTCGCGGACGAGCCGGTCTCGGCGCTGGACGTCTCGATCCAGGCGCAGATCCTGCGCCTGCTGGACGAGATCCGGGACCGCCTGTCGCTGTCGATGATCTTCATCACCCACGACCTCAGGGTCGCGGCCCAGGTCTGCGACCGCATCGCGGTGATGCGCTACGGCGTGGTGGTCGAGACCGGATCGACCGGCGAGATCTTCCGCGATCCCCAGGACGCCTACACCAAGGACCTGCTGGCCGCCGTGCCCGGCCGGCACTGGCTGCCGGCCCGGCAGGACGCCATCGCCTGAGGCCCCGGCAGGAGCGGGACGATTTGGTCTGAATCCCGCCCTACTTCAGCGGCCTGGAACACGCTTCAGAGGGTCACCCCCACCCCGGCCCTCCCCCATCGAGGGGGAGGGAGTAGTGGACTGATCCGCTTGGGAAGTTCCCTCCCCCCTTGTGGGGGAGGGTTAGGGAGGGGGGTGTCGCTGGCTTCAGCGCCTTTGGGCACTACATCGCCTCGTCGTAAGTCCGAAAGGCCTTGCCCTTGCCCTGCGACTGGATCTCGTAGATCGACCCGGCCTTCTGCGGCTGGGGCTGCGGGATGCGGACCGGGACGGGCGCCAGGCGCGGCGCCCTGGTCGCCTCGCCGCAGAGCAGGCGGGCGTCGAAGGCCTCGATGCTGTCGAAGGCCGTCATCGACCCCATGACCGGGAAGGCGTCGGCCGCCATGATCTCGTAGAACAGCATCTGCCGGTCGCACTGCGAGGTATTGAGCGCGGAGCCGTGGAGGATGCGGGCGTGATGGATCGACAGGCTGCCGGCCGGCCCGGTGAGCGCGACGCCGTCCTCGGGGGAATAGCCGGCCTCGGCCAGATCGCAGGCCCCGGCGAAGACGCCCTCGAGATGGTGGTCCAGGATGGGCCCCTTGTGCGATCCCGGGATCACCTGCAGCGGCCCGTTCTCCAGCGTCATGTCGTCGAAGACGATGCCGACCGCCAGCAGGTCGTCGTTGGTGTGGGGATAGAAGGCGAAGTCCTGATGCCACTGGACCGGCGCGCCGTACTCCGCCTTCTTCATGTTGAGCTTGGCCGTATGCAAGCGGAGGTTCGGCCCGATCAGCTCGCGCACCGGGCCCAGAATCGCGTCGCTGCGCATCAGCTCATCGAAGAAGGCGCTCTGGAGGTCGGGCCGCTTGATGCGGCGGATCCGCGGCTCGGCCCGCGTGTGGCGGTCCTCCAGGTCGATCAGGTCGTCGCTGGCGTCGATGGTCCCGGCGTGCTCCGACAGCCGCGCGATCTCCGCCCGGCCCCGGGCGACGGTCTCGGCGGAGAGATGGCCTTCGAGCAGGAGGTAGCCGTCCTCGTCGTAGGCCCGCCGCTGGGCCGCGCTGAGATAGGCCACCTCGCTCTCCTCCCATGCTTCCGCTAGAAGACCGGGGATGATAGCCCGCGCGGTCCGGGACCGCCAAGCCGGGGCCCTTTCCGGCGTCAGAGGAAGATGGTGGTGATCTCGGGAACGCAGAGGATCAGCGCCAGAACGACGAGCTGGATGCCGATGAAGGGCAGGAAGCCGCGGAAGATGTCCGGCAGGGAGATGTGCGGCGGCGCCACGGACTTCAGATAGAAGGCCGCCGGCCCGAAGGGCGGCGAGAGGAAGGACACCTGCATGTTGACGCAGAAGAGGATCCCGAACCAGACCGACACCAGGCGGGCCTGATCTGCGAGCCCGCCGGTCAGGCCGAGCTCCGCCACCGGCAGCTTCAGGACGATCGGCAGGAAGACCGGCATCACCAGCAGCACGATGCCCGTCCAGTCCATGAAGGCGCCGAGGAACAGGAAGATGATCATCATGACCAGGATCACGCCCATGGTCGGCAGCTCGTAGCCGACGATGAGGTTGGCCACGTAGGTCGGCCCGCCGGCGATGGTGTAGGCGCCGGCCAGCGCCGTCGCGCCGAAGGTCACCCAGATGATCGTGCCGGTCGACCTGAAGGTGCGCATCGAGGCCTCGCGCAGCAGGCCGAAGGAGAACTCCTTGCGGGCGATGATCAGCAGCAGCACCGCCACCGAGCCGATCCCCGCCGCCTCGGTGATGCCGGTGATGCCGCCGTAGATGGAACCCAGGACGACGAAGACGATGAGCAGCGGCGCGATCAGCCCCTTCCCCCGATCCCAAGCCTCCTTGGTCCGGCCCGGCCCGATGTAAAGGGCCAGGTAGGCCAGCGCCGCCGCCAGGTAGACGGCGAGGCCGGCCAAGGCCTCGGTCGACACGTAGCTCATGTCCTCGGTGACCTGGCCGGTGACCACCACGAAGGTCCCGCGGACGAGGAACATCAGGGCCAGGCCGCCCGTGACCAGCGCCAGCAGGGCCGAGCCGTAGACCGCCTTGTCCCGGCCGGTCATGTCCTCGGCCGAGGGCTCGGGCAGCGGCGCCTCCTCCGGATTGAGCCGGGTGCGCACCAGGATGTAGACGATGTAGAGGCCGGCCAGGATGAAGCCGGGCAGGAAGGCCGCCTTGAACAGGGCGTGGATCGAGGTCTCGGTGATCAGCCCGTAGAAGATCAGCACGATCGACGGCGGGATCATCGTCCCCAGCGAGCCCGAGGCGCAGATCGTGCCGATGGCCAGGTTCTGGTTGTAGCCGAGCCGCAGCATCTGCGGCAGGGCGATCAGGCCCAGGAGCACCACCTCGCCGCCGATGATGCCCGACATCGCCGCCATGACGATGGCCATCAGGGCGGTCACCACCGCGATGCCGCCCCGGGTGCGCGACAGCCACATGTTGAGCGAGGAATACATGTCGCGCGCGATGCCGGAGCGCTCCAGCAGGGTCGCCATGAAGATGAACAGGGGCACCGAGATCAGCACGTAGTTGGTCGTGATCCCGTAGAGGCGCTGCGCCAGGACGTTGAGCGGCCCCGTGCCGAAGTTCGAGAACAGAAGGTCCGGCCCGAACTTCAGCACCATGACGACCACGGCGAGGAAACCGGAGGCGAAGCCGAGCGGCATGCCGATCGCCAGCAGGAAGAGCATGCCGAACAGCAGGATGAGCGAGATCGTGCCGATGTCCAAGGCGAGCGCCCCCGCGGCTCAGCGCTTGCCGGGCGGCGGCCCGGGCGGCGGCTCGTCGTTCGTGATCACCTCGTCCGGGCTGATCTCGAGGTCGTCCGAGGGATCGTGGACTTCCGGCGCCCGCTTCCAGTCGTAGATCAGGTTCGAGATCGACTGGGCGGCGAGGAACACCAGGGTGATGAGGATCAGCGGCTTGATCGTCGCCGGTATCGGCGGATCCCAGGCGGTCCCGAAGGTCTCCCAGCGCATCAGCTTGGCATAGGCCTCGCCGAAGCCGCCCCAGATGACGGCGAAGGAGAAGACGCAGACGCAGAGCACCGAGAGGACGTCGAAGAAGCGCTGAACCGGCCGCGGCACGATGTCGTAGATGATGAAGATCCGGATGTGGCTGCGCTGCTGCAGGGCATAGAGCCCGGCGGTCAGGTAGATCGCGCCGGCCACCCAGAGCGACATCTCGTTGACCCAGAGGGTCGGCCGCTGGAAGACGTAGCGCATCACCACTTCGTAGAAGATGATCGCCACGATGAAGGCCGGCAGCCACATGGCGACCCGGCTGAAGCTCCATGTGACCAGGTCGAGCAGCCCCGTGCGCTCGTGTTCGACCATGGCGCCCTCCCCCTGCAGCTGCAGCGTCTCGGGAAAGTCCGGCGGCCCCTGGACGGGGGCCGCCGTCGAACCCTAGGGCCTACTGGGCGAGCCCGAGCTGACGCAGATAGGCGAGGTGGCTCTCGACCAGGGCCTTGGCTTCCTCGGTCGTCGCGAAGTCGGCCCAGGCCGACTGCGCGGCCTTGCGGAAGGCCAGCCGGTCCTCGGTGCTCCAGTCGTAGAGGGTGACGCCCTTGGCCGACAGCTCCGCGGCGGCCTCGGAGTTCTTCTTTTCGAACTGGACGGCGGTCCGCAGCGCCAGGGACTCCATCGCCACGGTCATGATCCGCCGGTGATGCTCCGGCATCGCGTCCCACCGCGCCTTGTTGCAGGCCAGGTGGTCCATCGGCATGGAATGGAAGCCCGGATAGGTCGCGTGCTTGACCAGGTCGTAGAGCCCGAGGCCGACGTTGTTGGCCAGGCCGGAGGCGTCGGCGCCGTCGATGATGCCGGTCTCGAGCGCCGTGAAGATCTCGGTGAAGTCCATGACGATGGGCTTGGCGCCGAGGTTCTCGAAGATCTTGGTCTCGAGCCCCGGGGGCGAGCGGAACTTGAAGTCCTTCAGGGCCGCCGGGCCGGGGATCGGCTTGGACGACGACAGCGATTCCTGGCCGTAGACCCACCAGCCGACCGGCTCCATATCGAACTTGTTGTAGAGCTTCTGGGCCGCCTCGCGGCCGCCGCCGTAGTAGAGCCAGGACAGAAGCTGATAGGGCGTGTCGTAGCCGCCCATCACGTCGCCGACGAACTGGAAGGCGGGGTTCTTGCCGGTCTGATAGCCACCGCCGGTCATGTCGCAGTCGAGAATGCCCGTGGCGGCCGCGTCGAAGGTCTCCACCGACTTGACGACCGACGAGGAGTAGAACATCTCGATCTGGATCTCGCCGTTCGACATGGTCTGGACGTTGTCGATGTACTCCGCCGCCAGCTTGCCGGACACGGTCTCCGGCGCGTAGTGGGTCTGGATGCGCAGGTTGGTCGTCTCCGCCACCGCGGCGGCCGACAGGCCAACCGAAATGGCGACGGCGGCTGCCGAAGTCGTCAAGCTCTTCATCGAAGTCATAAATGCCTCCCTAGGACTTTTTTTGTTTCGCCGACAACGTCCGTGAAGAAACTGCACTTCACCGACCGGGCGGTTTGTCTTCAAAGACTGACTGCAGCCTCCCATCCGACCCAAACAAAGGACAAAGACGCAGACAGCGAACCCGAAGTTCTCATGCTAGAGAACTAACAGGTGGAAATCCTCGCCGCAACCGGCAGAACGAGCGGGTGGGCAGGCCCAGCTCAGATCCAGGCTCAGCCCCAGGGCCTGTTCCGGCGGCCGGCGGCGGTGCACGGGCTCCGGATCGAAGGCTGGCGCCGGGAAGCCGTCCGAGTCATGCTCACGGTCGCCAGGGCCGAGGGTCCGGCGGCGGAGCAAAGGGGAGAGAGGCAGGGATGAGCAAGGTGGGCGTCGTGGGCATCGGGGACATGGGCTCCGGCCTCGCCAAGAACCTCCTGAAGGCCGGATTCCAGGTCTGCGGCTTCGACCCGTCCGCCGAGCGGCTGGCCGCCTTCGTCGAAGCCGGCGGCGCGGCGATGGAGTCGCCGGCGGCGGTCGGCGCCGAGTCCGAGGCCGTCTTCGTCATGGTCCTGAACGGCCGGCAGGTGCAGGAGGTCGTCCTCGGCGCCGAGGGGCAAAGCGGCCTGCGCGCGGCCATGGCACCGGGCTCGGTCATCGTCCTGACGGCGACGATCAAGCCGGAGGAGGCGCGCGAGGTCGCCTCTGCGCTGGAGGGCTCCGGCATCGACCTGGTCGACAGCCCGGTCAGCGGCGGCTTCCCCGGCGCGCAGAACGGCACCCTGACCATGATGGCGGCCGGCAGCGACGCGGCCCTGGAGACCGCCCGCCCGGCGATGGAGGCGGTCAGCGCCACCATCCACCGGGTCGGCGAGGAGGCCGGCATGGGCCAGACGGTCAAGGCCTGCCTGCAGGCCCTGATCGGATCGGTCTTCTCGGCGACCTTCGAGGCCTCGGCGCTGGCGGCCAGGGCCGGCGTCAAGGGCGAGGTCCTGCACAAGGTCGTGTCGACCTCGAGCGCGGGCTCGACGATCACCAGCGGCGCGCTGGAGAACGTGATCGACCGCCGCTTCGAGGGCACGGGCAGCCATATCAACACCATGCACAAGGACCTGACGATCTCCGTCGATCTCGCCCGGGAGCTGGGCGTGCCCCTGTTCATGGCGGCGACCGCCATGCAGCTCTTCGAGGCCGCCAGGACCAGATACCCGGAGGGCGACAACCAGGTGGTCGCCCGGATCTACGAGGACATCGTCGGCACCGGCCTCAAGCGCTGATCCCAGAGGACGGCGAGAGGACGACGAGAGGACGACATGAAGCTCGGCGTGATCACCGACGGGATCAGCAGGGACCTGGGCCACGCGCTCGCCGTGATGGACGAGTTCGGTATCGACCAGGCCGAGCTGCAGTTCATCGGCGACAAGGAGGTCGGCGACCTCGACCGGGACGAGCGGCGGGCCGCGCTGGAGCTCCTCCGTCGGCACGAAAAGCAGGTCGCCTGCATCTCGCGCCACGTCTTCGCCGGCATGGTGATGGCGACCTCCAGGCCGGGGGACGCGCTGCACAGCCGCCACATGGAGGCCCTGAAGCGCTGCATCGAGATGGCGCAGGAGTTCGGCTGCCCCAGGGTGCGCATCATGAGCGGCAAGAAGGAGATGATCCTCTGGGGCCGCAACGGCGCCGAGCAGTGGAACGTCGCCAAGGGCGCCTGGGAGGCGCTGCTGCCGCTGATCGCGCCCGCCGTGGAGCTGGCGCGCCGCGAGGGCGTCACGCTGGTCGTCGAGACCGGTAACGGCACCATGGTCAATTCCTGCTACACCGGGCGGAAGCTGATCGACGACCTCGACGCCAAGGACGTCCTGCAGGTCCTCTGGGATCCGGCGAACAACTGCTGGTGCGGCGAGACCGCCTTTCCGGACGGCTACGACGAGCTTCGCGACGGCTACCTCGGCCACCTCCACATCAAGGACGTCCAGGCCGACCCGCCCCGGGCCACGCTGGAGGTGCGGCCCATGCTGCAGGGCCAGCTCGCCGATCAGTTCCGGCCCCTGGCCGCCGCGCTTCGGGCGGACGGCTACGACGGCGTGGTGTCCTACGAGAGCGTCTACCACCCCGGCGACGGCGACTTCGAGGCCGGGTTCCGCCAGAACATCGGGATCTTCAAGGAGATCTTCGGATAGGGCCATCCCTCCGGCCACGGCGAGGAGGGCGCAGGAAGCGAAAGGACCCCGCCATGAATCGTACCGCACCCCATTCGCCCGACTATTACCGTGCCGAGGACTGCGAGCTGGAGGCCTTCGCGGCTCTGACGGCGCGCCGGCTCGATGCCGCGGAGCTGCCCCTCGCGGCCGCCATCGAAAAGAACCTGCCGATCTACGACATGGAGGCTCTGCGCCCCCTGCTGGAAGACGCGACCCGGCGCCGCGCCCTGATGGCGGAATGGGCCCAGGTCCTGCGGGCGAGTGCCGGTGCGCTGGTCCTGAAGCGCGCGTTCTCGCGCACGGCGGCGATCGACGCCGCGACCGAGGTCTACCGCGACACCATCGCCCGGGAGAAGCGCGCGAACGGCAGCGGCGCCGACCACTTCGCGGCCGCGGGCAAGAACGACCGCGTATGGAATTCTCTGCAGAAGCTCTGCGAGCAGGCGCCCGAGGCCTTCATCGGCTGCTTTTCGAACCCGGCCATCGATGCCGTCTGCGAAGCCTGGCTCGGCCCGGGCTACCAGATGACCGCCCAGGTCAACCTGGTCTATCCGGGGGGCGCCGCCCAGCAGGCCCATCGCGACTACCATCTCGGCTTCCAGACCTCGGAGGTCTGCGCCGACTATCCCGCGCAGGTGCATGAGCTTTCGGCGGCCCTGACGCTCCAGGGCGGCATCGCCCACTGCGACATGCCGATAGAGAGCGGGCCCACGAAGCTGCTGCCCTTCTCTCAGCTTTACCGGCCCGGCTATGTCGCCTGGCGGCGAGACGACTTCCGCGCCCACTTCGAAGAGCACCATGTCCAGTTGCCGCTCGAGAAGGGCGACGCGCTGTTCTTCAGTCCGGCGCTCTTCCACGCCGCCGGCGCGAACGAAAGCAGGGACATCCACCGCATGGCCAACCTGCTTCAGGTCTCCTCGGCCTTCGGCCGGGCCATGGAGGCCGTCGACCGGGACGCGATGTGCAGAGTTCTTTATCTCCATGTCTTGGGCGCCTATCACGCGGGGAGACTGGTGCCGCTCGAGCTGAAGGCCTTGCTTGCCGCCAGCGCGGAAGGCTATTCCTTCCCGACCAACCTCGACTCGGACCCGCCGGAAGACGGCCTCGCGCCGGAAACGCAGCAGGCGCTGTTTTATCGCGCCGTCATGAACAACTGGCCCGAAGACGTGTTCCATAGCGCCCTCGACGATCTCAAGGAGCGGCGCCAGGCCGGAAGAGCCTCGACCCTTAAGTGATGGCATCGCGGCAGCAAAACGCGAGCGCGCCGCCCAGACTTTGCATGGGCGTCACGGAAAGTTGAATTGCGCGAACCCGCACAACAGACAACCATTGCGTGCATCATGTGCCGAGCAGACTTCGGACATGATTTGCGATTCCGAAGTGGAAGACTTCCTCGGCACTCGAAAGAAAACGGCTCCAACTCGAGGGAGGAACTCCGATGGGACGCCTCGCAAGCCTTATCGTCCTCGCCGTCACGGTCGTCTTCTCCTCCGCCGCCGTCGCGGAGCGTGACGACCGCGGATCCTTCAGGTTCAAGACCGCCGCCAGCGGCGAGCAGGAGATCCAGCCGCCCGGCGGTGTCCTGACCGACACCAGCGCCACCCTGAGGCTCGCCTTCGCCGAAGACCTGTCGTCGGCCCGCTTCAACTTGCGGGTCTTCGACGGCGAAGGGATCACCCAGGCGCACCTGCACTGCGCGCGCGCCGGCGTCAACGGCCCGGTCGTCGTGTTCCTGTTCAACGTGGCGCCGGTCGGCGGTCCGGGCGGGATCGACGTGGACGGACTTCTGGCCCGCGGCAGGCTGACCAACGACGACATCGAGGACGCCGACTTCGCGGCGAACCAGAGCTGCGGGGTCGCGATCAACAACATCGCGTCCCTCTTCGCGGCCGTTTTGGACGGGCTGATCTATCTGAACGTCCACGCCGAGGCCAACCCGGCCGGCGAAGTCCGCGGCCAGCTCTTCGCCCTCGGCGCCGCGAAGGGCGACCGGGACGACTTCGACGACTGACCTGCGGCAGCAGAGAGAAAGGGCGTCTCGCGACGGCCGGCCTTCAGAGGCCGGGCGATGGCCGCCCGGCGCCTATTCGACGGCTATGTGAAACACGGACCAGACGAGCTTTGCGTCGCTGTCTTCCGACTCCCCCGGATAGCCGCCCGGGGGAAAGGCGAGCCAGGCCGGACCGCGGCCGCCGATGGGCAAGGGACGGCCGTCGGCCTCGATGGCGAGGATGAAGCGCCCCTTTCGCAGGGTCTCGATGTCGAACTCGACCGCGTAGCCGTCCAGGGCCTGCACGCGCAGCGACCGGCCCTGCGCCTCGACCTCGTCCAGGACCGCGCCGAGCAAGGGCCCGCGCAGGGTAACCGGCGTCTCGGGCCAGCTCGGATAGCGCAGGGTCAGCTCCTGCATGCCCAGAGCGGCCAGCGCCGCCCTGTCGAAGGCGTAGGCCTTGTCGAAAGAGATCTCGTGGAAGGCGAAGAAAGCGTCCCGAAAGGCGTCCGATCCGCCCCTGTTCGTCTTGCCCAACTTCCCCGTCACCGTGACGACGACGGCCCCGTCTTCGGCCGCGCCGACCTCGGACTGGCCCTGATGTGCCACCAAGAGGACGCAAAGCGTTGCGATCAGACCTATCCGCGACAGCATGCCAGTTCCCCCGGTTTCCCGCGATCGACGCTCAGTGGAAGCAGGAGCCTACCGCCACGGCAGAGCGGCGTCTGTGAAGCGCAAGCGGCCCCGTCATCCCGGGAATCCGCGCAGCACCTCCAGCGCCTCGTCGATGTCGGCCTCGGTGTGGTCGGCGGAGATCTGGAAGCGGATCTCCTCGTCGCCGCGGGGCACGACGGGATAGTTCAGGCCCGTAGCCAGGATGCCATGGTTGCGCAGGTGGGTGACCAGGGCCGAGGTGCGGGCGGTGTCGCGGACCATCAGGGGCACGACGGGATGCTCGCCGGGAATGGTCTCGAAGCCCAGCGCACCCAGCCCGGCGTCGAAGCGCAGGGCCATGGCCCGCAGGTGGTCGAGCAGCGCCCGGCCCTCCGGGCTGTCGACGATGTCGAGGGCAACCTTGGCGGCGGCCGCCTCGCCCGGGGTGATGGGATTGGAATAGATGTAGCAGGGCGAGGTCTCGCGCAGGTAGTCGATCACCGCCCGGCCGGCGGCGACGTAGCCGCCGTTGACCCCGAAGGCCTTGCCCAGGGTCGCCACCAGCACGTCGACCGGCGGGCAGGCGGTGTGCTCCTCGGTGCCGCGGCCGGTCGCGCCGAAGGCGCCGACGCCGTGGGAGTCGTCGACCACGACCAGGACGTTCTCCGGGAAGTCGGCGTCGTGCGCCCGGGCCAGCTCCATGATCCGCTCCAGCGGCGCGTGGTCGCCGCGCATGGAGAAGATGCCGTCGGTCACCACGATGGCGCGGCGGCAGGCGCGGCTCGCCGCCTTGAGGCTCTGCGCCAGCTCCGCCATGTCGAGGTGGCGGTAGATGTGTTTCTCCGCCGGCTGCGACATGCGGATCGCGTTGATGATGCAGTTGTGGTTGAGCTCGTCGCTGATCACCGCGGTCTCCTTGGTGATCAGGGGGGTCAGCACGCCCAGGATGGTGGCGTAGGCGGAGCTGAAGATCATCGCCGCCTCGCGGGCGTGGAAGGCGGCCAGGCGGGCCTCCAGCGCGACGTGGGGCTCCCAGGTGCCGCTGATGAAGCGCACCGCGCCGGGGCCGGCGCCGAAGCGCCGGACCGCGGCCTCCTCGGCGGCGATGACCGCCTCGTGGAAGGACAGCCCCAGGTAGGCGTTGGCGTTCATGCGCAGGAAGGGCCGGTCGCCCTGGCCCTGCAGCAGGTAGCGCGGGCCCTTGCCGCCCTGCGGCGGGACCACGCCGAGGACCACGGTCTCCCGCCCCTTGAGGGGCCCGGCCCGGTCGAGGTCCTCGACCCGCGCGGCCAGCAGCTTTTCCAGTCGGTCGTGGGGCATGACGGCCCGTCTCCTCTTACTTGGCGGCTTTCAACTTGGCGTCCAGCTTGCTGAGCATGTCCTCGGTCATGGCCGGCAGGTCGTAGTCCGCCGCCCAGTCCCACTCGCTCCGAGCCGCGGAGTCGTCCAGGGAGCGCGGCCAGGAGTCGGCGATGGCCTGGCGCACCGGGTCGACCTCGTAGTCGATGGTGAAGCCGGGCAGGTGCTTGCGGATCGCCTCGGCCAGGACCTCGGGGGTGAAGCTCATGGCGGTGATGTTGAAGGCGTTGCGATGGGCCAGGCGCGCGGGCTCGGCCTCCATCACCTCGATCATGGCCCGGATCGCGTCGGGCATGTACATCATGTCCAGGCAGGTGTCCGGGCGCAGGAAGCAGGTGTAACGGCCGTAGCGCAGCGCGTGGTAGAAGATGTCCACGGCATAGTCGGTGGTGCCGCCGCCCGGCGGCGCGACGTAGGAGATCAGCCCCGGCAGCCGCACCCCGCGGGTGTCGATCCCGAAGCGCAGGGCGTAGTAGTCGCAGAGCAGCTCGCCGGCCACCTTGCTGACCCCGTACATGGTGGTCGGCCGCTGGATGGTGTCCTGCGGCGTCTGGTCGCGCGGCGTGCTCGGCCCGAAGGCGCCGATCGAGCTGGGGAAGAAGACCGCGCAGTCGTACTGCCGGGCGACCTCGAGCGCGTTGTAGAGGCCGCTCATGTTGACCGTCCAGGCGACCTGCGGCTTGTCCTCGGCGACCGCCGACAGCAGCGCCGCCATGTGGTAGATCCGGCCGATGTCGTGGCGCCGGACGACCTCCAGGATCTGGTGGGCCTGGGTGCAGTCGGCGTGCTCGTAGGGCCCCTCCTCGGCCGGCTCGCCGGCCGGCATCATGCGGATGTCTGAGGCAATGACCCGGTCGCGGCCGTAGCGCGCGCGGAGCGCCGGCACCAGTTCGGAGCCGATCTGGCCCAGGGCGCCGGTCACCAGGATTCTGCGCATGGAATCTCCTCGTAGGCTCGGAAGGCGTCGTGGCCGACTCTATACCCCCCGCCGCGACACCCGGCACCCCCTAGATCGACGCCCGGGATCGAAATCGCGCCCTCGGGGCGCCCTGCTGCCCCAGGAAAGGCACAGCCTTGCCCTGCCTTTCGAGTCCGGAAGGGAATTGTCGGGTCCCGGGCGATCCTGTCTAATCGGGGAGGTTTTCCCAGACTCTCCGGATCACGTGACCCAAGCTCGCATTCAGCCCGTGATACTCTGCGGCGGAATCGGCAGCCGCCTCTGGCCGGTCTCGCGCGCCGCGGTCGGCAAGCCCTTCGCCGACCTGCTGGGCGAGACCAGCCTGTTCCGCATGACCCTGGAGCGGGTCGGCGACCCGGCGCGCTTCGCGCCGCCGATCGTGGTCTGCAACGAGGCGCAGCGCTTCCTGGCCGCCGAGCAGCTGCGCGCCGCCGGCCGGACGGCCGCGGCGGTGATCCTGGAGCCCGTCGGGCGCAACACCGCGCCGGCCATCGCCGCAGCGGCCCTGGCGCCGGTCGAGGATCCTGCCGAGCTGCTTCTGGTCCTGCCCTCCGACCACCTGATCACCGAGACGGGGCGCTTCCTGGAGGCCCTCGACCGCGCCACACCGGCGGCCCTGGCCGGCTGGCTGATGACCTTCGGCGTGACGCCCGACCGCCCGGAGACCGGCTATGGCTACATCGAGCGCGGCGAGGCCCTGCCCGAGCTGGCCGGCTGCCGGCGGATCGCCCGCTTCGTCGAGAAGCCGGGCCCGGAGGCCGCCGAGGGCTACCTCGCGACCGGCCGGCACCTCTGGAACAGCGGCATCTTCCTCTTTCCCCGGACGGGCCTGCTCGCCGAGCTGGAGGCCCGGGCGCCCGCGGTGGTCCAGGCGGCCCGCGGCGCCATCGCCCGGGCGACCTCGGACCCGGACTTCACGCGCCTGGAGGCGAGCGCCTTCGAGGCCGCGCCTGGAATCTCGATCGACTACGCCCTGATGGAGAAGACCGACCGCGCCGGCGTGGTGCCGGTGGACATGGGCTGGAGCGACGTCGGGTCCTGGGATTCGCTCTGGCGGGTCTCGGAGAGCGACCCCGACGGCAACGCCCGGGTCGGCGAGGTCCTGGCCGAGGACAGCCGCGGCTCCTACCTGCGCAGCGACGGGCGGCTGCTGGTCGCCCTGGGGCTCCGCGACCTGGTGGTGGTGGTCCAGGAGGACGCGGTGCTGGTCTGCCCCCGCGACCGGGCCCAGGAGGTCCGCGAGGTCTTCGATCGCCTGGCCACCGAGGCGCGCCCCGAGCACGACCTGCCGAGCAGGGTGCCCCGGCCCTGGGGCAGCTTCACCAGCCTGATGACCGGCGAGGGCTTCCAGTCCAAGCACCTGATGCTCAAGCCCGGGGCCAGCATCTCGCTACAGCGCCACCGACACCGCAGCGAGCACTGGGTGGTGGTCCGGGGCCGCGCCGAGGTGACCCGCGACGACGAGGTCTTCACCCTGGAGGCCGGGGAAACGACCTTCATCCCCCAGGGCAGCCGGCACCGCCTGCGCAACCCGGGCAAGGACGCGCTGCACATCATCGAGGTGCAGTGCGGCAGCTACCTGGGAGAGGACGACATCGAACGCTTCGAGGACGACTACGGGCGGAGCTGACCCTCACCCGCTCGCTACGCTCGCCGCCCTCTCCCCAAGGGAGAGGGCTGTGGAGGCTTGGCGAGGCGACAGCCGAGCCTTAGCCGAGCTGGGTGAGGGGACCGGAAGGGCCTTTCCCCCGGCCGGTTTTGCCCTATGCTCGCGTCCAGGCGCAGTGGAGACGGAAGCGCGCGATGGCTTTGAAGAGCGGCTACTGGGAAGACCTGGCGACCACCGACCTGGAGGCGGTCGATCCGGAGGCGGTGATCGCCCTGCTGCCGGTCGGGGCGACCGAGCAGCACGGCCCGCACCTGCCGCTCTCGACCGATACGGTGATCAACCGGGGCATCGTCGCGCGCGCCCTGGCGCAGCTGCCGGACGACCTGACCCTCCTGGTCCTGCCGACCCTGCCGATCGGCGACAGCGAGGAGCACGGCGACTTTCCCGGCACCCTGTCGCTGCCGGCCGAGCTGCTGATCGGGCTCTGGACCGAGATCGGCGCCTCGGTCGCCCGGGCCGGGCTGCGCAAGCTGGTGATCTTCAACAGCCACGGCGGCCAGACCCAGGCGGTCGACATCGTCGCCCAGCGCCTGCGCATGGACTTCGGCCTGCTGGTGGTTCGCGCGACCTACTTCAACTTCGGCACGCCCGACGGGATCTTCGGCGCCGAGGAGCTGGAGCACGGCATCCACGGCGGCGCGGTCGAGACCTCGATGATGCTGGAGCTCCGCCCCGAGCTGGTCCGCGAGGACCAGGCGGCGAACTTCCGGCCGCTCTCCCTCGACATGGCGGCGGACTACGAGATCCTGCGGCCCGAGGGCGCGGCGGGCTTCGCCTGGGCCAGCCAGGACCTGCATCCCTCGGGCGCCGCCGGCGACGCCAGCCTGGCCGACCCGGAGAAGGGCCGGCAACTGCTCGACCACGCCGCCGGGCGCCTGCTCGCGGTCCTGCGCGACCTCAGGCGCGCGCCGCTGTTGCTGCTGCGGGAGCGGGATTGAGGAAGCGCAATTGCCGGCAGGCGGTGCCAGGATCAATACCCCCCACCCTAGCCCTCCCCCTCAAGGGGGGAGGGAAAGAGATCGAGGCGGTCACAATGAACCCCCCTCCCCCTTGAGGGGGAGGGTCGGGGTGGGGGTGGAACTCCGATTCCGGAAGGTTGGCCAGAGCCCCGAGGCGAGCGCTACTCGTCCAGGATATGGCCGATCTTCTCGGCGCGGACGGTCATGTAGCGCTCGTTGTGGGGGTTGATCGTCGCCGGGACGCCCTTGCGGCTTTCGATCGTGATGCCCGAGCTTTCCATGGCGTTGATCTTGGCCGGGTTGTTGGTCATCAGGGTGACCCGCTGGACGTCGAGCATCTTGAGGATCTCGGCGGCGACCTCGTAGCGGCGCTCGTCGTCCTTGAAGCCGAGCTGGTTGTTGGCGTCCAGGGTGTCGAAGCCCTGATCCTGGAGCCAGTAGGCCCGCAGCTTGTTGGTCAGCCCGATGCCGCGGCCTTCCTGGGCCAGGTAGAGGATGATGCCGCCGCCGGCGTCGGCGATGGCCTGCACCGAGGTCCGGAGCTGCTCGCCGCAGTCGCAGCGCAGGCTGCCGAAGAGGTCGCCGGTCAGGCAGGCCGAATGGAGGCGGACCAGCACCGGGGTCTCGCTGTCGATCTCGCCGATGACGATCGCGACGTGGTCGATGCCGCTGCTGGCCGAGCGGAAGACGACGAAGCGGGTCTTTTCGCTGTCGCTCAGGGGCACCCTCGCCTCGCCGACGCGGATCAGCTTGGTCGCCGCCGCCTCGACGTAGGCCTGGACCTGGGGCAGCGTGACCATGAGGATGTCGCCCAGGGCGACCTGCTTGCTGACCTCGGTCGCCGCGGCGCCGCGCAGCTCCCAGACCAGCACCGCGGGCACCAGATGGGCCAGCTTGACCATGGTCAGGGCGGTCTCGGCGCCGCTGGAGGCGGCCAGCGTGTCCAGGTCCCGCGCCTCGGCCGGCTTCTGGTCCGGATCCACGGGCGTGGCGACCAGCTGGTGCAGCCACTCGCGGCTCCAGCCCGGAGGCAGCCGCAGGGTCACGGCCCCGGCCTTGCCCCCGGCCTTACCATGGTCCAATCCGAGGGCCTCGGCCCGCTCCTCGCTGAGGACGAGCTCCAGCTGCCCTTCGGAGAGGCGCTGAAGCTCCTCCAGGGTCCAGGCGGGGCAGCACTCCAGGGCCGCGATCAGCCAGGATCGCTGTCCGCCGTTCAGTCGCACCACTCGACCGCATCGCAGTTCTGCCAGCGCCCGATCAACGAAGACCGTCTCGGTATGTCCGTTGATCGATGTTAAGTCCGCGTCAGACTGCTTTTGGATCGATTGAATGCTGGGTAGGAAAGACTCTTTGTTTGCTCGCACGGCTCTGATGTTAGTTTGCTTCAGATCTTGAACAAGGGACAAAAGTCTTACAGGCCTGTGGCTTTTTTGGCCTGAGATCTTGGAGAGCTTGCTTTGCCTGATGAACAACGAAACAAGCAAATTGTTCCCGAGGACGCTTGGCGGCTGATCCTCGCGGTCCGGCAAAGGCTTCGCGGTGACGGCTTTCCTCTCGACGGCCTCGGCTTGCGCGGCGACCCGGCCGGGTCGACCGGCTTCGTGGCCGCAAACGAAGCAGACGCGCTGCTCGCGGTCAACCGTGATGGCACCTGGACCAGTATTACCGAACCCTCTCAAGAGGTTAGACACCTGCTCGACCTCTATCTGCCGGTCGCGCTGGGCTCCGAGAGCCAGCCCTCGACCCTGGGCCATCTGGGCCAGAGCCTGGACGGCCGGATCGCGACCGAGGCCGGCGACTCGTACTACGTCACCGGCGAGGAAAACATCCTCCACCTGCACCGCCTGCGGGCGCTGAGCGACGCCGTGATCGTCGGCGCCGGCACGGTCCTGCACGACGATCCGCAACTGACAACGCGCCGGGCGCCGGGCGACAACCCGGTGCGCGTGGTCATCGACACCGAGCGCCGCCTGGAGGGGCACTACAAGGTCTTCACCGACAGTGAGGCGCCGACCCGGCTGGTCAGCCGCGCCGGCGCAGGGACGGGATCGGACCCGCTGCCGGAGCACGTCCAGGTCATGGAGATCGAGGCCCCGGAGGGCCGGATCCCGCCGGCCGCGATCGTCGCCGCGCTGCGCGCCGAGGGCCTGCACAGCCTCTTCGTCGAGGGCGGCGGCGTGACGGTCTCGCGCTTCCTGGCCGCCGGGGTACTGGACCGGCTGCAGGTCGCGGTGGCGCCGCTGATCATCGGCTCCGGACGCCCGGCCTTCACCCTGCCGGCGGTCGACAGCCTGGCCGAGGCGTGGCGCCCGCCCTGCCGCCGCTTCGAGATGGGCGAAGACGTGCTGTTCGACTTCGATCTGCGGGGGCAGGAGGGCTAAGGGGCCTGGCCCCTCACCCAGCTCCGGCTAGGCTCGGCCAAAGGCCTCGCCAAGCCTCCACATCCCTCTCCCCCCGGGAGAGGGAGGGGCCCGCAGCGCGGCAGCGCTGTGGGAGGGTGAGGGGTGCGCCTCTCCCTCTCCTCACCCCTCGCTGGGAAAGGCGAAGAGGTCCTCGTGGCCGACCCGGAGGCGGGCGTCGGCGCGGGTCGCGAGGCGGCGGCGGCGGGCCGCCCAGTCGCGGAGCTCCTCGGCGCGGGCCGGGCCGATCTCCTCCGCCGCGGCCAGAAAGCCCTCGAGCAGGGCCAGCTGCAGCTTCCGCTCGCCGGCCTCGATGACCCAGTCGCTGGGCGCGGTCTCGACCCGGAAGCCCTTGGCGATCAGGGCCCGCGCCATGTGCTTGGGCGCCTCCGGCCCGAGCGCCGGGCCGAAGCCCTTGTCCTCGCCCTGATGCCGGTTGAAGAGCTCGCGGACCAGTCCATCCAGGCGCTCCGTAGGCCTGAACTCCATGACGCCGTCGTAGGTCAGCACGAAGAAAACCGCGCAGCCGGCCGCCCGGCAGGCCGCGGCCAGGCGGTCGAACCAGTCCGCCGACACCAGGTCCATCAGCGCCGAACCGGTCACCAGGTCGATCCCGGAAAGATCCAGGCCGGCCAGATCCTTCGCCAGATCGAGCTGGCGGCAGGCGATCTCGACCCCGGCGGGAACCTCGTTGGCGGCGGCCCGCTCCAGCAGGGCCTCGTCGTGATCGACCAGGGTCCAGCTCTGCGCCACCTTCAGCCGGGGCGCGAGGAAGCGGAGGTTGGAGCCGGTGCCGCTGCCCAGGTCGAGGATCCGGAGCTTCTGCTTGCCGGCGCAGAAGGCGGCCAGCCGCTTGGTCAGCTCGGGCGCGCGGGCCCGGGCGTCGGCGGGCTCGCGCAGCGCCAGCCAGTCGGCGGAGAAGCCGCTCACCGTGCCGCCCCTTCCGCACTGTATCCCCCCGCTCCGTAACCCAGGGCCTCGGCGAAGAGCGCGGCGCTGTCGGACCAGCGCCGCAGGCCGTCACGGGCGCTTCGGGCCTTGGCGCGGAGCTCGGCGTAGGCGGCCGGCTCCGCGAGCAGGCGGCGCAGCGCCGCGGTCAGCGCGGCCTCGTCGCCCGGCGGCACCAGGATCGAGGCCTCGGCGGGCGCCGCCTCGGGGATTCCGCCCGTCCGGGTCGCCAGGACCGGGATGCCGTGGGCGACCGCCTCGGGAAAGACCATGCCGTAGCCCTCGTAGTGGGAGGCCAGCACGAAGAGATCGGCTCCATGATAGAGCGCTTCCAGCTCGGCGTCGCCGATTTCGCCCCGGAAGGTCACACGATCGTCCAGGCCGGCCTCGCCGCAGAGGCGGCGCAGGCGGCCGGTCCAGTCCGGATCGCGCGCCTGGCTGCCGGCGCAGGTCAGCCGCCAGTCCAGGTCCGCGAGCCGCGCCAGGGCGCCGAGCAGCAGGTCGTGGCCCTTGCGCGGCACCAGGTTGGCGACGCAGAGCAGGGCTAACCCGCCTTCGCCCGGCCCCCCCGACCCCGAAGCCCCCGACCCCTCAGCCAGGGGCGCCGGGTCGACCCCGGGCGGCACCGGCGTGATCCGCCCGGCGGGCACGCCGTAGGGCGCCAGGGCCTCGGCGGTGTGCCGGCTGGTGGTGATGACCTGCGAGACCAGTTCCAGCGCCGTCCTCTCCGAATCGAAGAGCGCCTGCTGCCGCTCGGGGGCCAGGCCGCTCTCGGCGGCCAGGGGATGGTGGACCAGGCCGATCAAGTCGAGCCGGGCCGCGGGGCCTTTCAGCTCCTCGGGCAGGACGCCGAGGGCCAGGCCGTCGACCACCACCCTTGCGCCCTCCGGCAGGCCGGCGAAGAGCGCCCTGGCCTGCGCCCGGGTCGCCGGCGAGGGCTCGGGGAAACCGTCGGGCAGGCTGTGCACCACGACCTCGAGGCCCCGCGCCCGCAGGCCTTCGATGATCCGGGCATCGTAGATGAAGCCGCCGGTCCGGGTCGCCGGATCGCCGGGCAGGACGAAATGGAGCCCCGTCACGCTGGTTTGCGGCCCCTCGTCCTAAAGAGTGCCTTCGTAAGCCGCCCAGGCCACGTGGGACTCGTTGAGCGTGACCTTGAGCGCGGTGAGGCCCGAGGCGTTGGGGCCCAGGTCGCCGCGGGCGATGGCAGCCGCCATGCGGTCGAAGATCACCCGGGCCATGAACTCGGTCGTGGTGTTCTTGCCGTCGAACTCGGCCACCTCGTCGAGGTTCTGGAAGTTGAACTCGCCGAGCGTCTTGTGCAGCTGCTCGCCGGCCAGCCCGATGTCGACCACGATGCCGTCGGCGTCCAGCTCGTCGCGGCGGAACTCGACGTCGACCACGTAGGTGGCCCCGTGGAGCTTCTGGGCCGGGCCGAAGACCTCGCCCCGGAAGCTGTGCGCGATCATGAAATGGTCTCTGACGCAGACGCTGTACATTCCTCATTCCCCATAGGTGATCCGGTGACAAAGCACACCGGCCGGGGCTTGGTATAGCGAGCGCAGGGTCTCTGGCAATGCCCGAAACGCGGACTCGCCGCTGATCAGAGCGTCGAGCCGCGGCTCGGCCAGCAGCTCCAGGGCCTTGGCCAGGCGCCGGCGATGGCTCCAGCGGGCCCGCCGGGCCGTCGCCACCTGGCCGACCTGGGACGACTTGAGGGTCAGGCGCCGGGCGTGGAAGGCCTCGCCCAGGGGCAGGGCCACCGCGCGGTCGCCGAACCAGCTCATCTCGACCACCGTGGCCTCGAAGCCGGCGAGGCCCAGCGCCGTGACCAGCCCCTCCGGGGCCCCGCTGGCGTGGACCACCAAGTCGCAGTCGGCCGCGGCGGCCTCCGGCAGGGCGAAGGGGACGCCGAGCGCCTCGGCGATCCCGGCCTTGTCCGGGTCGATGTCGAGGAGCTGCACCCGACAGCCCGGGATCCGCGCCGCCAGGTGGGCGACCAGGCAGCCGACCACACCGGCACCGATCACCGCGATCCGGTCGCCCGACCGCGGCGCGGCGTCCCAGAGGCCGTTGAGCGCGGTCTCCATGTTGGCGCCCAGCACGGCGCGGCCGGCGGGCAGGCCCTCGGGCAGGGGCAGCGCCACGGCCTCCGGCACGAGGTAGCGGGTCTGGTGCGGGTGGAGGCAGAAGACCTCACGGCCCAGAAGCGCCTCGGGGCCCCGCTCGACCAGGCCGACGCTGCAGTAGCCGTACTTGACCGGCCAGGGAAAGTCGCCCTCCTGGAAGGGCGCGCGCATGGCCTGGTACTGGCTGGCTGGCACCCCGCCGCCGAAGACCAGGCACTCGGTGCCGCGGCTGATGCCGCTGAACAGCGCCCGGACCAGGACCTCGCCTTCGCCGGGCGCCGGCAGCTCGGCGGCGCGGATCTCGCCGGCCAGCGGCCCGGTGATCCAGAAGGCCTCGGCGGCGTCTGTCACGGCGGGTCAGGCCCGGGCTTTGAGGCGGCAGTAGACGTCACCCGAGAGGTCGTCGATGGCCAGGTTGTCGAGCCAGGCGCCCAGGGCGCCGGCGTCGCTCCACTGCGGCAGCTCGAAGCGCATGTGCTCGCCCATGGAGACGTTGAACTCGTAGTCGCCGAGCGTCAGCAGACGCTCGATGCAGGCGTGGGCGCCGTCGAGCGCGGCCGGGATGAACTCGAAGGAGAGGCAGGGCAGGGCCGCGCCCAGGCCCTTCAGGACCTCCGGCTCGAAGCCCTCGACGTCGATCTTGCAGTAGGCCGGCGGGCCGTGCTGCGCGATCAGGCTGTCGAGGGTGGTGACCTCGACGGTGACGCGGCTGTCCCAGGAGACCTGGCTGAAGGAGGCGGCGCGCCCGACCGACTTGATCCAGTCGCGCGACAGGGTAGTCACCGTCGGAAAGCGGCTGCTGACGTAGAGCTCGGCCTCGCCGGGGCCGGCGCCCAGGGCCTTGTCGACCAGGGTGACCTCGGGGTTGTCGCCGTAGAGCCGGCGCAGCAGCCACTGGAAGCGGGGCTGCGGCTCGACCGCGACCACCTTGGCGCCGAGCTTGAGCATGGTCCGGATATGGTTGCCGACGTGCGCCCCGACGTCGAAGCAGAGGTCGCCGGGGTTGATGAACTGCCGGTAGAAGCTCCGGTGGGCCCGGCTGCGCAGCGGGTTTCCATAGTAGATCGAGACCGAACGGGCGAGCCCGCGGAGCTCGCTGAAGGCCATCATGACAGCTCTTGTCCTCCCAAAGCTGGCGCCCGCCGGGGAGCGGCGGGCGCGACAGGCATCTAGTCCTGGCGGATCGCCTCGAACTCGATGATCAGCTCGACCTCGTCGCCGACCCAGCCGTTCTCGACGGCGTAGGTCATGCCGAACTCGCTGCGCTTCACGGTGCCGCGCACCGAGACGCCGACGACGTAGGGCGGGCCGGCGCCGAAGGGGTAGTCGCCGATCTTGTTCTTGGTGACCTGCAGGGTGATCGGCCGGGTGACGCCCAGGATGGTCAGGTCGCCGGTCACCTCGCCGCTGTTCTCGCCGGTGGCGCGGGCCTCGCGGCCGACGAAGCGGATCTCCGGATGGTCGTCGACGTCGAGGAAGTCGCCGCCCTTGACGTGCTCGTCGCGCCGGTCGTGGTTGGTGAAGACGCTGTCGGCCTGGATCGTCACCTCGATATCGGAGACCGCGGGCGCGGCCTCGTCGAAGGTGAAGCTGCCGCCGCCCTTGAGGAACATGCCCAGGGTGTCGGCATAGCCGATGTGGTGCACCAGGAAGCCGACGCTGAAATGGGCCGGGTCGATCTCGTAGCGGGCCGACGCCGCCTTGGCCGGCGACGCCACGGCGAGCGACAGGACGCCGCCCAGGACCGCGACCAGGGCCAGCCAGGTCGCGCGCTGGCTGCAGGCCAGCCATCTCGAATCTCTCGACACGCTTTCTTGTCTCCTCTGCCAAGCCTGTCCGATCAGCCCGGAAACGTCGCGGACGAAGGACGCGATCAACGCGGTCAGGCCGATCGCCGCGAGCCAGGCGCTCCAGTCGGCCGGCACGACGGGTGCCAAGCATATGACCAGCGCACCGACTTGTAGAGCGCAGATTGCCTTACGGCGCAAGCTGGGCGGCAGGGGCGCGCGCAGCGGCGCCCAGGCCAGGCTGGCGGCGACGAAGAGGTAGCGCAGCAGCCCGGACAGCAGGATCCAGGGCCCCGCCTTCTCGGCGTTCAGGACCAGCAACGAGAGCACCAGGACGAAAAGGGCATCGGTCTCCATGTCGAAGCGGGCGCCAAAGTGGGTGCATTCCTGGCGTTTCCGGGCCACCCAGCCGTCGACGCCGTCGAGCAGGAAGGCGACCAGGGCCAGGGAGAAGAACAGCCAGGACAGCCGCGCGTCCAGCGCGGCCAGCACCAGAGCCCCGGCGAGCGGGCAGATCAGGATCGCCCGGGCCAGCGTGATCCCGTTGGCGCAGCCGAAGCTGCCGCCGGGCAGGAAGCGGCTGGCCGCGACCAGCACCCCCAGGACGACCAGGGCGCCCAGGCACAGCGAGGCGGCATAGTAGGGCAGGCCCAGGTCCATGCCCGTGGCAATGCCGGCGGTGAGGCCGGTCAGGAGGGTGGTCGCGCCGAGCAAGGCCAGGACGATGCTGGGAGCGGGGACGGTCGGCAGGCTGGTCGGTCTCGGTCGCATTCTTGGTCTCGGGATCATTTTTGTCCCCTGAGGTGTTTATCAGGGCGGTTCCTAGTCTAACGCCGGGCGGTCCCGGTCTATTCCGTGCCGCCCAAATCCGACTGGCCCCCCGACTGGGCCGTGAACAACAATGGTCACGAAACCGTGGCCAGCCCTGGCGAAGAGGCCCAAAAGGCTTTATGTCCTTGGCGCGATGCGGGCCCAGGTCCAGCCGACCGGGGCCGCCGGAAAAACCGGCGGGGATGAGGCTGGACCGACGGCTCGAATCACTTGCCGCAGAACGAATTTCCTGCGGTGTCGCCAGGTTCGGCCCGTCGGGGGAGACGGATTAACTATATGCCGTGGGAGGATGCCTGCCGTGAAGACTTCGCTAAATATTGCCACAAAACTGTTCCTTTTCGTTGCGCTGCACAACAGCCAGTTTTCCCGCCGTGCGAGTGCATGAAGTCTCCCGCTTCCTGCGTTTGGACACTACGGACCTGTCAACAACTACTGGTTGAATTGCTTTGCGTGCCATGATTGCTCCTTTACCCGACGCGCTCGACCGTTCCTGGTCCCTGACCGTTCGGCGGCGCCGCCTCCTCTTTGCCCTGCTGGTCGGCCTGACCGTCGCCGCGGCGGTCTTCGTCATGGCCCGGATCCTTCTGGGCGACGGCCTCAACCTCTTCGAAGCGGGGATCCTCGGCTGCTTCGTGATGACCATCCCCTGGATCGCGATCGGCTTCTGGAACTCGGTCATCGGCGTGATCCTGGCCCTGGGCGGCCGCGGCGTCGAGAAGACCAGCCCCTTCATGTCCCGGGTCGACCGCACGGCGCCGATCGGGACCCGGACCGCCCTGATCATGCCGATCTACAACGAGGATCCGGCACGGGTCTTCGAGCACATCGAGAGGATCCTCGGCTCGCTCGACGAGACCGGCGAGGCCCGCCACTTCGAGTTCTTCCTGCTGAGCGACACCAACAAGCCGGAGATCGCGGCCGAGGAAGAGCGCCGCTTCGCCGAGCTCTCGGCCCGCGACCCGCGGCCGGGGCGCCTGCACTACCGGCGGCGCCCGGACAACGTCGGCCAGAAGGCCGGGAACGTCCGGGACTTCTGCGAACGCTGGGGCGAGCGCTTCGACTTCATGATCGTGCTCGACGCCGACAGCATCATGACCGGCGGCAGCCTGCTCAACCTGGTCCGGACCATGCAGGCCAACCCGCGGCTCGGCATCCTGCAGACCCTGATCGCCGGCCTGCCGGCGCGCAGCGCCTTCGCCCGCATCTTCCAGTTCGGGATGCGCCAAGGCATGCGGACCTACACCATGGGCAGCGCCTGGTGGCTGGGCGAGGACGGACCCTATTGGGGCCATAACGCGATCATCCGGGTCGCGCCCTTCATCGCCCATTGCGACCTGCCGGTCCTGCCGGGACGGGCGCCGCTGGGCGGCCGGATCCTGAGCCACGACCAGGTCGAGGCGGCGATGATCCGCCGCGGCGGCTACGAGGTCCGCGTCCTGCCCGCCGAGACGGGCAGCTACGAGGAGAACCCGCCGACGATCCTCGACTTCATCAAGCGCGACCTGCGCTGGTGCCAGGGCAACATGCAGTACTTCAAGCTGCTCCGCATGCCCGGCCTCCTGCCGATGGGCCGCCTGCAGCTGGTCCTGGCGATCCTGATGTACGCCTCGTCGCTGTTCTGGCTGGGCTTCCTGACCCTGAGCCTGGGCCAGGCGGTCGTCTTCGGCCTCGGCGCCGATCCCGGCGAGATCGCGCCGCTGGTCGGGACCTACTGGGGCAGCATCGATGCCGGCGCGGGCCTCGCCTTCTTCGTGGTGATGCTGGGCATGACCTTCACGCCCAAGTTCCTGGGCGTCATCGAGATCATGGCCCAGAGGACCAAGCGGCGGAGCTACGGCGGCAGCCTCCGGCTCCTGGTCAGCGCCCTGGTGGAGTTCGTCTTCTCGGTGCTGATCGCCCCGATCCTGGCGGTGGTGCACAGCATCTTCATCATCGGCCTGATGTTCGGCCGCTGCGTCACCTGGGAAGCCCAGGACCGTGACGGCCACCAGATCGGCCTTCGGGAGGCGGCCTCCGCCTTCTGGCCCCAGACCCTCGCCGGCCTGGGCTGGACCGGCGCGCTGGCCCTGACGGCCCCCAGCGTGCTGCCCTTCGCCTCGCCGATCCTGATCCCCTTGACCTTTGCGATACCTTTTGCCCTGATCACCTCTCGTATGGATTTCGGCCGACTGCTCGCCCGCGTGCAGCTCTGCCCCATGCCCGAGGAGCTGATGCAGAGCAAGCGGATCGTCTTCGGCCAGGCCAGGCCGTCCCTGGCCGGCACCGGCGTCGAGGGCGTGCCGATCGTGGCCGAGGCGAGCCGGCAGGCGCCGGCCGCGGCCCTGGTGCGGACGCCGGAACAGACAGCGGACGGACGCTGGATATGAGCCAAACGCCAAGCCGCGAGAGGAGCGAACGGGACGTCCGTCTGGACTTCTTCCGCGGCTTGGCGATGTTCATCATCTTCATCGCCCACGTCCCGGCAAATCCCTGGGGCCGCTTCATCCCGGCCAAGTTCGGGCCCTCGGACGCGACCGAGATCTTCGTCTTCTGCTCCGGCTTCGCCTCCGCGCTGGCCTTCGGCAGCGTCTTCGTCAAGCGGGGCTTCTTCCTGGGCGCGGCGCGCATCATCTTCCGCGCCTGGCAGATCTACTGGGCCCACATCTGCCTCTTCCTGATGACCGCGAGCGTCGTCGTCCTGGGCACCGAGTACATCGCCATCAAGGACTACATCGGGCGGCTCAACCTCCATTACTTCTTCGACGACCCGGCCAAGGGCGTCGTTCACCTTCTGACCCTGACCTACGTCCCGAACTACTTCGACATCCTGCCGATGTACTTCGGGGTGCTGATGATGATCCCGCTGGTCATGGCGCTGAGCCGGGTCCATCCCTGGCTGGCGATGGGCTTCTGCCTGGCGCTGTGGAGCCTCAACATGGCCCTGGGCTTCAACCTGCCAGCGGAGTGGTGGTCGGACCGGCCCTGGTTCTTCAACCCCTTCGGTTGGCAGCTCATCTTCTTCACCGGCTTCGCCTTCGCGTCGGGCTGGATCCGGCCGCCGGCGCCGAACAAGTGGCTGATCGGCCTGGCCCTCGCCTTCGTCCTGTTCATGATCCCGATGAAGTACGGCCCGATCTGGAAGAACGTCGAGGTCATCAACGCCATGAGCTACAGCCTGCTCTGGGGCTTCCAGAAGACCGACTTCGGCTTCCTGCGCTGGGTCCATTTCCTGGCTCTGGCCTACCTGGCGCTCTGCCTGCTGTCGGGCCGCGAGCAGGTCCTCAAGGCCGCCGCCTTCAAGCCGATCGTCAAGGTCGGCCAGCAGGCCCTCGCGGTCTTCGTCACCTCGATGGTGGCGGCGCAGGCCGGCGGCATGCTCCTGGATGTGATGGGCCGCGATCCGCTCGACTTCCTGGTCGTCAACCTCGGCGGCTTCGCCCTGCTGATCGCGGTGGCCTACACCGTGGGCTTCTTCAAGTCGGCGCCCTGGCAGCGCAAGCCGCAGCCGCAGCCGCCGCGCCTGGAGGTCGCGCCGGCGTCGGTTCCGGTCGCCGAGCCGGGCGGCGAGGACTCCAAGCCCGAGCCCACGGCCAAGCCGGTCGGCCCCCAGCCCACGCCTCTGATCCCGGCCGCACGGCGCCGGCAGCACCAGCGCCGCTGAGCCCGCCGGAAGGCGTGCTTTCCCAGGCACCGACACGCTAACCTGAAGCTGCGCCGAGGCAGCTTCGGGAGCCAGAATGCGAACCCCGCAGAGCAGATCCGGCGGCCCCGCCCGCCGGGCCGGGCCGCCGAGCGAGGTCGTCGTCGCCGGGGCCGGTCCGGCCGGGGTCCTGACCGCGGTCCTGCTGGTCCGCCTCGGCTTGGAGGTGCTGCTCCTGACCGGCGGCCGGCAGCGGCCCCGGATCGAGGGCCTGTCGCAGCGGGTGGTCGAGACCCTGAAGGCCCAGGGCCTGGACCGGGCCGCCGCGGCGGTCGGCCCGCCGCTGCCCCGCGAGGTCCTCTGGAACGGCGAGGCCGGCGCCCGCAACCTGGAGCACGTCACCGCCCGCGCGCCCTTCGACGCCGCTTTGCTGCGCGACGCCGAGGCTTCGGGCGTCCGCGTCCGGGAGGCGCGGCAGCTGGCGGTCGGGCCGGGGCCCGAGGGGGCGGTGGTCGACTACCTCTGCGCCGAGGGCCGCGCCGTCCGGGAAGAGGCACGGCTTTTCGTCGAGGCCCGGGGCCGCGCCGCGCCCGGCGCCAAGGCCCGCCAGACCCGCGGTCCGGAGACGACCGCGATCACCCGCCGAATCGTCGGGGCCGAGCGCCGGGCGGGCACGGCCTTGGAGAGCTTCCGCGACGGCTGGGCCTGGTACGTCGCCGACGGCGAGGCGGCCTTCCTGCAGATCTTCGTCGACAGCGGCGAGGGCCTGCCCAAGCGCGCGGCGCTGCCGGCCTTCTTCGACCGCGCGGCGGCCCGGCTGCCGCTGATCGGCGGCGCGATCGGCGCCGGGCGGGCCCAGGGCGCGGTGACGACCCGCAACGCCACGCCCTACCTGACCCGGGACCTGATGGCGCCCGGCCGGCTGCGCGTCGGCGACGCGGCCCTGGCGATCGATCCGCTCTCCGGCCACGGGGTCTTCCAGGCCCTGGGCTCGGCCCTGGCCGCGGCGGCGGTGGCGAACACCCTGCTCCGCCGGCCCGAGCGCGGGGCCCTGGCCCGGCGCTTCTATCTCGAGCGCGCCGAGACCGGCTTCCTGCGCGCCTGCCGGACCGGCCGCGACTTCTATGCCCTCGAGACCCGCTGGCCGGAGCGGCCCTTCTGGCGCGCCCGGGCCGCCTGGCCGGACCGGACGCCGGCCCATCCGCCGGCGACCGCGGAGGGCGTTGCGGTGGTGCCGCGTCCGGTGGTGGAGGCCGGCCTGATCGCCGAGCGCCGGGTCGTGGTCACGCCGGACCAGCCGCGCGGCATCTGGCGGGTCGACGAGGCGCCGCTGGCCGAGCTGATCGACCTGCTGCGCGACCGCGAGGGCCGCCCCCTCGCCGACTGCGCCGCCGAGATCGCCGGCCGCCTGGCGGTCACGGAAGGCCAGCTCGCGACGGCCCTGGACTGGCTGCGGGCGCGCGGCCTGCTCGTCCCCGGCGCGCGGGTCCGGCTGCAGGGCGCGGCCAAGTCTCCGGGCGAGGGCGCCGCGCCGCGACCTGAGGTCGCCTCGCCAGGGTGAAAGGTCGAGCCGCCGCGAGTAGCAAGGCGTGCTGATCAGGGACTCACCTGGCCGGGCTTGCCTGCCCGCCCGCCACGCGCTCCGGCCCGCTGTAGGCCGCCGCGGCACGGAAATGCGCCAGAACCGCCTCGGCCTTGACATCGGGCCGCTCCAGCAGCAGGCGGGCGGCCAGGCCGGTGAAGTGCGCCGCCGCCGCGCTGGCCCCGGAGATGGCGCCGCCGCCCCGCTCCGGCGAGGCGCACCAGGTTCCGAGGTCGGCCTGGCGGCCCTGCAGGTCCGAGACCTCGCCCGCGAGGCAGCGGGCGTCCCCGGTGACCGCCAGCACGCCGGGGTAGGCGGCGGGGAAGCAGGGCGGCCCCTGGGCCGGCGCCGCCGCGACCAGCAGGATATCGCGCGCCGCGGCGGCCCGGCAGGCCGCCCTCAGGACCGCGCGGTCGGCCCGGAGCCCGAAGCTCATGTTGACCAGCGCGACCCCCTGGCCGCGGAGCCAGTCCAGGCCGGCGGCCACCAGCGCCGGGCTGGTCGTGAAACGCGCGCCGAAGACCTGGGCGTGGATGACCCTGGCCTCGGGCGCCGCGGCGCTGATCAGGCGGCCGACCGCGCTGCCGTGGCCGAGCCGGTCGTCGAGGCCCTCGCGCGTCTCGACGCCGCCCTCCGCGCCGGCCAGGAAGCGGCGGCCCGGGTGGCCCGCCGCCGCGACGGCGCCGCTGTCGACGATGCCGATGCGCAGCGCGCCGCTCATAACGCCGCGCGCCGCCGGCCCGCGTCCTGGGGCCGGAGCCGGCCGCCGGCGAGCTCGAAGGCGAGCTCGGCGTCGCGGACCAGGGTTGAGCGATGGCCGATGACGATCCGGGTCCGCCCGGCGAAGAGCCGGTCGATGGCCGCGGCGATGTTCCGCTCCATCGCGCTGTCGACGCCGGAGGTCGCTTCATCGAGGATCAGGACCAGGGGGTCCTGCAGCAGGGCGCGGGCCAGGGCGATGCGCTGGCGCTGGCCGCCGGAGAGCTTGAGCCCGCGGGTGCCGACCTCGGTCGCGTAGCCTTGCGGCAGGGCGGCGATGAAGTCCGCCGCCCCGGCCCGGCGCGCCGCCTCGGCGATGGCCTCCGCCCCGGCCTCGGGCCGGGCGTAGCGGATGTTGTCGGCGACGCTGCCCGGGATCAGCAGGCTGTCCTGCGCCACCACCGCGACCCGGCGGCGCAGCGCCCCCGGGTCGAGCTGCCGCAGGTCGATGCCGTCCAGGGTGATCCGTCCGGCGGAGGGGTCGAAGTGCCGCTGCAGCAGGTCGATCAGGGTGGTCTTGCCGGCCCCGGAGGCGCCGGCGATCGCGACCTTGGCCCCGGCCGGCAGCCGGGCGCTGGCCGCCTCCAGGACGCCGGCCTCCTGTCCCGGGTAGCGGAAGCCGACCGCCTCCAGGACGATCCCGCCCCGCGCTTCCCGCGGCAGGCATCGCGGCTCGGCCGGGGCGCGCACGGCCGGCGCCTCCGCCATGATCTCGCCGACCCGCTGGAGGCTGACCCGGGCCCGGGCCAGGGCGACCCAGAGCCCCAGCAGGGTGTGGACCGGGCCGCTCGCCCGGGCGAGGTAGGCGGTGAAGGCGACCAGGGTGCCCAGGGTCAGGGCGCCCTCGATGACCATCGCGCCGCCGGCCAGGAAGACCAGGACCGTGCCCAGCAGGGTCAGCAGCGAGGGCGCGGTGGTGGCCGCGAGGTTGAACATCTGCAGCCGCCGCAGGCCGGTGAAGTAGTCCGCCTGCAAGCCGGCGAGGCCCTGGGCCTCGCGCGCCTCCGCGCCCGCCGATTGGACCAGCTTCATCGCCGAGAGCCGGTCGTAGAGGAAGGCCGAGATGCCGCCGGCCTGGGCCCGCTGTTCACGGGTCAGGACCTCGATGCGCGGCCGCAGGACCCGCAGCAGCAGGACCTGCAGCGGCAGCAGCGCGAAGGCGATCAGCGAGAGCTTCCAGCTCAGGCTCAGCATCAGCGCCAGGGCGCCGCAGAGCACCAGGACCCCGTTCAGCAGCGCCAGGGCCGAGTCCACGGCGAAGCGCTGGACCTCGGCGACGTCGCCGTCCAGCCGGGCCATGACATCGCCGGCCCGGACTCGGGCGTAGTAGGCCGGGGACAGCCTTTGCAGGTGCCGGTAGACGCTCTCGCGCAGGGCGAAGAGGACGCGGCCGGAGGCGGTGACGTAGTGCCAGCGGTTCAGCGCCGTCAGCCCAGCGCCCAGGAGCGCCGCCGCCAGCATGGCCGCCGCGACCAGGGCCAGGGTCCGGAAGTCCCCGGCCAGCAGCCCGTCGTCGATCAGCAGCTTGGTGAGGTAGGGCTGGGCCAGCGCCAGGGCGCTGGCGCCCAGGGACAGCAGGAAGACGACGGCCAGGCGGCCGAGTTGCGGCCGGAGGAAGCCGTAGAGCCAGCGGCGATGGTTCTCGGTGCCGGACACTTCGGTGAGCCTGTCCTGCTTCGGCGCGGGCGGGCTTGGCTGGAAGCGTGCCATCTAGATGCCTCCTCCCCCTTGATGGGGGAGGATCGAGGAGGGGGTGGCGGCCGCTAGGCCGCAAGACGGCTCAGCATCATCGAGCCTCGGGCAAACAATACCCCCCACCCCACCCTCCCCCTCAAGGGGGGAGGGAGTTAAGCGCTTCCTCGTCATCGAGTGGTCGGCCGAATCCATGGCGAGTACTGCCCCCAGGAGGGCCCCAACCGAAGTGCAAGACCCTCAGCGCCGGATGACGCGGAGGGTGGCCAGGGCCTGGTTGGCGCCGCCGGGCATCTCGATGCTGCCGAGCTTCTTCAGGGTCTCGGCGTCGTAAACGGCGATGTCGGACATGGTGCCGCCGACGTAGACCTCCTTGCCGTCGCTGGAGATGTTGACCGCGTAGTAGCTGTGGTCCAGCTCGACCCGGCCCAGGGGCTTGCCCTGGGCGGCGTCGAGCTTGCTGAGGTTGTTGTAGACGCCGTAGAGCAGGTCCGGGTTGGTCGGGCTGACCACGGTCGAGAAGTAGAAGATGTCGGTGTTCTCGACCTCCTTGAGCTTGAAGTCGCCGCTGTCCAGGTCGAGGGTCAGGAGCCCGGTCCAATAGGCCGCGGGGTCCTCGAGGCTCATGTCCGAGCGCGCCGTGTAGTAGGGGGTCGAGAAGACGCCGGCCTGTTCCCACTGGCTCCAGACCGAGAGGATGTCCGGCGGATAGAACTCGGCCCGGTCCCAGCCCTGGGTCTTGTGCTCGGCGATGACGTCGCCGGTCGCGGGATCGATGACGTGGACCGCCCGGCCCAGGCCGTAGAGCCTGGAGCCGTCCTTGGCGTACATCAGGATCGTGACCTGCCGCGGCGCCGGGATCGAGCGCAGGCGCTGGGCGCCCTTGCCGGCCCCGGTGTCGAAGAAGGAGATCCGGGTCGGCAGGACCTGGTACTCGCCGAGCTCCAGCCGGACCGGGGATTCATAGACCGCCAGCGTCTTGCCGTCGGGCGAGATGTCCATGCCGAACATGACCTTCGCGCGTTCCCGCTCGCTGGAGAGATCGGCGCGGAAGACCTCCTCGCCGCTCTCCAGGTCGATGCCGGAGACGCTTTCCCAGCGGTTGACGACGACGTAGGCGGTCTTGCCGTCCGGCGACGGCGTGATGGTCACCGGGCCGGGCGCCGCCTGGGGAATGGTGTGGACCTTGTCGACCTGCCGGGCCGCGGCATCGACCACGACCAGCTTGTCCGGCTTGAGCCCGGTCAGCAGGTAGTCCTTGGCTCGGGCGTCCTGAGCGCCGCCGAGGGCGAAGCCTGCGGCCAGGGCCAGGGCGGCGGCCGTCGTGAGCGTCTTCATCGCACGATCCTCCTGCAGCCGATCAGGTGTCTTCCGGGAACACCGACTGCAGCTTGCGCCAGTCGCGCTGCGCCGCCGGGGCGTCGGCGTTCCAGTTCGGATAGCTGTTCAGCGTGTCGGCGACCTGGGCCGGCCACCAGCAGGGATCGGAGCAGCCGTAGAGATCGGCCTCCATGGGCTGGCAGAGCGCGGCGACGCCGCCGAAGGCATCGACCTCCCACCCCGGGTCCAGGGTGGCGGTGCAGCCGACCATGGTCTGCATCAGCCGGACCTCCTCCTCGCGCCCTTCCTCGGCTGCCTCGGTGAGCTGCCGCGCCTTGGCGTTGATGGGTTTCAGATGCTTCATGGCGTCATCCTCCGTGGCTCCACATGGCGTCGCAGGAAGCCGGGGTTGTGTTGCAGGATGGTCGAATAGGCCTCGATGCCGAAGTCGACCCAGTCCCGCATCAGCTCGCAGTAGTGCCAGACCGGCGAATGCGGGTCCTCGTAACGGGCGTAGGATTCGTGATAGCAGCCGCCGGCGCAGAGGTTGCGGATGCGGCAGGTGCCGCAGGCGCGCGCCGACTTGTCCTGGGCCTGCTCGATGAAGGCGCCCAGGCTACCCGCCTCGATGCCGGTCTCGACGTTGCCGAAGGTCGGCAGCTTGGAGCCGGTGAAGCGGTGGCAGAGGTGCAGGTCGCCTTCCTTGCCGACCGCCAGCATGCCCAGGCCGGCACCGCAGGGCACCGCCTT
>JANQGU010000030.1 GCA_028282935.1 Kiloniellales bacterium
GTCTGGCCGGGAGTAGTGCGCTACCGTGTTGAAGTTAGAGCATTACATCCGGCCAGATGGATCGCAAAGCGAGTCCATCTGATCGGATAATGCTCTAGCCTGAGGGGCGGCAGTCTAGCCGAGGCGGCCGGGAAAGGCGCATGCCGCCTGCGCATGGCGGACATGCCGCGGCAGGGCGAGCGTCAGATCGCGCTGTCCTCGAGGAGCTTGCGCAGGGCCTCGACGCTGAGCCGCGCGCCGGGCATCTGCGGGTTCAGGTCCAGGGCGGCCTCGAAGGCGGTCAAGGCCTCTTCGCTGCGGCCAAGGTCCTGGAGGATCATCCCGCGCCCCGAGAGCGCGCCGAAGTGGCGGGGCTCCAGCTCGAGGGTGCGGACGATATCGTCCAGGGAGTCCTCGTAGGCGCCGATGAGGTAGTACAGGGTCGCCCGCTTGTTCCAGCCCTCGGCGTAGTCCGGCGCCACCTCGACCATGCGATCGAAGCTGCGCAGGGCGGTGGGGAAGTCGCGCCGCCGCATCGCGGCGACGCCCTCGCTCATCAGGGCGTTGACCACGTCGTCCTCGGAGGTCAGCCAGATCTCCCAGATCGCGTGCTCGACCGCCTGCGCCGCCAGGGGGTCGGGCGCGTGGTAGAGCTGCTCGAAGAGCCGGTCGAGGCGCGGGTCGGACTGGTCCGCCGCAGTCGGCACCGCCAGACCCAGAAGCAAGAGCAAGACGATTGCAGTTCGGCCCATCACATATTCTAGTATGCCGCAGATGCCGAAACGGGCGCAGGTCTTTTTCGGGATCAAATCGAGTCACGGAATCACCTTCAGGGAGCCGGTATGTCGGTCAGCCAACATTTCTCTGCGGACTACGCCGAGGCGCGGCGGAAGTTCCTGGACGCCGCCCAGGCCGCGGGGGCCCGAATCGAGCACCACGAGAACCCCAGCCGAGGGCCGGAAGGCGAGGCGCTCTTCGCCGACACCGCCTGGCTGGGTCCGGAGGCCGCGCGCAACGTCCTGGTGACGATCTCGGGCACCCACGGCGCCGAAGGCTTCTGCGGCTCGGGAGTCCAGGTGGGCTGGCTGGAGACCGGCCTGCACGCGGAACTGCCGGCCGACACGGCGATCCTGCAGGTCCACGCCATCAACCCGCATGGCTTCGCCTGGCTCCGTCGGGTGACCGAGGACAACGTCGATCTCAACCGCAACTTCGTCGACCACACGGCCCCACATCCGGACAACCCGGGCTATCGCGACCTGGCGGAAATCCTCTGCCCGGCGGAGTGGAACGATTCCGTGATCGCCGAGACCGAAGCGCAGCTTGCCGCCTACGGCGAACGGGAAGGCGGCCACGCGCTGCAGAAGGCGATCTCCGGCGGCCAGTACAGCCACCCCGAGGGCATTTTCTTCGGCGGCCAGGAGGACACCTGGTCGCGGCGGACCCTGCTGGAGATCCTGGGACGCATCCCCGCCTCCGCCGAGCAGGTCGCGATCATCGACTACCACACCGGGCTAGGGCCGCGCGGCTACGGCGAGCGGATCTGCGCCCATCTGCCGGACAGCGGCGCCCTGAAGCGGGCCGAGCAATGGTACGACGGCGACATGACCTGCCCCAGCCTCGGCACCTCCTCGGCCTGCGAGCTGAACGGGGTCAACCTCCAGGGCATGGAGCGGGCGCTCTCCGGGGTCGCGGTCACCGGCATCGCGCTGGAGTACGGCACCCTGCCGACGCCGCAGGTGCGCCGGGCGCTGCGCGCCGACAACTGGCTGCACGTCCACGGCGATCCCGGATCCGCCAAGGGCCGGGCGATCAAGGCAGAGATCCGCGAGGCCTTCTATCAGGATGCCGAGGACTGGAAGCAGATGATCTGGGACCGCGCCATCGAGACCCAGCGCCTGGCCCTGCGGGGCATGGCGGAGTCCTGACGGCGCCGGGCCAAGCGGTCGGCAGGCCCCGCCAATACCTGCTCCACCTGCCCCGCGGTCAGGCGCTCAGGGACTGCAACAGCTCCTGGGTGCCGTCCTCGGGCAGGACGCTGATCTTGAAGAAGCGGTAGATCTCGCGGAGTCGGTCGATCGTAATGCCCTCGCGCTGCTCCAGCGCCAGGGGATGGTCGGTCGGCTCCAGCTCGATGAAGGGCCGCAGGCCGCCGTCGCGCAGATGGGCGCGGGCCTTCAGCTCGGTGGTCTTGGGGTAGAGCTCGATGTTGCTGGAGAACCAGCCCAGGAAGGAGCCCTCCTCGGCCCGACTGTCGATGTCATAGAGCTCGACGAAGCGGTCGAAGTCCGCCTCGCCCAGCGAGACCCAGGCGCCCCAGGCGAAGACCTCCTCGGTGCCGATCACCGGAATCTCGAGGCAGCCGCGAATGAAGAACCACTTGTCGTCGATGACGCAGGAATCGCTGGTCAGCTGGCAGCGCTCCTCGCGCTCGGCCTCGGGGACGTCCAGGTAGAAGACCGGGTAGGACCAGCCGATATCCGGGATGCCACTATGGAAGTCGCCACAGCTGGCGCACTTGAAACGAAACATCAATGAGTCCTCCGGACAGTCCTCCGGGGGCGGCCCCCGGGCCGCCTGAACGCAGGCGGCAGAACCCGCAGGTTGCGGGTTCCCGGTGCCGCCTCGACCGAGCTTCGGCAGCTTGCCCCAAGGTGGTGGACATTTGGTGAAAGCGGCGCCGAAGAATGACTAGGTCTTGTGGCTTACCCCATTATCGGGTGCCGATCCGGCCTTCCTCGCCCATAGATTGCCTCGACCGGACGAGAACCCGGGATGACGGGGACCCGGGATGGGGCCGGGGCCGACGTCGGTCAGCACTCGATGTCGCGCCGCCGCGTTCTCTCGGGCGGGCGCTCGAAAGGCTGCTCCAGGGGCAGGATCCAGTCGGCGTGCCAGAGGTCGCGCGGCACCTGAACGAGGTCGCGTTCCGGATCGATCAGGAGCGCGCCCCGGCGCCCGTTCAGCGAGGCGCAGACCCGGACGCGGACCTCGACCCCCTCGATGCCTTCCTCCTCGGCCCAGACCCGCGCCAGGTAGTGCGCGAACTGCAGAACCATATCGGGGCGCGACGGCATCGTGCGCGCCTGATGGCGCAGCAGGAAGTCCCCGGGATACACCTGCCACTCCTCGCCGCTGGCCGGGTCCCGGACGGTGAAGGTCGCCCTCGCCTTCTTGTCCCGCAGCTTCATCTGCCAGGCGAAGCGATGCCCTTCCTCGGTCCAATGCGGGCTTCCCGGATAGAGCAGGTGGCGGAGCGGCACCAGGATCTGCACCGCCAGCCAGAGCCCGATGAAGGCCAGGAGCGCGCGCCGCGCGAAGGGACTCGGCCTTGGGATGGGCCTGGGCCTGGAGGTCTGGCTGGGGCTGGGGCCCTGCCCTTCGGCCAGTTGGCTAGACATCGGCCACCCTCCGCTCCGAGGACAGCAGGCGGGCCAGGGCCTGCCGCGGCCGCTCGAAGAGGCGGCGCGGCCAGTCCGGATCGAAGAACATCAGGGTGCCGAGCATGGCCACCCAGGGGAAGATCCCGATCCGGAAGGTGAAGTGGTTGGCCAGGTGAAAGGCGAAGTAGACCACCGCCACCGGAAGCCGTGTGCGCCGGAACAGCAGCAGAGGGGCGCCGACGATGTGCAGCAGGATCACGCCGTAGGCGCCGGCCGCGATCACCCAGTCCTCGAGCAACAGGGGACCGATCAGCGGTGCGTCGGCGCGGCGGGCCAGCCACATGGCCAGGGGCTCCAGGCGCAGCCAGTCCGGGTTGACCTTCACGATGCCGGCGAAGACGTACATGATCTCGAACTGCATCACGAAGAGCCAGACTGCCCAGGCCGGCACCTCCGCCGGCCGCTCCCCCAGGCGCCGGGAGATGAGCGCGTCGAGCGACCAGATCCGGTTGGCCGGCACCAGCATCATCAGGAAGGCGATCAGGCTGACCAGCACGAAGTGGTTCAGATAGCGCGCCTGGTCCAGCAGGAAGACGTAGGTGAAGGCGAAGAAGAAGACGATGATCGCGGCGCGGTAGAACAGCCCGATCGTGATCAGCAGGGAGAGCACGGCCAGCAGCCAGAAGTGCCAGTACATGCCGTCCCCGGGCCAGGGCGCGACCCAGCCGAAGCCGTAGTAGGTGAAGTGGAACTCCGGATCGATGTAGTAGCGCGCGATCCAGCCGTGCTCCCAGAAGCGCCAGCACTCGACCAGCATGATGACGCCGAAGCCGATCCGGAAGACCGCCAGGGAGGACGCGTCGACCTGCTTGAAGAGGCCGTCCTCGAGGCGCCGGAAGAATCCCGCCGGCGCCGTCGGCGCCTGGCTGTCGATTTCACCGCTCCCCTTGCCGGGCATCGTCCCTCCCTGGGGTTGTCCTCGCAGCCTGTCGCAAAGCCTTTGCGGCAGCGCTCCTGGCCGCGGGATTTGCAACCCATGATGGCTCGAAAGGCCCCTCCGGAGTCAAGTGCGGCGCGGCGGCTGCTATTCCGCGGCGGCGGCCGGCGCTTCCGTTGTGGCCTCGACCCGGCCTTCCAGCGCCTTCGGCAGCGGACCGCCGGTGGCCCAGTCGAGCAGCTCCACCGTGTGCAGGATCGGGATCCCGGTGCCGCCGGCGATCTGGGTCATGCAGCCGATGTTGCCGGTGGCGATG
>JANQGU010000224.1 GCA_028282935.1 Kiloniellales bacterium
TCTACTGCTTCGCCGATCCGGGCTTCCGCCGCTCCAGGCCGGCGGTCCTCGGCGGCGCCCTGATGGGCCTGCTGGTCGCGGCCGGCTGGTTCGCCACCGGCGTGCTCGGCGCCGACGACTTCGATCCGGCGCCCCTGCGCTCCCTGACCTTCGTCACCCCGGTTGGCGACGCCCTGCTCTACCTCATGACCTTCACCGGCGCGACCATCGACTTCGGCATCGGCTCCGTCGCCGGCGTGATCTTCGGCGCCTTCCTCGCCAACCGCGTCAAGGGCACGCTGCGGCTGGAGGGCTTCGACGGCAAGCGCGAGATGCTGCGCCACCTCGGCGGCGCGACCCTGATGGGCTTCGGCGGAGTTACGGCGCTGGGCTGCACCGTCGGCCAGGGGATCACCGCCATCTCGACCCTCGCCCTCTCCGGCCCCCTGGCGCTGGGCGCGATCTTCCTCGGCGCCTTCCTGGGCCTGCGCTTCCTGGAGACCGGCCGGCTCTGGGGTGGCTCCTCGGTCGTCTCGGCCCGCTGAGGCCCTCCGCTTTTCGTGCCGGACGGAGACACGAGGCCTGCGCTGCCGGGATGGCTGCCATTCCTGCTTGTCTGCTGCGCCGGGCGCTGCCATCTGCGAGCATGCGGTACCATGGGCGGCTTGCGAAAACCTGGCCCTTGTCGGCCTTCCCGGCGGCGTGGTCTTGCCCGGCGGCTGTTGTCGGGCCTGCTCCTGTCCTGCCTCTGCAGCGCGACCGGTTTCGCCGCCGACTGGGGCCGGTGGAGTCCCTATCCCAGCCTGCCGGGCCTCTTCGAAGAGCGCTGCAGCCGCTGCCACGGCGGCGCCGGAACCTTCGCCCCCGCGCATCTGAGCCTCGACCGGGGCGTGCTGCGGACCGGCCGCAGCGGCAAGGCGCTGCAGGACTTCCTGCGCGGTCACCCGGGCCGGCTCGACGACGCCGAGCGCGCGGCCATGGTCGCCACGCTGACCATGATCGTCACCGCCGGCGGCCAGTTCCACCAGCGCTGCGCGGTCTGCCACGGCCACGCCGAGGCCTTCGCCGCCGGCCGGCTCGTGATCCGCGACGGCCTGCTGCTCGGACGCTATTCCGGCCGCGACATCGAGGCCTTCCTGCCCCGCCACGGCCGGCTCGATGCCGAGGGCGCGGCCTTCTTCGGCGCCGTGTTGCGCCGCTTCGCTCAAAAGGAGGCTGGGCCGTGACCCGTCACCGGATCCGCAACCTGGCCCTGGGTCTGGTCTCGCTGCTCTGCCTGGCCTTCACCGGCGGGGTCGTGGCAACCCTGATCCTCAAGCCAGAGGCCTTCCGCAGCGCCATCGGCGGGCCCTTCGCGCTGGAGAATCCGGAGGGCCAGCGCGTCACCGAGGCCAGCTACCGCGGCCGCTTCATGATGATCTACTTCGGCTACACCTACTGCCCCGACATCTGCCCGACCCGGCTTCAGGAGATGACCCTGGCGCTGGAGGCGCTGGAGGACCAGGCGCCCGCGCTGGCCGCGCGGATCACCCCGGTCTTCATCACGGTCGACCCCCGCCGCGACACCCACGAGGCCTTGCGCGCCTACGCCGCCCACTTCCATCCGCGTCTGGAGGCCCTGCGCGGCAGCGAGGCCGAGGTCGGCGAGGTGATCCGCGCCTTCCAGGGCTACGTCAACTACGTGCCCCAGGCCGAGGGAGCGGACTACCTGGTCGACCACACCGCCTATGTCTACGTGATGGGTCCGGACGGCGCCTACGTCACCCACTTCACCGCCTTCGACGACGAGACCGAGATGACCGCCCGCCTCGCGGGCCTGGCAGAGAATTAGAAGCAGTATTTCCAGAGGTCGTTGGCCATCGCGACCGCCAGCCCCCACTTCGCCCACAATAGGAAGCAGGCCGCGGCGGCGGCCGAGGCCAGGCTGCCCCAGAACAGCCAGAGCAGCCAGGTCGGTACCGGCGGCGGTGCGGCTTCGCTATCGGTCATGACGTAGCGGACCTCCAAGGGATACCAGGGGCATGAGACTACCACAGGGCTGCGGGGGCCGTCGCCCCCGGCGCCCCTAAGCCGCCTCCCCCACCCGGACGCCGGCGCCCTGCAGCAGCATGGTCCTGTTCAGCAGCTTGACGCAGGCGTAGACCGCCTCGATCGCCGGCGCCGGGGTGCCGGTCATGCGGCCGATCTCCAGCACCGCGCCCATCAGGGCCTCGACCTCCAGCGAACGGCCGGCCTCGACGTCCTGCAGCATCGAGGTCTTGTGGGCGCCGACGCCCTCGGCGCCCTCTATGCGCTTCTTGATCGTGTGCCGGAAGGTCACGCCGAGCTGCTCGGCGATGGCCTGGGCCTCGGCCATCATGGCCGCCGCCAGGCGCCGGGTGTCCGGGAACTGGCAGATGTCGACCAGGGTCGCGTGGGTCAGCGCCGAGATCGGGTTGAAGGACAGGTTGCCCCAGGCCTTGAGCCAGATCTCCGAGCGGATGTCGTCCAGGATCCGGGATCGGAAGCCGGCTTTGACGAGGGTGTCGTGGAGTTGCCGGACCCGCGGCGTCTCGCGGCCGTCGAGCTCGCCGACCGGAAAGCGGTCGCCCTCGACGTGGCGGATGACGCCAGGCTCGGTGACCGCCGCCGCCGGGTAGACGACGCAGCCGAGGATCCGCTCCGGGTCGATGTTGTCGGTCAGCGCGCCCGTGGGATCCAGGGTCTCCATTCGGCGCCCGTCGTAAGGCCCGCCGTGCTTGTGGAAATACCACCAGGGAATGCCGTTCTGGACCGTCATGACCATGGTCTCGGGGCCGAGCATCGCGGAGAGCTTGCGCGCCACCTGCTCCAGGTAGTGCGCCTTCATGGCCAGGATCACCAGGTCCTGCGGCGGGACCTTGTCGACCTGGTCGCTGGCCGTCAGGCCGGTGACCAGGGACTCCTTTCCGTCCTCCCAGATCAGCTTCAGGCCCCGCTCCTGGATCGCCGCCAGATGACGGCCCTGGTCGATGACGGTGACCTCCTCGCCCGCCTGGGCGAACCTCGCCGCCATCAGCCCTCCGATCGCCCCGGCGCCGATCACGCAGATCTTCATGACTTGCCTCCTGCTTCTTTCCTCCGCTTGCCTATTCTGCGCCGGAACTCCGGGCAACGGCAACGCCACCGCCTGCAGGTCGCGGCTGCGGGGCCGCCCAGGGGCTGAAGCGGATCGAGCGATGCTGAGGAAGGTCGTTGCGCGCCGACCGGGGTTCAGGCGGTGTAGTCGATCCCCAGCGACAGGAGCTTCCGCCGGTCCTCGTCGGAGGCGACGCCGTGAACCAGCAGCTTGGCCTTGGTTCGCTTCAGCTTCTCGATGAGCACCGAGAGCCGCTTCGGGTTCTCCTGCAAGGTCTGGTGGAGGTCGGCATAGGCGCAGGACAGGAGCGGCACCTGCAGAGCGGCGGGATCGATATTGCCGAGCTCCGGACTGGAGAGCTGCACCATGATCGCCCGGCAGTAGGGCCGCAGGTTGTTGACCGTGAAGACGATCTTGGCCGGCAGGAAATCGGGCGGGATCTTGCCGACGTTGAAGACCACGTTGGCTTTCGCGGCGTCGGTCAGGCTGGTACAGAGCCGGCGATAGCGCTCCAGGCTGCGCTTGTTGTCGAGAGTCGAGAAGCTGACGCTGACGATCAGCACGCTGGCGCCTTCGGCGGGTTGCGCGAAGAGTGCCTCCGCCGCCTTTGCAAACATGAGGTTGTCGAGCTCCGCCGCGAGCTCGCTGGAGAGCGGCCGGCCGCCGAGGAGGCTCTGGACCCGCTGTCCGGTCTCGCCATCGAACTCGCAGAAGGCCAGGCTGCTGGCGCCGCGCGCACGCCCGACCACGGGGCGCAGCTCGATCGCGCAGTTCTTGCAGATCTGCGCCAGGGTGGTGGCCTCGGCGTTTCGGGCCCGGCTCGCCGCCTTCTCCAAGCCGCCGAGCAGCAGGTCCAGGACGTCTTCGGACTCCTCGATCTCCTCGGGCGAGACCTCGATCTCGTAAGCATCGGAGGAAATCGCCGAAGCCTCGTCGCAGATCGCCTGCCAGTCCTCGTCGTCGTCGTCGTGGCCCAGGACCTTCGCGCGGATCTCTTCCGCGATCGACTTCGCCTTGAAGGCCGCCTCCTCTTCCTTGAGGCTGGCGAAGCAGATTACGAAGTTGTTCTTCTCGTCCCGGCTGAAGACGTCCTGCGCGGAGATCCGGCGCTCGATGACCCGCTCGGCGATGTCATAGACCGTCTTCGCGTGGCTCTGCCAGCGTTCGCCGAGCTTCGCCTTGATCTCGTCCAGGCCGACCAGCTGCAGCCGGCCTGCGACGACCTTTCCGGAGGCCTGCGCCGCGAACCTCGACAGGCTGCCCTTGAGCTCGGCCCCGCTTGCCGCCCGCCTGCCCCGGTCCGGCCCGCCCGAGGTGTCGCCGCCGGCACGCGACGCCGCGTCGGGCGCCGGGGCTGCGGCCTGGGCCTGGGCCGGTGCCGCGGCCGCCGCGGCTTGCGAGGCGGCCTTGAAGACCTTGACCAGCTGCTCCTGCTTGCGGGTCTCCATGCGCTGGATCTGGCCCAGCCGGGCTTCCACGGTTGCCAGGAGCATCTCGAAATCGATCGGCTTGGTCAGGTAGTCATCGGCCCCCAGGCGCTTTCCAACGATCACGTGGTCGCGGTCCGCCAGCGCGGAAAGGAAGATGAAGGGCAGATCGGCCTGGTCCGGGTGCTTGTCGCGCAGCTCCTTCAGGAGGCTGTGTCCGTCCATCACCGGCATGGTGATGTCGCAGAGGACCAGGTCCGGCTTCTGCGCGATGATCGCCTCAAGCCCGGCCCGTCCGTCGCCGGCCTCGACCGTTTCGTAGCCGGCGTCGCGGAGCTCCTCGACGATGTCCTCTCGAAGGCCGGGCTCGTCGTCGATGCAGAGTATCTTCGCCGTCATAGCACCCTTCCAGCTGCAGTCCGCCCCGCTCTCGCACCCCGTCCTCGCGCTCAGCCCTCCGACGCCGCCCTGGTCCCGTGATCCAGAAGAGAGTTCACGACCATGAGGAGCTTGTCGTAGTCGACCGGCTTGGTCAGATAGACGTTGGCACCCAGCGCCATGCCCTCCTCGACATGGGACTTGTCGGCATGCGCCGAGAGGAAGACGAAGGGGACCTCCGCCAAGTCCGGATAGTCGCGGCGCAGGGCCTGAAAGAACTCGGGCCCGGTCATCTTGGGCATCAGACAGTCGGAGATGATCAGGTCCGGACGGAAGTCCGTGACCGCCTGAAGGCCCTCCAGCCCGTTGGACGCGGCCAGCACCTCGTGCCCCGCGTCCATCAGCTCTTCGACGATGTCGTCGCGGATTTCTTCCTCGTCTTCCACGCAGAGTATCTTGGCCATGGCAGTCGTGCTCCTGTCGTCACGCTTCCTGCGCAATCTTCGCCACCCCGCCATCGGGAGCCGGGTCGGCTTGGAGTCCGAGCCCCCGGCGCCCTGCGCTCTCGACCGCGGAGGTCTCGCAAGGCAAGGCGATCGGCAGCCTTACCGTGAAGGTCGAACCGGCACCTTCGGCGCTCTCGACCTCGATCGTGCCGCCGTGCAGCTCGACGAAGCGCTTGACCAGGTTGAGGCCGATGCCGGTCCCGGCGATCCCCGTCGACGTCCGGGCCCGGAAATAGCGCTCGAAGAGCCGAGGCAGCTCGTCCTCGGGGATTCCCAGTCCGCGATCGCACACGCTCACCACGGCCTGCCCGGCCTCGGAGGCGACGCGGACGTCGATCCTCGGGCTTTCCGGCGCGTACTTGACCGCGTTCGACAGCAGGTTCGTGAAGACCTGCTCCAGCTTCTTGGCGTCGGCAGCGATCTCCTTCGGCAGCTCCGCCTGCCGCAGCACGATCTTGTGGAGGGGCGAGAGCTCCTGCTGGCGCTTGCAGACATCGGCGACGACTTCCGAGAGATCACAAGCGCCGATCTCGAGCTCGATCTTCCCGGCGTCGAGGCGCGAGGCGCTGAGGGTGCTCTCGATCAGCGCCAGCATGCGCTGCACGGCGTTCCTGATCTTCTGGACCCTCTCGTGAAGGTCTTCCGGCGACATCTGGTGCATCCGGCGCTCGATCCGCTGGGCCGTTCCGTCGATGATCGCCAGGGGCGTTCGGAACTCGTGCGAGGCCATGGCGACGAACTCGCTCTGCAGGGCGTTGTACTCCCGCTCCTTCTCCAGCGCCTGACTCAGCCGCGCGGCATGCTCCTGCTGGTCGGCCGTCAGCTTCTCAATGATCCGGACGTTGCGCTTGAAGACCTCGACCGCGCGCGCCAGCCCGCCCAGCTCGTCGCGCCGTTGGGTGCCGGGGACCTCGGCGCTGGTGTCGCCGTAGGCGAGGCGCTCGGTCGCCGTGGTCAAAGCCTCCAGGGGATGGCTGAAGACCCGCTTCAGGAAGTCGATGCAGACGACGATGATGAGGATCAGCGCGGCGCCGCCGAGGCCGAGCTGCCGGAGCAGGCCGTCCCAGATATGCTGCTTCAACTCGGCGAGGCTCCAGGCCACCGCCAGCGCCCCGACCCTGATCCGCCGCCCGCCCAGGGACTCCGGCGCGTCCACCTCGACCGGGACGACCAAGACGAAGTGATCCGCGGTGCGCTGCGAGAAGACGACGTCTCGGCCCATGACTCCGGTAGCGGCGTCGTGCGCTTGCCTGAGGTCCACCCCTTCGGCAGCCTCGGACTGGTAGGCATTGAGGACGCCACCCTCGGCGTCGAAGGCCATCAGGCTGCTGAGCCCGGCCTCGGGATCGTTGCGGAGGCCGGCGTAGTTCCGCTCTATCACCTCGGGCCGCTGCCAGCGCACCCCGGCGGAGACCTGGGACGCCAGCAACTTCGTCAAGTTCGAGTAGCTGCGGAGCGCATGGGCGTAGAGATCTTGGGATTCCCAGTAGGTCTGGCCGGCGATCATGCCGGATAAGCCGAGGCCGACGCAGCAAACCACGATGGCGGCCAGCTTCCGGCTGACCGTCCAATAGGCGGGCCGGGCCGTCACGGCAGGCGGGTTGCGATCGCTCATCCTTCGGTCCAAGGCCAGGGATGCTCGGCGAAGCCGAGACCGCAGCGTCGAGGCGGCACAGAGGGCACGAAGCCGGCAGTCCACGCCGGTCCCTGCCGGGGCCTCCGGCGGCCCGGCCGCAACTCGGGCGAGAGCGACCCCAAGAGCATGACTAAAACCATAGCCACATTGGTGTTATTATTTATACCACTTTTGTTATATCAAATCTTGGTTAAAGCCCCGTGAAGCGTGCGAGGACCGAAGCCGGCCCCGGCCCGAGGCCACCTGGCCCTTGGTCCAGGCCGGGTGCAGCGGTTAGTGTGGGCGCGATTCTTCCAGCCTGCGGGGACCGCACATGACCGAAGACAGCAGCGACCGGATCACCTGCGCGCAGGCCACCTTGCACGCGCTGGTGGATCACGGGATCGACACGGTCTTCGGCATTCCCGGGATTCACACCCTCGACCTCTACGGCGGGCTGACCCAGACCCCGCTGCGCCATGTCGCGGTGCGCCATGAGCAGGGCGCGGCCTTCATGGCCGACGGCTTCGCCCGGGTCGCGGGGCGCCCGGCCGGCTGCCTGCTGATCACCGGACCCGGGCTGCTGAACGCCGCCACCGCCATCGGCCAGGCCTATTCCGACAGCGTCCCGATGATCGTGATCTCGACCGTCAACGCCCGCCGCGACCTCGGCCTGGGCCGCGGCGAGATCCATGAACTGAAGGACCAGCGGCGGGCCTTGGAGGGCGTGGTCGACTCGGTCATCACGGTCCACGACCCCGGCGAGGCCGCCACCGCGCTCGACCTCAGCTTCGCCCGCATGGCCGGCCACCGCCCCCGCCCGGCCGTGGTCGAGCTGCCGCTGGACGTCGCCGCCGCGGAAATCGCCCCGCGCCGGGCCGCCGGCAGCCGCATCGCCCGGCCCGGGCTGGCGCCGGACGCGCTGCGGGCCCTGGTCGAGCGGCTGCGCGCGGCCAGCCGGCCCTGCTTCATCCTGGGCGGCGGCGCGCTCGGCGCGGAGGCAGAGCTGCGCCGCCTGACCACGCTGCTGGGCGCCGCCGTGATCACCACGGTCGCCGGCAAGGGCATCGTCTCCGAGGCGGATCCCCTGGCCCTTGGGCCGGCGCTGGGCACGGAGGCCGGCAACGGGGTCATGAACGCGGCCGATCTGGTCGTCGTGCTGGGCAGCGAGCTGGCCTATCTCGACCACTTCAACCGGCCCTTCGAGATCCGACCCGACCTGGTCCGCATCGACCTCGACCCGGACGTGCTGGTTCGCGACCATCCGGCCGAACTGGCCCTGCTGGCCGACGTCCGCACCGCGGTGTCCCAGGTCCTGGACCTGATGGCGGAGGATCCGGGGCGGCCGCCCTGGCGCGGCGACATCGCCGCGCTCCGGGAGCGCCTGCGCGACGACCTGCGGCAGCGGCGCCCGGAGTTCTGCGCCTACCTGGACGCCCTGCGCGCGGCCCTCGACGACGACGCCGCGGTCTTCAGCGACATGACCCAGCTCGCCTATACCGGCAACCGCTACTTCGAGTGCCGGCGCGGCGGGACCTGGCTGCATCCGGTCGGCTTCGGGACCCTGGGCTACGCCCTGCCGGCGGCGATCGGCGGCAAGCTGGCGGCGCCGGAGCGCCAGGTGGTCGCCCTGGCCGGCGACTACGGCCTCGGCTTCACCCTGCAGGAACTGGGGACCGCCGTCGAGCAAGGCCTCGCCCTGCCGGTCGTGATCTGGAACAACCGCCTGCTCGGCGCCATCGACTTCCACATGCGCCGGCAGGAGATCCCGCCGCAGGCGGTCGCCCTTCAGCCGCCGAACTTCGGCGACCTGGCCAAGGCCTACGGCTGCGGCTACACGCAGCCCGACTCGCCTGACGGGCTGGACGCGGCCCTGAAGGCCGCCTTCACCGCCGGCGCGCCAACCCTGATCGAGATCGAGGTCGACGGCAGCTACGACAGCTGATCAGGCCGCGAGAGCCGGTCTCATTGCGGCGATGCCAGGCGCTGCTGGCGCTCCAGCACGAGCCTGGCACGCTCCCGCTCCAAACCGGACAGCCTGACGGTAAAGGCGTCGAGCTCATCCTCCTCCAGCGCGAAGTCCCGCTCGCCCAAGCCGGCGATCTCGCGGAGGATCTGCGCCTCGACTTCGAAGGACCGCGGCGCGTTGCCCTCGAGGATCTCGATCAGAACGGCCTGAAGATGTCGTTCGGCGGCGTTCTTGGGCTTGGCGGAACGGTAGTGCGCCAAGGCGTTGCGCGTCACCTTCCGTCCCGTTTCGATGTATGCCAAGCCCTGGTCGATCCAGGCCTGCACTTCCGGCTTGATCCGGGTCATCGAGGTGGCATGGTCCGACCTCAAACTCTCGACGGTCGAGCCGAGAATCGCGATGAGCGCTTCGGTCTCGGATTTCATCGCCGCGGTCAGATAATAGTTGAATTGGCGGTCGTTATCGTTGGAGAGGTGGACGTCATAAAGCGCGGACTGCTGCCTCAACTGCGAGATCATCAACTCGGTGCTTCGGATCTCGATCTTATTGAAAACGTCCTCGTCGCCCGCGATCGCTGCTTGCACCAGTTCCTCGCCCGAGGAGATGGAACTTCGAGCCATCTCCTCGGAGGCAACCGCCATGGCGCGGATGTTCTCGATCCGAGCCCGGTGGTCGGCCCGCTTGATCGAGGCCGGGGGCGCCGGAAGAGCCTCGAGCTGGCCCTTGCCGCGCTCGTGAAGCGCCCAGAGCTCCTTCGACAGCTCGCTCAGCCGTCGATCCGCCGCGGCCCCTTCGACTTCGCCTTCCAGGACATCGTAGGCGAGGTTATCGTACTCGATCGTGCGCTGGACGATGCCGGCGAACTGCTGGGTAATCTGGTTGACCTGGCGTGAGTAAGCGGCGACTTCCTGAATCAGGTCCAACTGCGCCGACACGGCCGTCGAGCCCG
>JANQGU010000449.1 GCA_028282935.1 Kiloniellales bacterium
ACTTCACGCTCCGGCTCCTCGGCTACCCGCGCGTCCGCAGCTACGACCGCTCCTGGGCCGAATGGGGCCCCGCCGACGACCTGCCGAAGGTGGTCGGAAAGAAGGGCTAGCAGGCGAGGCGGCGCACGATCTGAACCACCTCTCCAATGTCATCCCCGGGCTTGACCCGGGGATCCATGGCAGAGGAAGGGCGCCGAGCGGAACCATGGATCCCCGGATCAAGTCCGGGGATGACAACGGAGGTGGTTCGGCCCTCTCAGTTCCGCCCCGGCGTCAGCAGTCCCCGCGCGATGACCTGGGCCTGGATCTCCGCCGCGCCCTCGAAGATGTTGAGGATGCGGGCGTCGCAGAGCACGCGGCTGATCTTGTACTCCTCGGCATAGCCGTTGCCGCCGTGGACCTGCAGGGCGTTGTCGGCGTTGGACCATGCGACCCGCGCGGCCAGCAGCTTGGCCATGCCGGCCTCGATGTCGCAGCGCCGCTCTGAGTCCTTCTCGCGCGCCGCGAAGTAGGTCAGCTGCCGGGCCAGCATGGTCTCGACCGCCATCCAGGCCAGCTTACCGGCGACCCGCGGGAATTCGACGATGGCCTTGCCGAACTGCTTGCGCTCGATGGCGTAGCCCAGGCCCAGCTCCAGCGCGTTCTGGGCGACGCCGACGGCGCGCGCCGCGGTCTGGATGCGCGCCGACTCGAAGGTCGCCATCAGCTGCTTGAAGCCCTGGCCCTCGAGGCCGCCCAGCAGGTTGTCCGCCGCGACCTCGAAGCCGTCGAAGCCGATCTCGTATTCCTTCATCCCGCGGTAGCCCAGGACCTTGATCTCGCCGCCACTCATGCCGGCGGCCGGGAAGGGCTCCGCGTCGGTCCCACGGGGCTTCTCGGCCAGGAACATGGACAGCCCGCGGTAGCCGGTCTCCTTCGGGTCCGTGCGCACCAGCAGCGTCATCAGGTCGCTGCGCGCGGCGTGGGTGATCCAGGTCTTGTTGCCGGTCACCTTGTAGACCTCGCCCTCTCTGACGGCACGGGTGCGCAGCGAACCCAGGTCCGAGCCGGTGTTGGGCTCGGTGAAGACGGCGGTCGGCAGGACCTCGCCCGAGGCGATTCGCGGCAGCCAGTGCTGCTTCTGGGCCTCGGTGCCGCCCAGGCGGATCAGCTCGGCGGCGATCTCGGAACGGGTGCCCAGGGAGCCCAGGCCGATGTAGCCGCGCGACAGCTCCTCGGTGACCACGCACATGGCGGTCTTGCCCAGGCCCAGGCCGCCGAAGTCCTCGGGCACGGTCAGGCCGAAGATGCCCAGCTCGGCCAGCTCCCCGAAGACCTCGATCGGGATCAGCACGTCCTTCAGGTGCCACGCGTGGGCCGCCTCGGCGTGCTCGTCGGCGAACTTGCGGAACTGCTCGCGGATCATGTCCAGGGTCTCGTCGCCCAGGGCGAGGTCGCCGAAGTCCCCGGAGTCGAAGCCCTCGGCGATCAGCTCGGCGATCCGCTGGCGGACGCCGGCGCTGTTGCCGGCCGCGATCAGCCGCTGCACGGCGGGGGTGAGGAAGGCCTGGATGGCCTCCTCGGCGAGGCCCAGGTCGCCGGGCCTGACGACCTCGACCTGGCTGAGCGCGATGCCGCCGCGGAGCTGGTTCAGGTACTCGCCGTAGGCGGCCTGCAGGATCAGGCGCTCCAGCTCGCGCAGACGGCCCTCGCCGTCGAGGCGCTCGGCCCAGCGCAGGATCTCGCGCAGGCTGACCACGTAGGTCGCCAGCCAGGCGTAGCCGTGGGCGGCGAACTGCTCGCGCTCCAGCAGGGCGGCCTCGACCTTGCCGCCCGGGGCGACGCGGCCGGCGACCGCGCGCTTGGCGGCCGCCTCCAGGGCCTCGGCCTCGGCCCGCGCGGCGCGGCAGAGCTCGAGCAGGTCGGGGAGGAGGAGGCTGTCCGTCGTCGCGTCGGAACGGGCGGGTTGGCTCATGTCGTCGAAGGTCCCAGATCTTCCTTGGATCAGCTTTTCACCCCCTCACCCTACCGTCTCCCCCTCGAGGGGGAGAGGGAAAGAAAGAGGCGGCGGCCTCTCGACCCTCTCCCGCCGGGAGAGGGTGCGAGCGGAGCGAGCGGGTGAGGTCTCACCCCTCGACCGCGTCCTCCAGGGTGCGCATGCCGGGGCGTTTGGCCTGGACGAGGACGGCCATGTTTCCTGGCTTGTGCTCGTTCCGCATCATCTTCATGTGGGCGCGCGGGATGTCGTGCCAGGACAGGACCTCGGACATGCAGGGGTCGATGCGCCGCTCGATGACCAGGGTGTTGGCCTGGGCGGCCTGCTGGAGGTTGGCGAAGTGGCTGCCCTGGATGCGCTTCTGGCGCATCCAGACGAAGCGCGCGTCCATGGTCAGGTTGTAGCCCGTGGTGCCGGCGCAGAACACGACCATGCCGCCGCGTTTGACGACGAAGCAGGAGACCGGGAAGGTCTGCTCGCCCGGGTGCTCGAAGACGAAGCCGACGTCGTTGCCCTTGCCGGTGATGTCCCAGATCGCCTTGCCGAACTTGCGGCAGGCCTTCATGTACTCGCCGTAGCCGCCCTGGTCGTTGACCTCGGGCAGGCGGCCCCAGCAGTCGTAGTCCTTGCGGTTGATGATGCCCTTGGCGCCGAGCTGGGTGACGAAGTCGCGCTTGTCGTCGTCGGAGATGACGCCGATGGCGTTGGCGCCGGCGGTGGCGATGAGCTGGATCGCCATGGAGCCGAGGCCGCCCGAGGCGCCCCAGACCAGGACGTTGTGGCCGGGCCGCAGGATGTGCGGGCGATGGCCGAAGAGCATGCGGTAGGCGGTCGCCAGGGTCAGGACGTAGCAGCCGCTCTCCTCCCAGGTCAGGTGCCGGGGACGCGGCATGAGCTGGCGGTCCTGGACCCGGCAGAACTGGGCGAAGGAGCCGTCCGGCGTCTCGTAGCCCCAGATCCGCTGGCTGGTCGAGTACATCGGATCGCCGCCGTTGCACTCCTCGTCGTCGCCGTCGTCCTGGTTGCAGTGCACCACGACCTCGTCGCCGACCTTGACCCGCTTCACCTTGGAGCCGACCGCCCAGACGATGCCGGAGGCGTCCGAGCCGGCGATGTGGTATTCGGCCTTGTGCACGTCGAAGGGCGAGATCGGCAGTCCGAGCGAGGCCCAGACGCCGTTGTAGTTGACCCCCGCGGCCATGACCATGACCAGGACGTCGTGGCTGTCGAGCTCGGGCGTGTCGACGACCTCGACCTTCATGGCGTCCTTGGGCTCGGCGTGGCGCTCGCGCCGGATGGCCCAGGCGTACATCTGCTTGGGCACGTGGCCCAGCGGCGGGATCTCGCCGACCTCGTAGAGGTCCTTCTTCGCCTGACCGGCGGTCAGCTCGATGATCTCGGCGGTGTTGTCGTTCATCCCCGTTCCCTTCTCTCTAGCGCCGCTCCGGCCGTGGGCTGTAAAGCAGGCCGTACAGGCTCGGCAGGTGGTCCCGAAACGCCGCCGTTTTCCGGCTCGGCCGGCCGGCCCCCATCGCCCGGGTCGGCGATATTGGCCCTTGCCCGCCGTTGCGTTTTGCTTGACTCTTAGCCTCTGCGCAGCTTTTTTGCAACGCACAATGTTTCGGCTTATTGCCGTATTCGGTCTGGGAAAGCAATAAAATTGCGATATACTATCGAGCTGCGAAACATGGTTGTTATTTTGAGGTGAAGCATGGCCGAGGGACGCGAGGCGAAAGGCCCTGAAACGCCCGGAAATGCTGCAACGCGGCGGGATCGGCCCTGGCTGATCCGCACCTATGCCGGGCATTCGACCGCGGCGGCCTCCAACGCGCTCTATCGCCAGAATCTGGCGCGCGGCCAGACCGGCCTCTCGGTGGCCTTCGACCTGCCGACCCAGACCGGCTACGACTCGGACCACGAGCTGGCGCGCGGCGAGGTCGGCAAGGTCGGCGTGCCGGTGGGGCACCTGGGCGACCTGCGGCAGCTCTTCGAGGGCATTCCGCTGGAGCGGATGAACACCTCGATGACCATCAACGCCACGGCGCCCTGGCTGCTGGCGCTCTACGTCGCCTGCGCCGAGCAGCAGGGGGTGGCCCGCGACGCGCTCTCTGGCACGACCCAG
>JANQGU010000041.1 GCA_028282935.1 Kiloniellales bacterium
AGCCGGTTGAGCGAGAAGGGGCCGTCGGGCGCGCCCTCGAAGAGCCGCGGGTGGAGGATCTGCACCCCGGTGAAGACGAAGGGCGCGACCTCGCGCTCCGTGCGCCGGCGCAGCGCCCCCTCGGTGCCGAGCACGAAGTCGCCGACGCCGTCGTAGGTCGGCGCGTAGGCGGTGGGGTGCAGCAGCAGCAGCGCGTCCATCGTCTCATCGTCCCAGGCCGCCGCGAGTCGGCCCAAGGCCGGCGTGCAGCCGTTCAGCCAGAGGCTGTCGCCGTTGACCACGAAGAAGGCCTCGTCGCCGAGCTGCGGCAGCGCCTGCTTGACGCCGCCGCCGGTGTCGAGCAGCGCCGCCTCGTGCGAAAAGGCGAGCTCCGGCGCGCTGCGCGCGGCGAGCCGCGATTCGATCTGCGCGCCGAGGTGGAACAGGTTGATCACCGCCTTCTCGACGCCGACCTCCTCCAGGCGGTCGAGGATCCGCTCGATCAGGCTGCGGCCGCCCGGCGCCACCAAGGGCTTCGGCAGGGTCTCGGTGATCGGCCGCAGGCGCCGGCCCTCGCCGGCCGCCAGCACCATGGCCCGCCGCGGCGGCGCGCCCGTCACGCCGCCACCTCGGGCACGCGGCGCAGCTCGGGCGGCGCCAGGCGATCGAAGCAGGCGCGCATCGGCGCCAGCACCGGGTGCCGCAGGTCGCTCTCCAGCAGGCGCCAGACCCGCGCGATGTGCGGCAGGTAGACGGGCTTGCCGTCGCGCTTCCAGAGCCGGGTGAAGATGCCGATGATCTTGGCGTTGCGCTGGGCGCCGAGCACGGCGTAGGAGGCCTCGAAGGCCGCGCGGTCGAGCTCGGGACGGGCGGCGAGGAAACGGCGCAGCGCCTCCTCGGCGACGGCCGCGCCGACGTCGCGCCGGGCATCCTCCAGCAGCGACACCAGGTCGTAGCTGACCGGGCCGATCACCGCGTCCTGGAAGTCCAGCAGGCCGCAGGCGGCGACACCCTCGCGGCGCTCCAGCACCATCAGGTTGTCGACGTGATAGTCGCGCAGCACCAGGCTCTGCGGCACGCGGCGCGCGACCGGGAAGAGCCCGCGCCAGGTCTCGAGATAGTCGCTGCGCTCGGCCTCGCCGGTCGGCCGGCCGCGCACCGCCGGCAGGTACCAGTCGACGAAGAGCGCCGCCTCGTCGAGCAGCCGTGCGTCGTCGTAGGACGGCAGCGCCGCCGCCTCCGCCGCCGAATCGCTGAAACCGCTCTGCAGGGCGATCAGCACCTCGACGGCCAGGCGATAGAGCGGCGCCTCCTCGGCGCCCTCGGCGAGCACGCGCGTGAAGGTGCGGTCGCCGAAGTCCTCGAGCAGCAGCAGGCCCGCGGCCTCGTCGAGCGCGATCGGCCGCGGCGCGCTGAGGCCGAGCGACAGCAGCAGGCGGTCGACCCGGGCGAAGGGCCGGACGTCCTCCCGGGGCGGCGGCGCGTCCATCAGGACCGCGCTCTCGCCGTCGCGCAGCAGCCGCTCGTAGCGGCGGAAGGAGGCGTCGTTGGCCAGGGGCACGCGCCGCGCCTCGGCCCAGCCGTGGGCCGCGAGGAAGCGCGCGATGGTCGCGGCCCGGTCAGTCATGGCAGGCCGCCAGCAGAGCGGGCAGGCGCTCGCGCCAGCCGCCGTGGCCGCGAAGCCGGGCGCGCCTGGCCTGCGGATCGTCGGCGAAGTCGAGCCGCAGGTCGAGCCGCTCGGCGGGCAGCAGGGGACCGAGCCGCTCCGGCCACTCGACCAGGCTGATAGCCTCGGCCAGGGCCTCCTCGAGGCCGAGCTCCAGGGCCTCCTCGGGCGCTTCCAGGCGGAACAGGTCGAAATGCCAGACCGGCGCCGGCCGGCGCTCGTAGATCTGCACCAGAGTGAAGGTCGGGCTCGGCACCTCCTCGTCGGCATCGGGGGCGTCGGGACCCTCGGCGCCCTCGGGGCCGCCCGCGGGCCGCGGCAGGGCGTTGATCAGCGCGCGGGCCAGGCTGGTCTTGCCGCTGCCCAGCGCCCCGCCCAGGGCGACCAGGTCGCCGCGCCGCAGCAGGCCGGCCAGGGCCCGGCCGAGCCGCTTCGTCGCCGCCTCGTCGGGCAGCGCCAGATCCCAATCGTCGCCGGAGGGTCGAGCCAGGGCCATGGCCCCGTGTTTTACTGAGCGCCCGTTGCAGTCACAAGGCGGGTAACGCGCCGGCGATCGCCGCTCGTCGCGGCAGCGCTCGATGCCGAAACGAAATGCCCCCTCACCCAGCTCCGGCCAAGGCTCGGCTATCGCCTCGCCGAGCCTGCGCAGCCCTCTCCCCCGTCGGGGGAGAGGGATGAAGAGGCTTAGCGAGGCCGGAGGTCGAGCTTAGCCGGAGCTGGGTGAGGGGGCGTTTCGTTTCCCGTTGGCCGCCGGACCGAGCCGACGCCGCGGTAGCGGATAGGGTCTCAGCGGCCGGCGACGTTGCGGTTGGCGGCCTCGGGCGCGTCCACGGCCAGCGCCGCCTCGGGCTCGGCGCGCTCCAGAGCCGGCGAGACCTGGGCCGCGGGGCGCTCCGCCTCGCCGTCGCTCTCGTCGTCCTCGGCGCGGTTGACCGCGATCAGCGGCAGGTGGCAGGTGACCCGCGTGCCCTGCTCGGGCATCGAGGCCAGCTCGACCCAGCCGCCGTGCAGCTCGATCAGGCTCTTGACCAGGGACAGGCCGAGGCCGGCGCCGGACTGCCGGCCCTGGGCGCTGCCGCGCTCGAACTTGCCGAACACGCGGGTCTGCTCGCTCAGCGGTATGCCGATGCCGGTGTCGCTGACCGAGAGCCGCACCTCGCCGACGCCGCGCTCCGCCGAGACCGTGATCTTGCCGCCGCGCGGCGTGAACTTGAAGGCGTTGGAGACCAGGTTGAAGACCGCCTGCTTGAGCCGCCGCTCGTCGCCGACCAGGGTGCCGATGTCGCCCGGGCAGTCGACCACGAAATCGACCGAGCGGTTGTGCGCGCGCTCGTGGCCCAGCGTGCGGATGCCGTCCAGCAGGGCGGCGATGTCGACCGAAGCCAGGTCGAGGCGCAGGTAGCCGGCCTCGATGGTCGCCAGGTCGAGGATGTCGTTGATCAAGGTCAGCAGGCGCTGCGAGGAGTCGACGATGGCCCGGCTGTACTCGAGCTGGCGCTCGTTCAGCTCGCCGAAGAACTGGTTCTCCAGGATCTCCGCGAAGCCGACGATGGCGTTCAGCGGCGTGCGCAGCTCGTAGGAGACGTTGGCCAGGAACTCGGACTTCAGGCGGTCGGTCGTCTCCAGCGCCTCGTTGCGCTCGCGCAGGGCGCGCTCGACGCGGGTGGTGTCGGTGATGTCGACCACGGTGAGCAGGCAGTTGCCGTCCGGCAGCGGCACCTGCGCCGTGGCGAGCACGCTGTCGTCGGCCCGCTCCAGGCGCTGGCTGAGCGTCTCGCGCTCGGTCACCTGGGTGACGATCTCCTCCATCAGCGCCGGCCAGTCCTCGTCGGAGACGTCGAAGAAGCGGCGGGTCTCGGGCACCACGGCGCGGATATGCGGGCCGCTCTCCAGCAGCTCCTCGGGCAGGTCCCAGATCCGCGCGAAGTTGGCGTTGTAGAGCTTGAGCCGGCCGTCGGCGCCGTAGACCGCCACGCCCTCGGCCAGGTGGTTCAAGGTCTCGCCCTGCACGGCGATCAAGGTGTTGTAGGAGCGCTCCAGGGTCAGGCGGTCGGTGACGTCCTCGATCGAGACCAGCACGCCGCCGAAGGGATGGGGCGAGACGGTCATGCGGAAGGTCGAGCCGTCGGGGATGTGCAGCAGCTCCTCGAGCGGCTCGATCAGCGTGGTGACCTGCTTGATGCGGGATTCCTTGAAGGCCGGGAAGTTCGACTGCTCCGGCAGGCGCCGGCGCTCGCGCAGCATCTCCAGCACGTCGCCGAAATGCGGCTCGCCGGAGAGGAAGGCCTCGTCGAGCTGCCAGAGCTGGGCGTAGGCGTTGTTGAAGAACTTCAGCCTCAGGTCGGGGCCGTAGATCGCCATGCCGCTGCTCAGGCTCTCCAGCACCTCGGCATGGGCGCCGACGTGGCGGTCGAGCTCGGCCTCGCTGTCCTCGACGTCGGTCACGTCGCGGGCCATGCCGAGCAGCAGGCCGTGCGACAGGGGCCGCTCGCTGAGCTCGAGCAGGCGCCGCTCGCCGGCCACCACCACGTGATGGGTCTCGGCCTGCGCGCCGCCGCCGTCGTAGGCCCGCGCCGCCAGATCGCGGCTGGTCTGCGCCAAGGCGGCGCCGGGCAGCTCGATGCCTTCGGCCAGGACCTCGCTGCGGTCTCGGCCGATGGCCTTGGCGTAGGCCTCGTTGCAGTAGATCAGGGTCAGGTCTTGGTCGCGGCCCCAGACCGGCACCGGCAGGGCGTCGAGCAGCGCGGCGAACTCGTCGCGCTCGTCGCGGGCGTCGACCAGGGCATCGCTGCTCGAGGTGGCGTCGCGGAACCAGATCATCGAGGAGACGCCCTCCTCGCTGGCGAAGAAGGCGCGGTTGCCGATCGCCTCGAAGCGCCGGATGCCGTCGCGATGCTGCAGGCTGGTCTGGAAGGCCTGGCCCTCGCTCTGCAGGCGCTCGGCGGCGTCGGCCAGGCGCTCGCCGTCCTCCGGCTCGAAGGCGGCGGTCACCGTCTCGAAGCGGGCGGCTTCGCGCTCCGGTAGATCGAGCTGGCGGACCAGGGTCACCGAGCAGCGCGCCGCGCCGCCCGGATGGCCGAAGGCGAAGCAGCCGATCGGCGCGGCCGAGAGCGTCGCCTCGGCGACCATCGCCCTCTGCTGGGCCTGCAGGGCCGTTTCGCGGGCATCCTGAACCCGGCGCCGATTGAGGATCGACGCCACGACGAGCAGCGCAATGCCGAGGCCCGCGACGAGGAGCGTCGGCAAATAGCTCATGAAGGGGCTAGGCTCCGCGCCGGTCATACCCCATCCCAATGGACAGCCCAAACGGCCATGGCAGCGCGCCCGCGCCATGGCCGGTCCGGTAATCTTTCTTACCGCGCGGTGTAGGGTCGTCGATTCTTGGTCAAAATTAGGTTAACGAGACCGCCTGCCGACGCGCCCCCGGGCACCACAAGGCCCGGAATGATAACAAAAATCGGCGGAATCGACAGTCTTCGGGCGAAACCCGGCCGGGGCCGGCTCAGTAGCGGTAGTGGTCCGGCTTGAAGGGGCCCTCCTGCGAGACCCCGATGTAGGCCGCCTGCTCGTCCGTCAGCCTGGTCAGCTTGGCGCCGATCTTCTCCAGGTGCAGCGCCGCGACCCGCTCGTCGAGCGCCTTGGGCAGCACGTAGACCTTGTGCTCGTACTGCTCCGGCCGGCTCCAGAGCTCGATCTGGGCCAGCACCTGGTTGGTGAAGGAGGCGCTCATGACGAAGCTCGGATGGCCGGTCGCGCAGCCCAGGTTCACCAGGCGCCCCTCGGCCAGCAGGATGATCCGCTTGCCGTCGGGAAACTCGACCTCGTCGACCTGCGGCTTGACGTTGTGCCAGCGCATATTGCGCAGCGCATCGACCTGGATCTCGTTGTCGAAGTGGCCGATGTTGCAGACGATCGCACGGTCCTTCATGGCCCGCATGTGATCGACGGTGATGATGTCGGCATTGCCGGTCGCCGAGACGAAGATGTCGGCCTGCGAGGCCGCCTCGTCCATGGTCACGACCTGAAAGCCGTCCATGGCCGCCTGCAGGGCGCAGATCGGGTCGATCTCGGTCACCAGAACCCGCGCGCCGGCACCGGCCAGGGACCGCACCGAGCCCTTGCCGACGTCGCCGTAGCCGCAGACCACGGCGACCTTGCCGGCCATCATCACGTCGGTTGCCCGGCGGATGCCGTCGACCAGGGATTCCCGGCAGCCGTAGATGTTGTCGAACTTGGACTTGGTCACCGAGTCGTTCACGTTGAAGGCCGGAACCGCCAGCTTGTCGGCCTTGGCCATCTCGTAGAGGCGATGCACGCCGGTGGTGGTCTCCTCAGAGACGCCGCGGACCTCGGCCAGGAGCTCGGGGTACTTGTCGTGCATCACCACAGTCAGGTCGCCGCCGTCGTCGAGCAGCATGTTCGGCCGCCAGCCGTCCGGACCCTCGATGGTCTGGTCGATGCACCACCAGTACTCCTCCTCGGTCTCGCCCTTCCAAGCGAAGACCGGCACGCCGCTGGCCGCGATCGCCGCCGCCGCGTGATCCTGGGTCGAGAAGATGTTGCAGGACGACCAGCGGATCTCGGCGCCCAGGGCGGTCAGGGTCTCGATCAGCACGGCGGTCTGGATGGTCATGTGCAGGCAGCCGGTGATCCGCGCGCCCTTCAGCGGCTGCGCCTTGCCGAACTCCTCGCGCAGCGCCATGAGGCCCGGCATCTCGGTTTCCGCGATCGCGATCTCCCGGCGGCCCCAGTCCGCGAGACCGATGTCGGCCACCTTGTAGTCGTCGAATTGCGCCATGTCTCTGATCTCCGTGTTCAGGGTCGCCGGCAGCGGCGGAATCGCGGAGGGTGTAACAGTCCGGGGCGACAGCGACAAGCTTCGGCAGCCCGCGGCGCGGTCGGCCGCAACGGCAGGAATTACTTGCGTCTCGATGGTTAATTTCGCAGTAAATATAAAGCATAAAACACGGTATATATTTTCTATATTTTGATGTGGCATTTCTGTGATGCGCGTTACCTATTATTAATATTTGGAGTTCAATATCCGCTGGTAGACAAACTACATCAAACCGCGCTGTTCGCGCTTGTTTGTTCATTGGAGGAGACCCCTATGTTCAAGTCCCTGCATTCCTTCGCGAAGGACGAGTCCGGTGCGACGGCCATCGAATACGGCCTGATCGCGGCTCTGATCGCGGTCGCCGCCATCGGTGCTCTGACCTCGGTCGGCTCGTCCCTCGAGGTGCTGTTCAATCTGGTCAGCTCGAAGCTGGACGAAGCCATCAGCGGCAGCTAACCGGACGCCCGGTCAAGCAAAGGGGAAAGCCTGAACGCCTCAAGGAACGGAACACCGGGAGGACAGGAATTCTCAACAGCCGTCCCAGACGGCAAGGGGACCGCAGACTGCGGTGACTTGACTAAGGGCAAACTGTTCAGTTGGGGGGCATCCCGGAAAACCGGGGTGCCCCTCAGCCTTTTCGGGACCCGAAGAGTCCGGGCGCCCGAGCGGCTCGGCAAGAGCCGCCCCGCGTTCAATTGAGCGCCGCTTATCTAGGACGACTCGCTGAAATCGTCGAGCAGGGCCGCGATGCGGCCGCTGTCGGTCTGGTCCATGATGACCTGGGCCCGGCGGGCCGCCGCCTGCATGTCCAGGCTGCGCACCTGCTGCTTGACCCGCAACAGCGAGTTGGCCGACATCGAGAGGTCGCGCACGCCGAGCCCCAGCAGCAGCGGGGTGAAACGCGGGTCGCCGGCGATCTCGCCGCAGACGCTGACCGGAATGCGGGCCCGCAGCGCCGCCTCGACGGAAAACTGGATCAGCCGCAACACCGCCGGATGCAGCGGGTTGTAGAGATGCGCGACCGATTCCTCGCCGCGGTCGATCGCCAGAGTGTACATGGTCAGGTCGTTGCTGCCGATCGCGAAGAAGTCGGCGACCGAGGCGATGGCGTCCGCCGCGAGCGCCGCGCCCGGCACCTCGATCATCACGCCGAGCGGCGGCAGCGGATCGGCGATCTTCACCCCCTTGCGCTTCAGGCGGCGGGCCGTGGCGATGAGGACCTTGCGGACCTGCAGGACCTCGGCGACGGTCGAGATCATCGGCAGGAGAATCTTCAAGGGCCCCTCGACCCCGGCGCGGAGCATGGCCGCGAGCTGGGTCTCCAGCAGCTCGGGCTCCTTCAGCGACAGGCGGATCGCCCGCAGGCCGAGCGCCGGGTTGGCGGTGCCGTAGAAGCGCGGCCGCAGGGAGGGCGCCAGCTTGTCGCCGCCGACGTCGAGGGTCCGGACCGTGACCGGCCGGCCGGCCATGGCGCGGAGGATCTCGAGAAGCGCCGCGGTCTGCTCCTCCTCGTCGGGCAGCGTGTCCCGGTTCATGTAGAGGAACTCGGTGCGCAACAGGCCGACGCCCTCGGCCCCAGACGAGCGGGCCTGCGACACCTCGCGGGGCAGCTCCAGGTTGGCCTGGAGCGCGACCGTGACCCCGTCGCGCGTCACCGCCGGCCGCGTCCTCAGGCGCACCAGGGCGCGCGCCTCGCGCTCCATCGCCTCCTGCCGGCGCTCGTACTCGGCCAGGCGCTTGGCGGTCGGCCGCAGGATGACCAGGCCGTCGGAGCCGTCGACGATCACCGTCTCGCCCGGGACGACGCCCTCGAGAAGCCCCGCCACCCCCAGGACGGCCGGCAGGCCCAGGGAGCGGGCCATGATCGCGGTGTGGCTCTCGGCGCCGCCGAGCACGCAGGCGAAGCCGCCGACCCGCCGCGGATCCATCAACGCCGTGTCCGCCGGCGTGATCTCCTCGGCCAGGATCACGGACCCGGCGGGGACCTCCTTGAAGCCCTGGTAGGGCCGGTCCGACAGGCTGCGGACAAGGCGCAGGCCGACCTCGCGGATCTCCTCCGCGCGGGCCGCCAGGTAGGGGTCGTTCATGCCTTCGAAGTTGGCGGCGATCTCGGCGATCTCGGCCATCACCGCGGCCTCGGCGTTGATCCGTCCCTGTTCGATGCGGCGGACCACGCCCTTGGTCAGGCGGGCGGAGGACAACATCTGCTCGTGGGCGTCCAGCAGGTAGCCCAGTTCCTCTGCCGCGGTTCCGTGCAGGTTGTCGGCGTGGGCCCGGATCTTGTCGAGCTGCCCGTGCGCCTTGGCGACCGCCTTCTCGAAGCGGATCGCCTCGGCCGGCACCTGGCGCCGCGACACCGTGTACTCGTTGATCTGGATCTCGCCGGCTTCGCGCAGGAAGGTCTTGCCCACCGCGACCCCAGGCGAGACCGCCAAGCCCTCGAGCACGCGCTCGCCGCCGGACCGCTTGCCGCCCCGCTTGCCTTTCTTGTCTCGCTTCGCCGCCATCTTTACCCGTCGTCTATCGCCCGCGCCGCCGCGGGCTCGCGTCCCAAGTCCGGATGCCGCCCATCAGACCTCCTCGTGGAAACCGGCGGCGACCAGGCCGGCCAGCGCGGAGAGCGCGGACTCGCGCGCCGGCCCCGCGGCCTGCAGCTCGATCTCGGCGCCCAGGCCCGCAGCCAGCATCATCAGCCCCATGATCGACAGGCCCGAGACCTCGATGCCGTCCTTGCGGACCAGGATCTCGGCCTCGTAGCTGCCGGCCAGCTTGACGAACTTGGCCGCCGCCCTGGCATGCAATCCGCGCTGGTTGACGATGGTCACGCGACGCCTGGCGACCAGGGCCTGATCGCGGTTCATCTCTTGACCTTCGTCGCGGCCTCCCCGGCCAGCAGCTCGGAGGCGACGTTGATGTACTTGCGCCCGGCCTCCCGGGCTTCCGCGACGACCGCCCCGATCGCCCTGTCGCCGCGAAGGCTGGCCAGCTTGATCAGCATCGGCAGGTTCATGCCGGCGATGACCTCGACGTGGCCCTGATCCAGAACCGAGATCGCCAGGTTGGACGGCGTGCCGCCGAACATGTCGGTGACCACCACGACGCCGTCGCCCTCGTTGACCCGGGCGACGCCGTCGATGATCTGCTGGCGCCGCTCTTCCATGTCGTCGTCGGGTCCGATGCAGATCACCGCGACCCTGTCCTGCGGCCCGACGACGTGCTCGACGGCGGCCAGGAACTCCCGCGCGAGACCGCCATGGGTAACCAGCACCAGTCCGATCATGGGTCTTCCTTTTCCGGCCTCTTGGCTTCCGGACTCTGGGTTTCCGGACTCTGGGCGTCGGCTTGGCTGCGCCCGACATCGCGGTGGTTGAGCTTGACCTGCGGCACCTTGTCGGCAAGCCAGGCCGCGAGCCGCTCGGCCACCGCGACGGAACGGTGGCGGCCGCCCGTGCAGCCGACGGCCAAGGTCAGGTAGCTCTTGCCCTCCCGCCGGTAGCGCGGCAGGAGCGGCTCGATGAGCTCCGTCAGGTTATTGAAAAAGCTTGAAAATCCGGGATCCGCCTGGACATGGGCGGCGACCGCCTCGTCGCGTCCGGTGAGCGGCCTGAGCACCGGATCGTAGTGCGGGTTCGACAGGAAGCGAACGTCGAAGACCAGATCGGCGTGCCTCGGCAGGCCGAAGCGGTAGGAGAAGGACAGCACCGAGACCAGCATGCCGCCGTCCTCGCCCAGCCCGAGGCGATCGGCAAGCTGCGCCCGCAGCCCGCCCAGGGTCAGCTCCGAGCTGTCGATCACCAGATCGGCGCGGGCCCTCAGGGGGGTCAGGATACGCCGTTCGGCCCGGATGCCGTCGGCCACCGGCCGGTCCAGGGCAAGCGGATGACGGCGCCGGGTCTCGGCGAAGCGGCGGACCAGGACCTCGTCGTCGCAGTCGATGAACAGCAGGCAGGGATTCGGGCCGGGCCGTGCGATCATGGCCTCGAGCTGGGCCAGAAAGGCCTCCACGGCGAAGTGCCGGGTCCGCGTGTCGATGCCGATGGCGACGGGCCGCCCGGCGCCGCCGGTCCCGGCCCCGGCGACGTTGGAGTCGCTGGTCACCGCCGCGAGAAAGCCCAGGGGCAGGTTGTCGATCGCCTCGAAGCCCTGGTCCTCGAGCGCCTTGAGCACCGAAGAGCGGCCCGCCCCGGACAGGCCGGTGACCAGGACCAATCGCTTGCCCGCCGGAACCTCGGGCCGCTCGACCGCACCGGAGGCGCTGTCGGCGGAGGCGAGATCGGCGGCCTTGTCGCTTGCGGTTGCGCCTTCAGTCGTCATGATTTCGGGCTCGAGCCTGCTCCGGGTCCCTGGATCGGGCTGTTGTAGCGTCCCGAGGCTGCGAGCGGCAAGGCGCAGCTTGGCCGCGGCCGAGGGGCCGAAGGGGTCGAGCTGCAGCCGTGGCAGGCGAAGGCCGAGGATTTCGACCTCGGCCGCCGGCGGCAGGCGCTCCGGCTCCTGCCCCGGCGTCAGATCGACGACGAGATCGACCGCCGCCTCCGCGCGGTGGGAGACTTCGAGGATTCCCAGCCCACGGACCTCCAGCCGGCCGGCCAGCACCTCGGGCGGCCGTGCGACGAGGCGGCCGTCGTGACCCCGCAGGCGGGTCTGGTCGTCGGCGACCAGCGCCGCGCCGGCGTCGATCAGGCGCAGCGCCAGGTCGGACTTGCCGGACCCCGAGGGGCCGCGCAGCAGCAGGCCGACGCCCTCGACCACGACGCAGGTGGCGTGGACCAGGACCTCTGCCATGAAATCGAGGTCAGTCGAGCGGCAGGCGCACGCGGAAGCGGGCGCCGATGATCGCGCCCTCCGGGTCCCGCCGGTTCTCGGCCGCGATCTGGCCGCCCAGGGCCTCGATGATCTGCTTCGAGATCGACAGGCCGAGCCCCGAGTGGGTGCCGAACTTCTCGTCGCTGGGCCGCTCGCTGTAGAAGCGGTCGAAGATGGCCGCCAGCTTGGTCTCCGGAATCCCGGGTCCGTCGTCTTCGACCAGGATGTCGACGGCGCCGGCCTGCGGACGCACCAGCAAGCGGATCGCGCCGCCCGGCGGGCTGAAGGAGATGGCGTTGCTGATCAGGTTCCGGAAGACCTGGCCGAGGCGGCCCTCGATGCCCTGGACCATGACGTCGCGGGTCGGCAGGCTGAGCTCGAACTTGAGCTCCTTCTGCTCGATGACGGTGTCGTAGGTCTCGGCCAGGGCGCCGAGGAGCTGCGACAGATCGACGGATTCGGTCTGCGCCCGCGACAGCTCGGCGTCGAGCCGGGAGGCGTCGGAGATGTCGCTGATCAGCCGGTCCAGGCGCTGCACGTCGTCGAGGATGATGCTCATCAGCTTCTTCTGCTGTTCCGGATCGTCGACCCGGGCCACGGTCTCGACCGCGCTGCGGACGGAGGTCAGGGGGTTCTTGATCTCGTGCGCCACGTCGGCGGCGAAGCGTTCGATCGCGTCCAGCCGGGTCCAGAGCGACTCGGTCATGTCGATCAGGGCGGCCGAGAGCTCGCCGACCTCGTCACGGCGATGCGACATGTCCGGGATCTCGACCTGGCGGCCCTTGGCGTGGCGGACCCGGTCGGCCGCCTCGGCGAGGCGCTGCACCGGCCGCGCGATGGTGTTGGCCAGATAGATCGACAGCAGGATCGTCACGCCGAGCGCGATCGCGAAGACCAGCAGGATGTCCCGGCGGCGGTTGCGCACCGCCGCCTCGATGACGCTGCCGTCCTTGGACAGCATCAGAGCGCCGAGCACCTGGCGATAGCGCTGCACCGGCACCGCCGCCGAAAGCACCAGGCCGCCGCGCCGGCCGACCCGGGCCATGCCGCCGCTGCGGCCGACCCGAAGCACCTTGGCGACCTCGTCGTAGTCGGTGGCGCGCTGCACCGGCGCCTCGTAGTAGACCGGCAGGTGATCGACGCCGGGCAGCCAGTCGATGGCCCGGTCGAGCATCCGGCTGAGGGTCCGCGAGACCGCCGTACCGCCGTCCAGGGGCGACAGTTCGACCACGTGCACCTGGCCGCCCTTGCCCGTCAGGCGGAAGGAGTCGGCGACCAGGTTGCCGCCGCGGTCGAAGAGACGGGCCCGGACCCCGGAGTCGGGCAGCAGGAAGCGCATGACGTTGCGGGCCGGCTCGGGGAGGATCGATTCCTCGCCGCTGGGGCTGACGACGACCGCGCCGCCGGCCAGGGACAGCGAGAAGGCCCGGCCCTGCAGCTTCAGCGCCTCCAGCTCGGCCTCGACCAGGCTGTCGCGAAACTGCTCGAGATGCAGCAGGCCGAGGACCGGGATCAGCAGGACCAGGACGTTGAGCGTCAGGATGCGGCGGGTCAGGGGAGAGCCCAGGATCGGCAGACGCCCGCCCCGCCGCGCCTGCGATTGCTCGGCGCCGTCACCGACGTCTTCGGCCCCCGCCCGCGGCGCGAGCAGCGGCTTGATCTCGCTTTCGGCCGTCATCCCCCTTGCAGGCGGCGCACCGCCGCCCCTGGTTTGCGTGTCCCCGGCTTACGCGTCCTTATAGCGGTAGCCGACGCCGTAGAGCGTCTCGATCTGCGAGAAGCCGTCCTCGACGACCTTGAACTTCTTCCGCAAACGCTTGATATGGCTGTCGATCGTCCGGTCATCAACGTAGATGTGCTCACCGTAGGCCGCGTCCATCAGCTGATCGCGGTTCTTGACGTGCCCGGGGCGCTGGGCCAGGGCCTTGAGAATCAAGAACTCTGTCACGGTGAGATTAACCGCTTCCCCCTTCCAAGTGCAAAGGTGGCGCGCCGGGTCCAGCATCAGATCGCCCCGGGTCAGGGGCTTTTCGGTGCTGACCTCGGTCGCGTCGTCCTGGGACAGCTTCTCGCGCCGCAGCAGGGCCCGGATCCGCTCGATGAGCAGGCGCTGGGAGAAAGGCTTGGTGATGTAGTCGTCGGCGCCCATCCTCAGGCCGAGGACCTCGTCCACCTCGTCATCCTTGGAGGTCAGGAAGATGACCGGCAGGGTCGAGGACTTCCGCAGATGGCCGAGCAGCTCCATGCCGTCCATCCGGGGCATCTTGATGTCGAGGATGGCCAGATCCACCGGGCTGGCCTGAAAGGCCCGCAATGCCTCGGACCCATCGGTGTAGGTCCGGACCTTGAACCCCTCGGCCTCAAGGGCGATGGAGACCGAAGCGAGGATGTTACGGTCGTCGTCGACCAGGGCGATGGTTGGCTGCATGGCTGCCGTTCCTTATTGCTTATGCATGTAGGCAGAGCGGGGCGGGATTGCCAGATACGCCTTAATGACCGGGGACTGTGGCCGCTTTGGGGCAATCCGGGGGCATTGTCGCGCTCTTTGCGCCGCGGCCGGCCAAGGGGCGCGCCCGGCCCTTGACCGCGCTCCGGCCCGCAGGCAGTTGTTAACCCTATGAAACAGCCGAAACCGAGCGCCCCGCCGGGGGCCGTCGTCAAGGACCTGCTGCGCCGGGCCGAGACCGCGGCCCTGGCGACCACGCTGCAGCGCGGCGGCGCGCAAGCGCCCTATGCCTCGCTGGTGCTCATCGCCTCGGACCACGCCGGAGCGCCGCTGCTGCTGCTCTCCGACCTCGCCGACCACAGCAAGAACATCGCCGCCGATCCGCGGGTCTCGCTGCTGGTGGACGGCCACCGGCCGGAGCAGGAGCCGCTGACCGGCGCCCGCACCTCGCTCCAGGGCCAGGCGGCGCCGGTCCAAGATCAGGCGCTGCTCGACCGCTTCGTGGCCCGCCATCCCTCGGCGGCGACCTACGCCGGCTTCGGGGACTTCCGACTCTACCGGATCGCGCCGGAATCCGCCCATCTGGTGGCGGGCTTCGGCCAGATTCACTGGCTGGCCGAGGCGGACCTGGGCCTCGGCCCGGCGCCGGCCGCGCTGGCCGCTGCCGAGGGCGGAATCCTGGCCCACATGAACGAGGACCACACCGATGCCCTCGACCTGATCGCCGGGCGGATTCTGAGGCTGGACGGCCAGGGCTGGCGCCTGGTCGGGGTCGATCCGGAAGGCTTCGACCTCAGGCTCGGCCGCAGCCTGGCGCGCGGGTCCTTCGAGAAGCCGATTCACGACGCGGAGTCCTGCCGGGTCGAGCTGGTCCGCCTGACCAAGGCGGCGCGGCGCCGGGCCGACTGACCCGAGGACGGGTCCCAGCCGGGCCGCTTCCGCCGCCCGGTCAAGCCGCGCGGGACGCGCGCGCCTCGATCAGGCGTTGCGCCAGGGTCCTGTTGGCCTCGTCGTCAAGGAAGGCGACGTGGACGCCCTCCGGCTTCGCCCGCACGACCTTGCCGCGGAACAGGCCGCCATCTCCGGCGAGGCTGATCTCGATCGCGCTGCCCGTCTCCACCGTCAGGCTCCCCTCGAAGAAGGTGCCGCCCAGGGAGAGATCGCGCAGGCCGCCCTCGACCCGCTGCCCGGAGGCGCTGGCGCTTGCCGGCCAGGGACCGCCGTAGCGCCGGTGCTTGCGCCGGTCGCCGACGGCCGACTGCCGGATCTCCATGAGGAAGCGGTCGGTCTCCCGGCGCAGCTGGGCGGACTGGTCCGAGAGCTGCCGGGCGGCGTCGAGCATGATGTCCGCCTCCTTGCCCGTCTCCTTGGCCGCCACCGTGACCTCGCCGATGTCCTGGGTCACCCCGTTGGTTCGACCGGCGGCCTGCTGGACGTTGCGCGAGATCTCCTCCGTCGCGGCGTTCTGCTGGCCGGTCGAGCCGGCTATGGTCGAGCCGATCTCGTCGACCTGGCGGATGGTCTCGGTGATCGCCTCGATCGCGGAGACCGCCTGTCCGCTCGCCGTCTGGATCTCCTTGATCTGTCCGGTGATCTTGTCGGTCGCCTTGGCGGTCTGGTTGGCCAGGTTCTTGACCTCGCCCGCGACCACGGCGAAGCCCTTGCCGGCATCCCCGGCCCGGGCCGCCTCGATCGTGGCGTTGAGCGCCAGCAGGTTGGTCTGCTCGGCGATGTCCGAGATGAGCTGCACGACGCTGCCGATGCTCTGCGCAGCCTCGGCGAGACCCGCCACCGCCCGGTTGGTGCTGTCGGCCTTTTCGGAGGCCTCTCGCGAGACCTTGCTGGATTGGGCGACCTGGCGGCTGACCTCGGCGATCGACTGGGAGAGCTCTTCGACCGCGGCGGCGACCGCCTGCACGTTCTGTGTCGCCTCTTCCGAGGCCGAGGCGACGGCGGAGGTTCTTCCCTGGGCCTGGGTCGAGGTCTCGGAGACGGTCCTGGCGGCGGCCTGGACCTGGGCCGAGGAGTCGCTGACGCCCTCGACCACCCCCTTGATCGTGCGCTCGAAGTAGTCGGCCAGATCGCGCATGGCCTGCTCTTTCTCGGCCTGCAGACGCTGGTCCTGCTCGAGCTGTTGCGCGCGCAGCCGCTCGACCTCCTGGGCGTTCCGCTTGAAGACCTCGGTGGCCCGGGCCATCTCGCCGATCTCGTCACTCCGATCCAGCGCCGGCAGGACCACGTCCAGATCGTCCTGCGCCAGTTGCTGCATGGCGTGGGTGATCGCCCCGATCGGCCGCCCGATCATCCGGCTGGCGATGAAGGCCAGCAGGCCCACCAGCGCCGTCAGGAAGCCGAGGGAGACCAAGGCCTGATGGATGACCGATTCGAAGATCATGTCGTTCAGGCCTTGCAGGCTCCAGGCGACCGCGATGGTCCCGATCGGGTTGCCCTTCTTGTCCTTGCCCAGGGAGGCGAAGACGATGCTGTGGCTGCCTGTGTTGTGCTGGAAAACCTGATCCCCGGCGGCCAGGCCCTGCTCGGCGAAGGCCTCGAGGTCGGCGCGGTCCAGCTTGGCCGATTCGTAGCGGGTCAGGATCGAGCCGTCCTTGGTGAAGGTGACGATGTTGGCGATCATCGAGTCCTGCGCCGCGACGAAATCGGCGTAGGCGGCCTCCACGACCTCCGGCTTCTTCCAACGGACCCCGCCGGCCACGTTCACCGCGAGCAGGCGGGTGATGGTCGCGAAGGCCGATTCGCCCTGCGAGAACAAGATCCGGCGTTCCTCGGCGACGGCGAGGGAGACCAGGGCGGTCAGGCCGATTACGAGAAGTGCCCCCGTGATCAGGGCAAGCCGGCGCGCCAGGCCGAGCCGGCTCGAGCGGCCCGTCCTAGCCTCTCGTCCCTCGGCCGAAGCCCGGCCAGTTGGGGTCGAACCGGAAGTGGCGTCGATCATTTTTCGCTCGCAAAAATCTGGGACCGGAGGAACCGCCGCCTCGGGCAACATCCGATCGGATGGACTCGCTTTGCGATCCGTCTGGCCGGATGTAGTGCCCTAACTTCAGAGAGTTAGCGCACTACTTCTGGCCAGACGTGAACGCGGCTGGTCGGGACCTGCGCTAGAGCAGGTCGTCGACGTTCACGCCGACGGTGATCGCTCCGATGACCTCGCCGGAAGCCGGATCGGTGATCGCCATGGAGAGCTGCGACTGGAACATCTGGGTCGATTCGTCCTGCTCGACCTCGTCGACGAAGACCGCATTGGGGCCGGCCAGGTAGGTCTCCTTCCACTTGGCCTCGTCGCCCTGCCAGTAGTCGGAGGTCACGTCGCTCTGGCCGACGTTCAGACCCTTGTTGTCCATGACGAAGATCTCGGTCACCAGGCCCTGCTGGCCGGCCTTGAGGCTGGCGAGGTGCTGCGACAGCGCGTTCTTGAGCACCTTGTCGATGAAGGGCTGGCTGTCCGCGCCGGTCTCGCTGCGCCACTGCTGGTCCAGGCTGCCGATTTCCGATTCGGTCAGACCGGCGTGCTTGTCGTTCTGCGCCTTGATGGCCTCGACGACCGAGGGGTCCTGAATCCACGCGGCGACCTGCGCCTCGGCGAACTCCTTCATGGGCGCGACATGGGGCTCCTCGGCCACCGCCGTGGCCGCGAAGAACGCAGTGAATACTGTGGTAGCGACGAAAACTCGGGTTTTGCTTGTCATGGCACTGCCTATCCAGAAAAAAGCTGATCCAAGGGCCTTCCGCGCAACCGGCGCGGAGCGGTTCAGGCCGCTTTTATCCAATAGGTAGACTTAATTATGCCTTACCGAATATGTCTTCTTCTGTAGAAATAACGCTTTATGGCTTTCGTGCTAAGAGTCTCCCAGGGCCGGCGCCCTACGCCGCCGCCCGGACGCGAGCGCCGAGCGACAGCCCGGCGGCAAAGGCCCGGCGCGTCCCACCCTGGATCGGGACCGCCTTGGACCGACTCACTCCGAGGCGGACCTGATCCGTCCCAACGCGTTGGAGCCTGGCCGCTGCACACCCTTCCGGTATGAAGCGGCCAGGCTCCAGGACGAAGACAGCAGGAAACCGCCGCGGAAAGCGGCGGCTTCCTATGCGGAAGGCCTTGGGCCGCCGCGGGACGGCGGCCCGAGAATCAGATCGACCCGAGGATCAGAGGCCGACGGCGTTCAGTCGGTCGACGTTGATGCCCACGGTGATCGCCCCGATCACCTGGCCGGTCGCCGGGTCTGTGATCGACATGCTGAGCTGCGACTGAAAGCTGTCGGTCGAGGCGTCGTGCTCGACCGCGTCGATGAAGACGGCGCCGGGACCGGCTAGGAAGGTCCTCTGCCACTTGTCCTCGTCGCCCTGCCAGTAGTCGGAGGTCACGTCGCTGATGGCGACGTTGAGGCCACGGTTGTCCATGACGAAGACCTCGGTGACCACGCCCTTGGTGGCCGCCTTGAGCTCCATCAGCCGCTTCGACAGCGGGTTGCCGGAAACCTGCTTGATCAGCGGCTTGCGACTGAGCACGGTCTCGGTCCGCCACTGAATGTCCATGCTGTCGATCTGCGACTGGGTCAGCTGGGCATAGCGGGTGTTCTGAGCCTTGATCGCATCGATCATGACCTGCTCGCTGAGCCACTGCTTGACCGTGTTGTTGCCGAAGTCCTGCATCGGCTTGACGTGAGGTTCGGCGGCCTGCGCCACGCCGGTCAGGAAGCCGAGAAGGCAGCCTGCCAGCACCAGGCCGCGGATAGGATGGGTCATCGGGAATCCCCCAGTGAACGCGGAAGTCTCCAAGTCAAGAGCGCCATCGACTATGCGACGGCTTCTAGTTTTAGAAAGTGCCCTGTTAGTCAATCTGAGTGTTACTAAAGAACCGTTAAGTTATTGACAGTCGAATTGATATTCTATCGTTAGTAAAATTAAGCTACAAATAGGATATTGATTTCTCTAAGTTTTAGCGCCCGCGAAACACGAAGGCCGGCGTGGGGCGTGGGGACTGCGGGGCCTGGGGGGCCTGGAGGGTGCGGTGCCCGGCAGCCCGGCGACACCGCGCCCGCCGTCGATCCGCTCAGGTCCCGCGCCGCGTCAGCTCGTCGACGTCGATACCGACCGTGATGGACCCGATCACCCGCCCGCTCTCAGGATCGGTGATGGCGACGCTCACCGCCGACTGGAAGGCGTCGGTGGAGGAATCGTGTTCCACGGCGTCGACGAAGACGGCGCCAGGTCCGGCCAGGTAGGTCTTCTGCCACTTCGCCTCATCGCCCTGCCAATAATCGGAGGTCACGTCGCTGATGGCGACGTTCAGGCCCTTGTTGTCCATGACGAAGACCTCGGTCACCACGCCCCCGGTCCCGGCCTTCAGCTCCTTCAGGCGCTTCGAAAGCTGATTGCCCGAGACCTGGGCGATCAGCGGCTTCCGGCTCAGCGCGGTCTCGGTCCGCCACTGAATGTCCAGGCTGTCGATCTGCGCCTGGGTCAGGTCGGCATGGCGCTCGTTCTGCGCCTTGATCGCGGCGATCAGGACCGACTCGCTGACCCATTGCTTCACGGTTCTCTCGACAAAGCCCTCCATCAATTCGACATGAGGCTCGGCGGCCTGCGCCGCAGCGGCGAGAAGGCCGAGAAGACAGCCGGCCTTGGCCAAAGTTCGAATTGGGGCCAAGGTCCGAATTGGGGCCAAGGTTCGAATTGAATAGGTCATCTGTGATCCCCCAGTAGAAACAGAAATTTCCAAGTACCGAGCGCCGCTGGCTCGCGATCGGGCGCAAAATCGTGGACCCGGTACTAAGGAATCACTAAGACACCCACCGCTTTCCCTGTTCCATCGCACGCGATTCGGCGGGCCTGGAAAGCCGCCGTGACCGCTTGCGCCGCCCCAGCGGGGCGCCTAGAACTGCGCCAGGGGAACTTGGCCGCAGAGTGCGCGCAAGGCGCCCGGGACGGCCGTCGGGAAAAAAATGGGAGACCACGTCTTGACCGACAGGGGACCGGCCGTCAGCCGCTACGGCCTCGAGCACCACGGCATCGTCAACGCCGGCGACATCCATTGGAACCTGCCCGCGGCGGCGCTCTACGAGGAGACGCTGCGCCGGGGCGAGGGCGAGCTGGCCGAAGGCGGCGCGCTGGTGGTGACGACCGGCATCCACACCGGGCGCTCGCCGAAGGACAAGTTCATCGTCGAGGAGGCCGCCTCGCGGGACGACATCTGGTGGGGCGACGTCAACGTCGCCATGCCCGAGGACGACTTCGGCCGCCTGCATGCCAAGGTCGCCGCCTACCTGCAGCGCCGGCCGCTCTTCGTGCAGGACGTCTATGCCGGCGCCGATCCGGCCTTCCGCCTGCCGGTGCGGGTGGTCAGCGAGAGCCCCTGGCACAGCCTCTTCGCCCGCAACATGTTCATCCAGCCGGACCGCGAATCGCTGCCGGGCTTCGAGCCGGCCTACACCGTGCTCCACGCGCCCTTCCTGCAGGCCGATCCGGAGCGCGACGGCACCAACTCCGAGGTCTTCGTCGTGGTCAGCTTCGCCCGGCGGATGGTGCTGATCGGCGGCTCGATCTACGCCGGCGAGATCAAGAAGTCGGTCTTCTCGCTGCTCAACTACCTGTTGCCGGCGCGCGACGTGCTGCCCATGCACTGCTCAGCCAACCTCGGCCCCAAGGGCGACACCGCGATCTTCTTCGGCCTCTCGGGCACCGGCAAGACCACGCTCTCCGCCGAGGGTACCCGCGCGCTGATCGGCGACGACGAGCACGGCTGGTCGGATAACGGAGTCTTCAACTTCGAGGGCGGCTGCTACGCCAAGGTGATCAAGCTTTCGGAACGCGCCGAGCCCGAGATCTACGCCACGACCCGGCGCTTCGGCACGATCCTGGAGAACGTCGTCATGGATCCGGACACGCGCCGGCTCGACCTCGACGACAACCGCCTGACCGAGAACACCCGGGCCAGCTATCCCATCGACTTCATCCCCAACGTCGTCGATTCGGGCCGCGGCGGCCATCCCGAGAACGTGGTCATGCTGACCGCGGACGCCTTCGGGGTCCTGCCGCCGATCTCGCGGCTGACGCCCGAGCAGGCGATGTACCACTTCCTGTCCGGCTACACCGCCCGCGTGGCCGGCACCGAGAAGGGCCTCGGCAAGGAGCCGGCGGCCACCTTCTCGACCTGCTTCGGGGCGCCCTTCATGCCGCGGCATCCCTCGGTCTACGCCCGCATGCTGGGCGAGAAGATCGCCCGCCACGGCGCCAACTGCTGGCTGGTCAACACCGGCTGGACCGGCGGCGCCTACGGCGTCGGCGAGCGGATGGCGATCGGCCACACCCGGGCCATGGTCCGCGCCGCCCTCGACGGCCGGCTTGCGGAGGTCGGCACGATGCTGCACCCGGACTTCGGCCTGGCCATGCCGCAGTCCTGCCCCGAGGTGCCGCCGGAGGTGCTGGACCCCAAGAACACCTGGCACGACAAGGTGGCCTACGACACCACCGCGGCGGAACTGACCAAGCGCTTCGAGGTCAACTTCAAGCAGTTCGAGGCCTACGTCGGCGACGAGGTGAAGGCCGCGGGGATCCGGGCGGCGGCCTAGAGCGGCCCGCGTTCGATCGAACGGGGTCTGGTCTAGGGTATTATCCGATCAGATGGACTCGCTTCGCGATCCATCTGGCCGGATGTAATGCCCTAACCTCAACGTGTTAGCGCACTACTCCCGGCCAGACGCGCAGGCGTCTGATCGGGATCTGCGCTAGCCCTGCGACGCCGCCGCGACGCCCGGAACGGAGAAGGGCGGAGCCCATGGAGGCGAAACAGCGCCTGGAGATCGAGGACTGGATCATCGGCCAGGCCCTGGCCGGCAGCAGCGTCCAGGTCCTGCTGGACGGCTTCTGCCGGCGTCTGGCCGATGCCGGCTTCCAGCTTTGGCGGGTCAACGTCTCGCAGCCGACCCTGCACCCGATCATCGAAGGCTATCTCTACATCTGGCGCAAAGACGCCGAGGAGGTGGAGGAGGACGGCTGGCTGCGCGGCGAGGCCGGCGCGACGGACGAGCAGCTCGACGGCGTCCCCTTCGCCTACATGTGGCGCCACGACGTGATGCGCCTGCGCGAGCGCCTTTGGGAAAGCAACCAGCCGACCCGCTTTCCCCTGCTGAACGACTTCCGCGCGCAGGGCGCGAGCGACTACTACGCCCTGCAGATCCGCATCGGCGAGGAGGCCCGCCCGGGTCCGACCAACCGCCTGATCACCTCCTGGGTCACGGACCGTGCCGGGGGCTTCAGCGACGCGGAGACCGCGGCCCTGGACGCGCTCTTCCCGGCGCTGGCCCTGGCGATCAACCGCGGCGCCACCGAGCGCGCCTTCGAAAGCGTGGTCACCGCCTACCTGGGACGCGCCGCCGGACGCCGGGTGCTGACCGGCAGCGTCAAGCGCGGCGGCGGCGAGAGCCTGCGGGCGGTGCTCTGGTACTGCGACCTGCGCGGCTTCACCAAGATCTCGGACAACCAGCCGCGCGACCGCCTGCTGGGCATGATGCACGACTACTTCGAGTGCATGGTCAACACCGTGCACGAGTTCGGCGGCGAGGTCCTGAAGTTCACCGGCGACGGCTTCCTCGCGATGTTCTCGGAGGACGAGGACGACGAGGCGAACTGCTGCGCGGCCCTCAACGCGGCGGCCGCCACGGCCGAGCGCTGCGACGAGCTGCGCGACCGGCGGCAAGCGGAAGGCCTGCCCTGGGCCGACTTCGGCCTGGGCCTGCATCTGGGCGAGGTCGAGTTCGGCAACATCGGCTCGCGCGACCGCCTGGACTTCACCGTGGTCGGGCCCGCGGTCAACGAGGTGGCCCGGATCGAGGCTATGTCGCGGGCCCTGGACCAGCGCGTCGTGGTCTCCGCCGCCTTCGCGCAGGCGGCCGGCTGCGGCGACGCGGACCGCCTGGTCTCGCTCGGCCGCTACGCCCTGCGCGGCGTGCGCCAGCCCCAGGAGCTCTTCACCCTGTTGCAGCGCGACGCCGGGGGCTGACCGGCCCATGCCGGCCTTCCAATCCCGCGGCCGGCTCCCAATCTGAGAGGTTGGAGCGGGCGCCCGGCGGCTGGCCGGGGCGGCCCGAGTCACGACCTTTGACCTCGAGGGTGCTGCCGGGTGCCTTACTTGCTGCTGATCTTGCTGGTGCTTGCCATCGTCTTCGGGCCCAGCCTCTGGGCCAAGACGGTCATGGCGCGCCACGCCGGCGACCGCCAGGACTTCCCGGGGACCGGCGGCGAGCTGGCGCGCCACCTCCTGGACGAGGCAGGCCTCCAGGAGGTCGGGGTCGAGGTGACCGCCCTGGGCGACCACTACGACCCGACGGACCGCATGGTGCGCCTGACCAAGCCGAACCACGACGGCCGCTCGCTGACCGCTGTGGTGGTGGCCGCCCACGAGGTCGGCCACGCCCTGCAGCACCGCGACGCCTACGCACCCCTGGTCAACCGCCATCGCCTGGTGAAAGCCACCGCCCTGTTTCAGCGGATGGGCTCGGTGATCGCCCTGACTTCGCCCTTCTGGGGCCTGATCAGCCGTTCGCCCCTGCTGACCTTGGGCGTCATCGGCATCGGCGTGCTGTCCATGGCCAGCGCGGTGGTGGTCCACCTGGCGACCCTGCCGGTCGAGTTCAACGCCTCCTTCGCCCGGGCCCTGCCGATCCTCGACCGGGGCGGCTACCTGCCCAAGCGCGACCTGCCGGCGGCCCGGCGCATCCTGCGCGCCGCCGCCTTGACCTACGTCGCCGGCTCGCTGGCCTCGCTGCTCAACCTCTGGCAGTGGATCCGCTATCTGCGGTGAGACCTGCGGCCGCCGCAGGGCAAAAAAAGAGGCCCCCGCTTCGGAACGGGGGCCAACTTCGGTGGCGGGAGGGTCGTTCGTGTCTCTTGCAGGAACCGGGTCCTCAGTTCCGAGGCGCGTCCTTGCCGCCCCTGGACCGGGGGTCGTCGACCGGCGGGCTGCCGCTGACCGCGCCGTCGGCCTCGCCCGCCGCGCCGCCGCCGGGGCGCGGACCGGCGCCGTGCGCGGCCCGCTCGGAGGGGGCCCGGCGGCGCTCCGGCATGCCGGGGCGGTCGGGGATCGAATGGCGGCCCCAGGACATCTCCTCGAGGAGCTGCATGGTGCGCCGTGCGCCGTCGCCGCCCTGGGCCTCGACGGCCTGGTCGGCGCCGGTCTTGGTCAGCTGGCCCAGGGAACCGACGATCAGGTTGAAGGTGAAGTCGATGAAGCGGTCGCTGAACCCGGCCAGGAAGGCGACCACCCACATGGCCTTGTGGGTGCCCAGCGAGAGCGCGGCGACCTCCGGGACCAGGAAGCTGGCGATCAGGAAGTAGACGATCATGCCCATGCCGACGCCGTAGACCGGCCGGGTCAGCAGCAGGCGCAGGGGATCCTCGCTCTCGGACGAGGTGTTGAAGCGGTAGAACATCGCCGCCAGGGAGCCGACCAGGCTCCACAGCACGATCGGCACCGGCACCGAGAAGATCGGGATCGTCCAGTTCATGTCGAGGCCCGAGCGGTGCGCCCAGACGACCAGGGCGACCGTGCCGATCAGCCCCAGGGTCGTGCCGAGCACGCCGAAGCGGCGCGACGACTGGCGGCCGTGGGTGCGCTTGATCGCCTGGTCCAGGACCTTCTGGAACTGCTGGAGATTGTGGTCCAGCATGGTCAGGTCCTGCAGGCTGCGCGCCTCGTAGGCCGCCGCCCCCTGATCGATCAGATAGGGGATCAGGAGGTTCGGGATCATCTTGGTCAGCGCGTCGTCCTTGCTGACCTTGAAGAAGGTCTGGCTCTGCAGCACCGAGATCCTGTTGAGAAGCTCGACGCGCTTCTCCTCGACGTCGCTGTCGAGCTCGTCCTTCGGGATGCTGCGATACTCCTGCTTGGCCGCGCCGAAGCGATCGACAAGGACGTCGTCGATGTCCTTGGCCAGATCGCTGCCGACCAGATGCCGGTTCAGCTGGCTCAGGAGGATTGTCTGAATGTCCGTCATCCAACGCCACCTAGGTTTCATCGAGTTGCGGGCGAAGGGCTACCTGCGAGCGCGCCTGCGCCGTGAAACTGGGTTGGGAGTATCGGACGAATATATGATTAAGAAGTTAACCTAAACAGCTTAGTTATAATACTTCACAGGGATGACATGCCTTTTGC
>JANQGU010000045.1 GCA_028282935.1 Kiloniellales bacterium
GTTGATGACCTTCAGCAGCTGGTCCAGGTCGAAGCGCGGCAGCAGGATCATCGAGCCGCCGTTCATCAGCGCCCAGTGCATGATCGCGGTCATGGCGAAGACGTGGAACAGCGGCAGGACGCAGAGCAGCTTCTCCTTGCCGATCTCCCGCTCCGGGAACCAGTCGCTGAGCTGGCGGGCGTTGATGTAGACGTTGCCGTGGGTCAGCATCGCGCCCTTGGACAAGCCCGTGGTGCCGCCGGTGTACTGCAGGACCGCCAGGTCCTTGGCCGGGTCCACCGGCTGCGGCCGGAACGCGCCGTCGTTGGCGGTCAGCTTGGAGAAGCGCAGGTGCTGGACGTCGGCGGGGATCGTCGCCAGCTGCGAGAAGCGCAGCAGCGGGAACAGCAGGTTCTTGGGGAAGGGCAGGATCTCGGACATCTTGCAGACCACCACCCGCCGCAGCCGGGTCGTGGTCAGAAGCTGCGCCACCTTGTCGTAGAGCGCGGCGACGTCGAGGGTGAAGAGGATCTCGACGCCGGAGTCCTCGACCAGGTGCTGCAGCTCCTTCTCGGCGTAGAGCGGGTTCAGGTTCACCACGATCGCGCCGGCCTTCAGGATGCCGAAGTAGGCGGCGACGTAGTAGGGCGTGTTGGGCAGCAGCAGCCCGACCCTGTCGCCCGGCTTGACGCCGATCTCCTGCAGGCCCTTGGCGACCCGGTTGGCCAGATCCAGGACCTCGGCATAGGTATAGTGCTTGTCCAGGAAGTCCAGGCAGGGCCGCGCGCCCATCTTGGCCGCCGCGTCGTCCAGGATGCAGTGGAGGGGCTGGGCTGTGTAGCCGGCGTCCCAGCGCACGCCCGGCGCGTAGTTGCGCAGCCACGGCTGCGCGCCCTGAGGGCTGGTCCCTTCCGCCATCTTTATCGCTCCCGGCCCTGCAAAAAGCAGGGCGTTGGCCTGCCGGCTGTCGTTGCAGCCGGAGGCGACTTCGACCCCGAGATCCAAGGCGATCCCGCCGGTTCCAGCTTGCGCCGAAAGGCTTGATCTTTGGTATCCGCGCGGCCCCTCGCCGAGAGCCCTGACCGTGACCGGACCATTTATTGGTCCGGCGTCAGCGCGTCAAGCGCCCTGATAGAAAGAAGACTCTAATTCGGCTTGCGCAGGGCCATGACCCGCGAGAAATACGCGAGGGTGACGTCCTCGGTCCGGAGCCCGACCGCCGCGAAGAGCGCCTCCAGGTCGCTTTTCGCGTAATCCGCGTAGTATGGCTCATGGAAGGCAACCGGGAAATACTCGATCAGGCCGTCGTACTCCGGCACGTCGCCGAGCTGCAGGGAGTCGACCAGGAGGAAGAGGCCGCCGGGCTTCAGCAGGCGCGCCGCCTCGGCCGCGACCGCGCGCCGCACCTTGGCCGGCAGCTCGTGGAACAGGAAGACCGCGGTGACGACGTCGAAGCCGGCCTCGGGCAGCCCGGTCTCCTCGGCCGGCGCCTGGACGAAGGCGACGTCGCGCCAGGGCCGGAGGAGCTCCTGCGCCCGCTCCAGGTAGTAGGGGCTGAGGTCGAGCGCGGTCACCTCCAGGCGCGGGTAGTTGTCCTTGACGAAGGACAGCAGCCGCCCGGTGCCGCAGCCCAGGTCGAGCAGCCGGGTCTCGCGCACCCGGCGCGCCTTGAGGAAGTGGTACAGCGGCACCAGGGCCTGGCGGCGCATGGCGTCGGCGCCGCCGCCGAACAGCACCTCGACCTGGTGGTCGTAGAGCTCGGCCGAGCGCCGGCTGAGGTAGCCGTCGGTCTGATAGTGGAAGTTCTGCAGGAAGTAGCGGGGATAGCGTTCCTTGTGCGGGGCCTCGAAGACCTCGCTGTTGCTGCGCGCGTGGCGCCGGGCCTCGACCTTGGCCAGGTCGGAGAAATAGGCGCCGGCCCGGGCCACGGCCTGAACCGGCGAGGCGGCCAGGTCATGCGGCAGACGGTAGTAGCCGGCCTCGATGTTGCGCCAGTCCTGGGCGAAGAGCTCCCGCAGGCCGTCCAGGATCCGGCGGGCGCCCGGCATCGGCTTGTCGATCGGCCGGGGCGCCTTGACCGGCGTGGTCAGCCGGCCGGACAGCCAGTACTGGCCCCAGAAGACCCCGGCCCGGGCGGTCTGGCCCAGGGCGTAGGCGGTGCGCTCCAGGGGTCCGGCCATCAGGCCTCGCCCAGGCCGGAGAGCGCGCGGCGGAAGATCGCCGTCACGGTGCGCCGCGGCAGGAAGCGCGGCATCGAGGTCACCAGGCGGTTGCGGCCGCCGACCACGTGGACGTCGCGCTGGCCCAGGGCGGCCAGGGCCTCGCGCGCGACCCGCTCGGGGCTGTCCCAGCCGTTGCTGCGCGCGGCATGGATCCCGGCCCGCGCGCCGAAGCGGGTGCGGGTGCCGCCGGGGCAGAGCGCCAGGACGTCGATCGGCTGTCCGGAGAGCTCGGCCGCCAGGGCCTCGGCGTAGTGCAGGTCGAAGGCCTTGCTGGCGGCATAGGTCGCCATCATCGGCGCCGGCTGGAAGGCCATGATCGAGGCGACGACGATCAGCCCGCCGCGCCGCCGCTCGGACCGGGCGCGCTCCAGCATCCCGGGCAGCAGCGCCCGGGTCAGGACCACCGGGGCGACCACGTTGACCTCGGCCACCTCGCGCTCGCGCTCGGCCGGGATCTCCAGCACCGGGCCGATCTGGCCGGTGCCGGCGTTGTTGATCAGAAGGTCGACCGGCAGCTCCTGCGCCGCCGCGATCACCTTGTCCCGTCCGGCGTCCCGGGCCAGGTCCGCGGCCAGGGTCTCGACCCGGCGGTTGCCTTCGCCCAGCTCGGCCTTCAGGGTCGCCAGCCGCTCGGCGTCGCGGCCGGTCAGCAGCAGCCCGGTCTCGGCCGGCAGCGCCTTGGCCAGGGCTTCGCCGATGCCGCTGGTGGCGCCGGTGATCAGCGCGAAGCGATAGCTCATGCCCGCAAGGCTGGAAAACTCGGCCCGGCCTGTCAATGGAACTCTCTGTGACGCTGCGCCCGGCGCCACGGGCTTGCCCCGCTCGTGCGGCTGGGGCATAGCTCAACCTTGGACAGAAAAAGCGGGAGGACGGCAGGATGGCCGCGTTTCGGACCCTCGACGACCTCGACCCGACGGGCCGGCGGGTGCTGGTCCGGGTCGACTTCAACGTGCCCATGAAGGACGGCCGGGTCACCGACGCGACCCGCATCGAACGCGCCCTGCCGACGATCCGGACGCTCAGCGAGCGGGGCGCGAAGGTGATCCTGCTGTCGCACTTCGGCCGCCCCAAGGGCGAGCGCCGGCCCGAGTTCTCCCTCGAGCCGGTCGCCGCGGCCCTGGAGGCCGCCCTGGGCGCGCCCGTGGCCTTCGCCCCGGACTGCGTCGGCGCGCCGGCCGAAGCGGCGGTGGCCGGCCTGGCCGAGGGCGGGGTCCTGCTGCTCGAGAACCTGCGCTTCCACGCCGGGGAGGAGGCCAACGACGCGGCCTTCGCCGAGGCCCTCGCCGCCCTGGGCGACCTCTACGTCGACGACGCCTTCTCGGCGGCGCACCGCGCCCACGCCTCGGTCGAGGCCCTGGCCCGCCGCCTGCCTGCCGCCGCCGGGCGCCTGATGCAGGCCGAGCTGGAGCATCTGGCCGAGGCCCTGGAGGATCCCAAGCGGCCCCTGGCCGCGCTGGTCGGCGGCGCCAAGATCTCGACCAAGCTGCAGCTCCTGGGCAACCTGGTCGAGCGGGCCGACCTGCTGATCATCGGCGGCGGCATGGCCAACACCTTCCTGGCCGCGGCCGGGGTCGACGTCGGCTCTTCGCTCTGCGAGCACGACTTGGCCGGGACCGCGCGCGAGATCATGGCCAAGGCCAAGGCCCAGGGCTGCGACATCGTCCTGCCGAGCGACGCCCTGGTCGCGGCGACGCTCGAGGCCGGCGCCGCCTGCGACACCGTCTCGGTCAAGGCGGTCCCGGCCGGGCAGATGATCCTCGACGTCGGCCCGGCGACCGCCGAGCACCTGGCCCGGCGGCTCGAGGACTGCCGCAGCCTGGTCTGGAACGGCCCGCTGGGCTGCTTCGAGGTGCCGCCCTTCGACCGCGGCACCAACGCGGTGGCCCAGGCCGCCGCCCGCCTGACCGGCGACGGCCGCCTGCTCTCGGTCGCCGGCGGCGGCGACACCGTCGCGGCCCTGGCCCACGCCGGCGTGCTCGACGACTTCACCTATGTCTCCACCGCCGGCGGCGCCTTCCTGGAATGGCTCGAAGGCCGGACCCTGCCGGGCGTGGCGGCGCTTGAGGCGGCGGCTTAGCCCGGCGGGTCCCGCAACTGCAGGATGCGGAGGGGCGCGGCCTTCGGCAATATCCGGGACATGAGTACCGCCCTGCTTCGCTCCGGATCCGTTGTTCTTCTCGCCGCCGGGCTTCTTGCCGCTTGCGCGGCGGATCCCGAGCCGGAAGCCTCCAGCGCATCGGAGGCTGCCCGATCGGTGCGCTCGGGGCCGCCCGCCTCGCCCGAGACGGACGCCGCCATGGCGCAGGTGGTGCGCTGCTGGAACTTCCCGGTGGGCGCGCCGGACAACGAGGCCATGATTGTGAAGCTCCGGATCTTCCTTGATCCGGACGGGACGCTGCGGCGCTTGCAGGTGATCGACCGCGAAAACGCCGAGCGCAGCGCCTACCGTCGGATCTCGGTCGAAGCCGCGTCCCGCGCCGTCACGCGCTGCAGCCCGCTTCGGATGCCAGCCGGGACCTACGAGCGCTGGAAGGAACTGGTCCTAGTCTTCGACCCAGGCGCGTGGCTCCCGAAGTGAACGCGACCGCGTCTCGCCATAGCGTGCGTTCGGTGGCGGCTCTGCTCCGGGCGGCTTTGGTTCCGGCCTTGGCCGCCGGGCTTCTCTCCGCCTGTGCGGCCGGCCCGGACAGAGAGGCCCTTGCGCAGCGCTACCGAGCCAGCGTCCCGATCGTGCCGGACGCGAACGTTCTGGCGAAACCCAATGCCTACGATCCCCGGCGCTGGCCGGTGCGGCAGGTCCAGTCCCTGGTCTCGGGCTGCTGGGGCATCGAACGGGACGGCCGTTACAACGAGATCGATTCCTTCCGCGTCAAGGCGCGCTTCGCAGCC